>DASTMJ010000061.1:0-1606 GCA_035714205.1 Flavisolibacter sp. | reverse complement strand
AGGCAATAGATTTGCAGGCTTTAAAAAAATGATTGATGCAGGATTATATTATAGATGTTACACAAATTGAGGAATTTCAAACCATTTCAGACCTGGTTTCACTGGATACTATTTTTGCACGGGCCAAGCGAACCCTTGTTAATGGAGCAAAGGTTTTGCTGGTACGAAAGCAGGAAGAGATCTCTCAAAAATTTGATGAATTTACCACGCTGGAAGAACTGGAGACCTATAAGAACTCCGTGTATAAATACCTGTGATCATTGAGGTGCAGCCTGCTGAAGCCTGTCAATGGCATCACCCAGGTTTTTTAGAAGTTTTTTTTCCACCTGGTCAGCACATTGCCAGTTCCTGGATTTAAACAATATATACTCGGTATTGTTACCTGAAACCAGCACTGAAGAATTGTTTATAAATTCAAATGTGTAGCTGTTTCCCATAACTGTAGCACAAAATTTCATAACTACCTACTAATTTTTTGCAATATATAAACTGCAGGGTTTTATGTGACTTCTATTTGCGCCGGCTAAGTACAATTTCTTAGTCGCCCATCTTTACCATCTTATTGACATAATCTGCAGTTTTAGATTTTTATCTTTACCGCCTTTTTATCAACCCCTGAATTAATGAAGCATACGCGGTTACTACAGTTTTTTTCCAGCTCTTACTTTCTACACTCATTGCTCATTGTTGTTATTTATAGTGCCATGGTTTCTTTTACAGCCTGTAATAAACATTCCATGTCGCCCGGTTCGATAATGATCTTTGATTCACTTCCAACCGGGTATGTTTTGTCGCCAACCATTAGTGAAATTTCAGGTATTGCAGATAGTAAGGTCAACCCCGGGTATGTTTGGGGACAAGAAGACAGTGGTAACCCGCCCCAGCTTTACCTTATACAACATAATGGTGTGGTTCAGAAAAAAGTTTACCTGAAGGGAGTCACCAACCGCGACTGGGAAGATATGGCGCTTGCCGGAAATGATATTTATATTGCTGAAACAGGAGACAACGGGCGGGTCTATTCAGAATATTGTTTTTACCGCTTTCCTGAACCCAGCGCATCAACCGATACAGTGAACACTATAGAGAAGATCCGTTTTGTATATGAGGATGGTGCTCATGATGCCGAAAGTTTTTTGGTTGACCCGGTATCGAAAGACATTTATATTTTTACCAAAAGAGACAATCCTTCCTTATTGTTTAAACTGGATTACCCTTATTCTTTAACCGATGTTAATACTGCCAGGAAAGTTGGAAGCTTACCGTATACCAGCATTGTAAGTGCTGATATTACAGATGATGGAAAGGAAGTATTAGTTAAGAATTATTCTGCTATTTATTATTATAAAAGGGTGGCAAATGAAACCATTGAACAAGCACTGGCAAAACCATATTCAACCTTATCTTATAAAGTGGAGCCGCAGGGTGAAGCCATTAGTTTTGCCCAGGATGGTTCCGGTTTTTTTACTATCAGTGAAAAAGCTTTCTGGAACAATGTTCAACTCTATTTTTACAAGAGAAAATAAAAAAGCCGCATGTAGCGGCTTCTTTCAGTTATCAGGCACGCGTTCCTTCTGAAGTTATTGGAATAGCCGGGCTCAATAAT
>DASTMJ010000060.1:0-5013 GCA_035714205.1 Flavisolibacter sp. | reverse complement strand
AAGTTTTGAAATTTTTCATCAAAACGCTTTTTGCCATCTTCATCAAGCCGGGCATAAAAGCTAACATAGTCCTGCAGTACGTCGCGGAAGTTGTGTGGCCACGCCACAACAACTGCCCGCCTGGGTTTAAAAACAAACAGGATGATGATGATGATGAGTATAAGCGAGAAAAATATTTGTAAGGCAGTTACCATTGCGTGTTGAAGGTAAGGGATGATGTGGAGATATGCAGGTGTGCAAGGTTGTTGTTTGTGGGTAAAACTTTGTTGGTCGCATTAGAGGAGGTGTTGTTAGTTGGCAGGTTACAGTTCTTAGATACAGGTGCGTATTCAGTTTCTAATTATGTATTTACATGCGAAGTGATAATAAAGAAAAATAGTTCAGCGTGCCTTCGGCGGGCAGGAGGAAAAGAGGCCGCTGGCGCAATTGCGTTAGTTGCCAAGTAGACATTGGTTGTTTTTTTGGTCCCGCCGATCCCTCCTTCGTCCGGATTCGGCTGCGCAGCGAGGTTAATGCAGCTATCTGTCTCCGTTAGTAAAAGGTAAAAGTTTTACGCTTACTAATAACACCGGCGAAACGGTAGGGAAAACACTTTCTTTCAATAAAAAAGATGAAGGTGCTCCTTCATCTTTCAACTATCTATTAAAGTATTCAATCAATATCTCTCCACTACCCTGTAAATAAAACGTTGAGGTTCTCCAATTACTCCCGAAGCAGCCCGCCTTTGTTTTATCACATCACCCTTCCAGAAAGCATTGGCTTTGGCTGAGTCATTAATGGCCACCACCAATACTACTTTATGGTTATCATCCACATCATAACCATAAGCCCTGTCGGTTAATCCATTATCTATCCTCAGCTGCCTGCTGCTATCAAAAGATCGTTTCCATGCATCCCAATCTTTTACCGTGAACATGGTCATAGACCTGAGGGCTGACATATTGGGTGCATTGTCCTGGTATACCACTGTAGTAAAGCGGAAGGTTGGTGTACCGGTTACGCCGCCTTTCTGCATGGCTGTTTTCAGGGAGGGGTCTTTGGCGAAGGCCTTAGCTTTGGCAACATCCTCAGCTTTTACTGCCACCAGTATCATATTGGAATCTTCCAGTCCGCGGCCGATGACATAATTACGCAGTCCATTTGCTAACCGCATGGAGTCATGCTCATCGTAAGATACTTTCCATTTAGCATAATCTTTCACCCTGTGGCGGGCAAGCATGATGTGTTCCGGTGTAGTAGAAATGGTTGATGTAGCCGGAGCTGTGGTTGTCGTAGTTGTATCCGAAACTGTGGTGGTGGTATCGGTGGTGGTTTTTTCTTCACTGCCACCGCAGGAGGTCAGAACAAAAATCATGACAACACAAAACTGTGTGCATGAAAATCCAAAACGTTTCATTGTTTAAGTTTTAGAATAAAAAAATTAAAAGGGGAGCGGAGGGGGTGATGCAAGGGGTAGAGAGTATTAAAGTTACTATACAAAAACTGACAATTAAAATATTGAAGTTGGGCTCTTTTCTTTAAGAAAGATGTGTCCAAAGAAATGATAACCAACTGCCCTTTTACAGAGCTGTATTTCTATAATTCAATGCCGGTAATCATATCATTTTTTACCTTTCTTCAATGGAACTTCAATTTTTTTGTCCGCACTGGGGCAGTGAGCACATGCCCTTTGATGAGTTTGCAGCCCGGGTTAAAAACGCCGGATATGATGGAGTGGAAATGAGCTTACCCTTTGAGCGTCTAAAAAAAGAAGCGATTTTGGAAGTGTTGGACAATCAGGGTTTATTGTTTATTGCCCAGCATTGGGAAACAGTTGATTCCCAAATAGACCATCATACAAGAGCCTATGAAAAACGTCTTCGTCACCTGGCATCAGCAGGGCCACTGTTCATCAATTCTCAAACCGGTAAGGACTATTTCAGTTTTGATGAAAACAACAGCCTGATCCAGCTTGCCTCAGCTATAGAAAAAGAAACAGGAGTTACCATTGTTCACGAGACGCACCGCGGTAAATTTAGTTTTGCAGCCCATGTAACAAAATCCTACCTGCAAAAACTGCCCGGCCTGCGGCTGACTCTCGATATATCACACTGGTGTGCGGTTGCAGAAAGTTTGTTGCATGACCAGCCAGATGCGATAGAACTGGCTATAAAACACACACAGCATATTCATGCCCGGGTAGGTTATTCGCAGGGGCCACAGGTGCCAGATCCGAACGATATATTATGGAAGGAAGCATTGGAGAATCATCTTGGATGGTGGCAAAAAGTGGCAGATGCAAGGCAAAGGAGCGGAGCAAAGACGTTTACCATTACTCCGGAATTTGGTGCTCCGCCATATACAGTTTTATTGCCGGGCACACATCAGCCTATTTCGGACCAATGGGAGAATAATGTTTTTATGATGGAGTATTTGAAAAAGAACCTGGTGGTTGAATGATCTGTTGCCGGTCATTTTCATTGCACCGTATTTAAACACCACTCATCTTAACAAGGTTGGCTGCTTCAATGGCTTGTTTCTGGTTAAAATCGGAAGTGATCTGGTTAATGTTGATGAGGTCAATGATGGTACCCACTCCACAAAACCCGATCGTTACAAGGTATAAAATGCCGAGTACTGTTTCGCCGGTTACCAGGCGTTGAATGCCTGCTACTCCAAAGAAACCCAGTAAGGTCATGATCAACAGTGTTTGTTGTTCCTTACGCTTGCCACGATAAAACAGGAAAAATTGTTGTTGCTGTGCTTCCGTCATGTCTTTTGTTATATTCTGAATAAGCAAAATTTCATCTGGCTGCAGTCCAGGTAACATCATCAGCATTTGTTGTTGGTTCATGGTGGTATTTGTGTTTTGATGTAAAAGATAATTTGAATACCCGGTAAATGAGAAAAACCGTTGCAGGTATCCCGAAAAAGTGAGTGTTTAAAGACTGGCCGAGTTGCAGGTGCAGGGCATAATGTATGGACCGGCCAATACCGCAACCCATACAGGAATTAAATCCTGCCCATTTAAATAAACAAAATGTAATTGTTTCTCTTGTGGGATCAATAAAAAAAAGAAAGATCAGCCCCAAACTCCACAAAGCCGGTTCTGGATACCTGTTCATAGAACGTTTTAAAAGCATACCTGGGTTTGTCCGTAAATCTCTAAAATATAGAAAAAATATCCGAAACTAACGGGCCACCGGTGTTAGTTTAATAACCGGATGGGTCTTAGTAAGGCCGCATGACTGTTATTTAACCTTTTTCTTGTGGATGGCACGTAGAATCATCAATCCTACAAAAAATCCGAAGAGAAAAATAAGTACTGTTGCCATATTTTTTTACTTACATAAATATAGCTGAACCCGAACGACTTACTGCTGCCATTTATTAACTCTTCATTACAGCATGGACCAATAACAGCCCAGGAAGGTCAAAACATATCCTTGTTTTATAAATCATCAATATTTCCCGTTTTTTTTGAATCCCGGGCAATTAACCTGGAGTTTTTTTTCTTCTAGCACAATTATTGCTGATAAGAAAACAGTTTTCATAGGGTACGGATTAAATACGGGCCAGGGTTTCTACCCCAGGCCCTTTTTGTTTCCGGGGCATATAAACGTTAGTTTACGATAGACACCGTATATACACGGAAGGGGAAAAAGGGTAGAAGAGCTCTTTTTTGGGTTTTTAATTTGGTATAGGTTTGTACCATCTTTATGAAAACCACTATCCAATTCCTTTGAAGACTATCCAACCCTATATTAAAGCCCAGGCGTCCAATATTGATTAACCTAAACTCATAAACCGACGACCTGAATTTACTAATCCCTTCGAAAGAAGGGATTTTTTACTTTTTAGCTTTTTCCCGGTCTATATTCCATCCCTGGCCCAGTGTGATACGGTTTCATTCCAAAACAACCTTATGATACACTCATCGGACCATTATGCGCAGATCAAAAAACTGCATGATCTTTTAACGGTAAAAAGGAAATTGCTGTATTCTTCCCTCAAGGCAGATATGGAACCTGAAAACTACCGGTACATGCTTGCCGAGATCAAAGACCTGGAAGAACAACTGGAACAATTAATGAAACTCTATCAAAATTAGAATGTAATGAGTTGTTTGAAAACAGGAGCTGGGCTTGCAATAGCAGAATTCATCATTCGCTAAATAAAAAAGGCTTCCATTTATGGAAGCCCATGAAAAAGATAGGTTATCCTCAGCTTTTTGTGATAACACCACAGCCAATCCGTGAACCTGCATTGCCTGTAGGCTGGGTTTTAAAATCGTCCTCACCGCCGTGCACGATGATGGCTTTATTTAAAATGTTTTTAGTAGTATCAGATCCGCTGATGGTCCAGAGATCAGTTTCCAGTTCCAGGGTACCTTTTCCTTCACCGTCCAGCTTTACATTCCCGATGTCGCCGCGGTGGAAAGGTGCTGTTCCCCACTTGCCGTGATTTTCGTTGGTAGGGTTCCAGTGGCCATGGGCTTCTTTACCCATATCGCCGCAACTTCCGTGTTCGTGTATATGAACTGCAACAGAACTGTTTGCTTTTTTAGGAACGGTGATCTCCAGTTTCATTTCAACCTTACCGTCGTCCTCTTTAAAGTTTACGGTTCCTGTAACTGTGGTGTCGGATTGTGTTCCACTTAATACCGCCTGGGCCCTGGCTTCATTTTCGTTTGTAGATTCAGTAGTAGTGGTAGAAGTTGTATCTGCATTTTCACCAGTGTTGGTTGATTCATTATTACATGCTGTAAAAACAGAAACAATTAAAAGTACCGGGAAAAAGGTTTTGAATGATCTTACGTTCATGGTTTATGGTTTTAGTGAGTAATGGCATTAAAGGTTTAATGCTAAAGCGGCAAAGATACAGTATTGGAGGTTGTGAATCTGATGCCTGCAACCTGGCTCTTCCTGGAGTTAGTACAGGAATTACCAGTTGACCAAAATTATATGTACTGGATCGAAAACACCTGCAGAAACGTTTTCACAATGTTCCAGTTTACCTCTCATATGGCTGAGC
>DASTMJ010000059.1:0-21025 GCA_035714205.1 Flavisolibacter sp. | reverse complement strand
TCAATACCCAATGTTAGTTGGGTGAGATCGTTTGAGCCAATAGAAAAACCATCAAACAGAGCTGCAAATTTTTCGGCGAGCAATACATTACTTGGTATCTCTGCCATCATATAGATCTGTAGTGTAAAATCAGTATCCCTGTCGAGCCCATTTTGTTGCATCACCTGGATAACCTTTCTGCCTTCGTCCAAAGTTCTGCAAAACGGGATCATCACCTTAACATTTTCAAAGCCCATTTCTGATCGAACTTTTCTAATTGCTTCGCATTCCAGGGCAAAGCCATCCCTGTACAACACATTATAATAACGGGAGGCTCCGCGAAAACCTAGCATAGGATTTTCTTCTTTCGGTTCAAAGGTTTCTCCTCCAATTAAATTAGCATATTCATTGGTTTTAAAATCACTGAGACGCACAATCACATCCTTTGGATAAAACGCAGCAGCAATGGTTGCAATACCCTGTGATAATTTTTCAATGAAATATTGTTTTTTGTCAGGGTAGTGGTGGGTCAGTTCTTCAATTTTATTTTTAACAGCTTCATCTTTCAACTCATTAAATTTTACCAGTGCCATTGGATGCACCTGTATAAAATGCGTGATGATAAATTCAATTCTCATCAATCCCACACCATCATTGGGATAAAATGAAAGTTTGAAGTCCTTATCAGGATCTCCAACTATTAGCATTACCTCTGTGCCCTCTGGTTTTGTAATGGTTGAGAAATCGGTTTCGGTGATTCTGAAGGGTACTTCTCCCCTGTATATGTTCCCTGTTTTTCCTTCGCAACAGGAAACAGTTATCATTTCACCGTCTTTTATTACATCTGTTGCGTTATTACAGCCAACAATAGCAGGAACACCCAATTCCCTTGCTACAATGGAAGCATGACTAGTTCTTCCTCCCTTGTTTGTAATAATAGCTGCTGCATTTTTTAAAATGGGGTCCCAATCCGGGCTGGTAAGATCTGTTACAACAATTTCGCCGTGATTTAATTTGTCCGATTCTTTAGGCGAGTTTATAATTCTTGCTTTTGCAAAAGCCACTTTATTTCCAACTGCCTGGCCCGTAGCAATTGGTTGGGCTTTTTTTAATAATTCATATTCTTTTGAAAGGAGCTGGTTCTTCGAAGATTGCACGGTCTCAGGTCTTGCCTGGATGATATACATTTTCTCATCTAATCCATCTTTAGCCCATTCTATATCCATTGGTTTTCCGTAATGATCTTCTATCATGACAGACCATTTTGCTAACTGGGTTATTTCCTGGTCATTCAATACATATTGTTCCTGTTTTTCTTTTATTGTTTCAATATTGACGGTTGAAGTGATGGTTGAACCAACCGCATATACCATTGTAAAAGCTTTATCACCCAGTTTTTTTTGAACGATAGCCTGTTTCCCTTCCAGCAACTTTGGTTTGAACACCAGGAATTCATCTGGTGTAACAGTACCCTGCACCAAATTTTCACCCAATCCCCACACGCCACTAATGTGCACAATATCCCGGAATCCTGATTCAGGTTCCAGTGTGAAGGCAACACCAGATGAGGCCTTATCAGCCCTTACCATCTTTTGAACACCTACTGAAAGGGCTACTTTTTCGTGTGCAAATCCATTGTCTTCCCTGTATTTGATGGCCCGGTCCGTATAAAGGGATGCAAAACATTTTTGCACGGCATCGAGCAGTTGTTCTTCTCCTTTTATATTCAGATATGATTCATGTTGCCCTGCAAAACTTGCCTGTGGCAGGTCTTCGGCAGTAGCGCTGCTTCTTACGGCAACGGCTTCGTTTTCGTCTACATTACCAAATAGCTGCCTGTATTGCCGCTTAATTTCAATGGCAATATCCCCGGGCATTTCTGCATTTAGCATCAGCCGTCGTGCCTGTGACCCAACCTGCTTTAAATTAGAATAGTTCTTCCTGTCAAGCGTAGTTAATAATTGCAACAACCTTTCCCATAGTTTATTATAATCCAGGAAGGTCCAGAAGGCAAATGCTGTAGTGGCATAACCATCAGGTACCAAAATTCCCTTGCCTGATAACTGGCTGTACATTTCACCCAAGGAGGCATTTTTTCCCCCTACTTCCGACAGATCGGCAATACCGATATCTTTAAATTTTCTTGTAAAAGCTGACATGATTACTGTTTTAAAAATAAAATCTTCTTAAGGCTTAAGAAAACCTTACTGCAGGCATAAAAGGTTGTGTTGACTACTTTTGTTCACGAATATTAGCTACTTATCTTCATTCAATTGTTTGATGGGTTCCACGGCAAACTGGCTTTGTTGCTGTAATGTGAATTCGTCGCTCAAAGAGGTTTGAATCCATGAATTTCGATCCCATCTAAAAATCTGGGCATTCAGCCCATAGATATCCTTTAATTCTTTTTCAACCCTGGCTGTTGTGAACCAGGATTTGATTTCCAACGAACCATCGATGTGTTTTTTGCGGATATCGCCGATCAACATTTTTTTATGATACAGGTACGTTTTATCAGACGCTTCAAACTTTTTATGCGATTTGGAATAAAACTCAATTTTCAGAAAAGGGAAACACTCTGTAAACCGGTCCTGCACTTCCTCAACAGTCATACTATCGTAGATCTGTAAAAACATGATTCAGGATTTATTATGCGCTATGAACAAAGGCATTTTCACGTGTTGCATTAACTGATCAGCCATGCTTGGTCTGAATAATCTTGAAAATGAACTCCTGCGATAAGCTCCCAGAACAACAATAGGGTCTTTTTTCTCCCTGTGTAAATATTTTATGATCTCATCTTCCGAATTCCCTTTTAGTACAACATATTCAGCTTTGGGGTAATGCCGCTTTACAAATTCTTTTATCAACCTGTTGTCCGGCATATGAAGTGAATCCTCCAATGGTTTTACAGTGATCACGTCAGTTTCTGCCGATTTCATTTCATCAAAAAGATAACTGAAGGTGCGTACGGCAAAAACTGATGAGGGTTCACCATCGTAAAGAAGGATGACTTTATCAATGGGTTTATATTTTGGCGGAACCACTACAACAGGACATTGTACCTCATTCAAAACATTTTTCACAAAGCGGGAGGGTACAACTTCTTCAAACCGGGTTAATGTTTCGCTTTCACTTATAATAAGCAGGTCGGCATAGATTGATTCATGCAACAATTCCTGCAGGGCTACATTCCGGTCACGGTGTACAGAATAGTTCAACCCGGCATCCCGGCAATATTTTTCAAAGATGGAAATACTTTCATCTCTCTCTTCTTTGTCTTTTTCATTAAGGTCGTGCATGTGTTTATCGAAGTCAGAGCCCTGGTAGCTTGTTATATCTGCCACACCATAACTACGCCGCATAAAATCTTCCAGGAAAACACCAACAAGGTGAGCTTTACAATGCTTTGCCAGGTAAATAGCATAATTCATGGTCGTTTCAGAAAAGCTTAAACCATCAAAAGCTGCAATAAACTTTTTCATCATTCAAACATTAATGGTGAGTAATAAATAAAGGCAGATCTACTGAACGCAATAATGCATCTGCAGTGCTGCTTTTTAATAAATTCGAGATCATAGTTCTGCCATAAGCACCCATAACGATGATCTTTTTTCGCTTCATGAAAAAGAAACTAATGAGCTCATCCTTAACGTTACCTTTTAGTGACTGGTAATATACCCAGTGGTAATGAGCTCTTAACCATTCCATTGTTCTACGATGGCCCTCATTAAAAATTTCAGAACCTGATTTATTAACTTCCAGCAGGATCACTTTTTTATTATAAAACTGTGGAAGCAGGTAGGTAAATAATTTGATAGCAAATACAGAAGAGGGACTACCGTCATAACAAAAAACAATTTCGTCTGCTTCTTCAAATTTTTGTGGCGCCAGAAAAACCGGGCATTCTGCATGGGCAAGAACCTGTTTTACAAAATGTGAAGGGATTTGCTCCGTTTTATTGTCATAAAATGTTTCCGGACTCATGATCAATAAATCAACATACCGGCTTTCATCTATAACTTTCTGGATGGGTTCACCAGCCTGCACAAATACTTCCGTTTCTATTTCCATCCGTTGGCATGCCTCCCTGAATAAAAAAACAGCCTGTTCCGTATCGGTGGCCAGTGCCGCGGTTGCCTCTTCCGGGATGGAAAAATAGGAGCGATTGCTTTTACCGTTGGAAGTATGAGACGAATACAGGTTTTCAATAAAAAGACCTGTCAGCCGTGTTTCTGCAAAACCTGCTATTCTGCAGGCAAATTCTATAGTTGCATTATCTGGTTTTTGCGCATTGATTATGACCAGGATCTTTTCCATCAGCCGTTTTTATAAAAATAGGTTTATGGAGAAAGGCTACCGATGATGGGGGTTAGCACAGGCACTGACCGTGGTCAACCGTTGCAACAAAAGGATTCCAACCCATGCTTTTGGGAGAAGCGATTTTTATTTTTTGATATTTAAAAAATATAACATGGCATCGTGATATTTATCACGGTTTGCAATTAGCCATCTATGCAATTTGCAGTATGGAAAAAACATTTTGGGACCTGCGCTATTCAACAAATGAAGCCGTTTATGGTATTGACCCAAATCCTTTTTTCAAAGCATTTATTGATACTCATAAACCGGGAAACATTTTATTACCGGCAGAGGGTGAGGGAAGAAATGCTCTTTATGCTTCAGCGAAAGGATGGAAGGTGGATGCTTTTGATTTTAGTGAAGTAGCGAGAGATAAAGCTTTAAAGAAAGCGAAGGAAAATAGTTTACAAATCCGGTACACCATTCAAAATTTGGAAGATTTTAAAGCTGATAAAAAATACGATGCGATTGCGCTGATCTATATTCATTTGCCTGAAGATAAAAGGATGACTTTTCACCGGGAGATCTACAAATCTCTTGAACCGGGCGGATACCTGTTACTTGAAGCTTTTGCCAAGGAACAGGTTCATAATAACTCCGGTGGCCCTAAAGAACCCGCTTTATTATATGATGCACCAATGATCTGTAGTGATTTCCAGTTTCTTCACATGCTTTCGTGCAGGCATAGAAGTTTGGTTCTTAATGAAGGAAGTTTTCACAAAGGCAAAGCAGATGTATTACAAATGATCGGTCAAAAATTATAAAAAGAGCTTTTTCATAAGCAGTTAGTTTTGGTTTGCCTCCTGTTTCCACAGGAGGCTTTTTGGTGTGATATAAGTCACGGAAATGCAGCCGGTACCATTCTACTTTTACATAAAATAACAGACATGCCAACAATACAACTAACCACGCAGGATTTTAAGGATAAAATATTTAATTACGAAACAGAACAGGACTGGAAATATGAGGGTTCATTACCAGCCATTATAGATTTTTATGCCGACTGGTGTGGTCCTTGTAAAATGGTTGCTCCTGTATTGGAAGAACTTTCCAGTGAATATGAAGGCCAGTTGGTGATTTACAAGGTAAATACAGAAAAAGAGATGGAGCTTGCCAGTGTTTTTGGAATTCAGAGCATTCCAACATTTTTATTTATTCCGGTCAATGGGGATCCAATGATGCAGCCGGGAGCATTTCCTAAAAAAGTATTTCAACAAATAATTGAAGAACGACTTCTTCATAAAGAAGTGAAAGTTGGATAATTGTGAAGAGTCATTATTGTAAAAGCCCTCTTTCCAGAGGGCTTTTTACTGTTAACGAAGTATTTATTTTTATTATTATTTTAATAGCGTCCTGTATGCCTCGGAATCATAATTATCAGCACCATCCACCCGTTGAATTAATTCGCCGTTTTCATTAAAAATAAAAGTGGTTGGAATAGCCTGAACATTAAACAATTGAGGAAGATTTTCAGCCGGGTAATAAACAGGCATACTCAGGTTTTGTTTTTGCATCCATTTTTTTGCCTTGTCAAAATTATCATCCAATGAAAGCATTACAAACCTGACTTTAGAAGTGTCCACACTCTGATACAACTTCTGAATCGATGGCATTTCTCTTCTGCACGGCGGGCACCAGGTAGCCCACAGGTTCATAAACACTTTTTTTCCTTTCATATTTTGAAGGTTCACAGCATTTCCATTCACATCCTGTAATGTAAACGAAGGGTAGGTAGTTTCCGCTGCCGGTGCTATAGCCGTATTGCTGTCAGTTGTTTGCTGCGTTTCTGTTGCCGTGTTTTCAGTTTGCTCTCTGGAATCCGAACAAGCCACCATTGTTAATGCAGCCATTGCCAGCGAAAAAAATCCGATCCTGTTTATTTTTAAACTCATATTCATTTATTTGATTGAACTGTATGTTATTTATTTTAGACTGTGAAGCAAATAAAAAATGATGCAAGAAACTAACTTATTTCAACTATTAACATCATTTTATTGCGCCATAATTTACAAAGGGTTTGATTAGTGAGGCAAACGTTCCCTGAAGAAACCGTATATCCATGTTCCGGCAATGGCACTTATTAATACAACTGCCACTACAAAAAAACCGCTTGAAATTTGCGCAAACAATGGCCCGGGGCAGGCGCCTGTCATAGCCCAGCCCAGACCAAAAATTATTCCACCGATGATCTGTCCTTTATTGAATTTTTTTGGATGAAATTCTATTGTTTCTCCATGTACGGTTTTTACTTTGAATTTTTTAATCAGCCATACGGAGATCATTCCCACTACTACAGCTGTACCTATTACACCGTACATGTGGAAACTCTGAAGCCTGAACATTTCCTGTATGCGAAACCATGAAATGATCTCGGCTTTTACAAATACAATTCCGAATACCAGACCAACAATGGCGTACTTGAAGTTGTACCACCAGGGATGTTGCTGGTGTGACTCATTTACACACATTGTATCCAGGGAACGGGCCTGTAGGTCCACATCTGCTACCTGGACATCGGCAAACGTTGGTTGAACCCTTTCTTTATTTAAAATATCATTCATAATTATTTATTTATTTGCGTTTATAGGTTTAATATAAGTGGTAAAAGCAGGTTAGCCATGATAAAACCTCCTATCATGAACGAAATAGTTGCAATCAGCGAGGGTACCTGCAGATCGCTTAATCCCATAATAGCATGCCCGGAAGTACACCCACCTGCATACCTTGACCCGAAGCCCACTAAGAACCCGCCAATAACCAACATAACAAAACCTCTTACCGTAAACAGGCTTTCAAAACTGAACAGCTCTGAAGGCAGCATTTTGCTGTAATCGTTAATTCCATAATCATTTAATTCTTTTACCAGGTTGGCATGTACTTGTACAGGCTCAGGATTATGCAGTAAATAAGCAGCAATCATAGCACCACCAATGATACCGCCAACAAAAAAGAAATTCCAGATCTCTTTTCTCCAGTTGTATTTAAAAAATTTAATGTCAGCCGGAAAACAGGCTGCGCAGGTGTGTCGCAGGTTTGCCGAAATACCAAAGTGCTTATTACCCAAAATCAGCAATGCAGGCACAATCAATCCTATCAGTGCTCCTGCCACATACCATGGCCATGGTTGTTTTACAATCTCCAACATGTGTAATTATTTTTTACAAAAATGAAGGTCTATACTCTGTATTGCAGTGACCAAGATCACGGCAACGCTGTTATGAGAAAACTTTTACAGGATGTTAACTAAGAGAATTGATAATCAACATCCGTTACCTGGGAAAGCAATTGTTTGGGTGCATCCAGTATTATCGCATTTCCTTCTGGCAATGGAGATACAGGTGAGTTTTCTTTTAAATAATCTTTTAGTACCTGGTGCAGGCTGTATTTTGTATTGACGGCGTCTTTAACACCAGGCATACGACAAAGCATGTCAGGAGCATCTCCCTCCCTCTCGCAGGCGCATACCGAATATAGTTTTGACAGTTCAATCGGCTGGTCATTAACAAGGATTGATTTGACCCTGTTTCCCATTTCGTCAAAAGCTTTGAATTCAACTTTCATTCCCTTGAATTTAACCACCCATCCACCCAATCGTTTGGATGCATCTTTGGCAAACACGTTATTCAGTTCTTTTTCAAGCCAATCTTTTATCTGGGTGCCGGTAACCTTGCCGGTTCTTACCTGCGAATCAACAGGCAGCATATCATACAAAAATCCTTCGGTGATGGGAATATTTCCTGTAGCATCTTTTTTTGTACGGGGTGGGCAGAACCTGAATCCATTTGATAAAACAATATCGGTTCCCACCTTCCATTTCAATGCATCAATGATCAGGGTATCAATTGTATTCTCAACAACAAAATACCGGTACAGGGGCACTTTACTATATCCAATCACTTCATTCATCTTTTTGACATACGGCTGTTCATTTTCGCGGACCAGTTTTTCTACGGAAGCATCTGGTTTTAATTCATTTGCTTTAACTTCTATTAAAGAGTAATTTTCTTTTATGATCTTTCCCTTCTCTACAATTAAATCAAGCCGACCCACAAAGGAACCAAAAGCGCCAGGTTCCACCACTTTTGCATAAGTACACCGGATCGGTTTTCTCACTCTTTCATGAGTATCACCTCCGAATATATAATCCACACCTTTGCATTCTTTTGAATTAGCTAATGCAATTTGCTGCGACAAACCAAGGTGCGACAATAATATTACCAAATCGCATTGCTCCTGCTCACGCAGAACCGTTACATAGTGCTCTAAATTATCTTCCGGTTTTGTATATATAATTCCCTTGCTGTAATCAGGTGATTGTCGCACCGGCACCAACGGATCGGTATAACCAATAAACCCGATTTTAATTCCGCCTGCACTCCATGTATGATAAGGCGGAAAGATCAATTCTCCTTTTGTACCATCACCCAGGTCATGATACATATTAGCGCAGACCTTTGGTGCATGCAGCCCGCCCAGTAATTTTTGCATAGCCTCTTTGTAATACACTACCTCCCAGTTGCCGGGCAGGTAAAGGTTATAGCCCATTGCATTTAAGATTGGTTGCATAGCCTTACCTGTTGTTTCAACACTTAACTGGCTTCCCTGGAACATATCACCGGTGTCAATGATAAATGTGTTTGGATTCCCGGCTTTTATTTTATTAAAAATGGATGCAATAGCAGCATAGCCTCCTGCAGTACGAAAAACCATGTTATCATTCTCCCAGAACATTTCATCGTGGGGATGTAACTGGCAGTGCACATCTGTAGTTTGCAATAAAGTCACTACCTGTTGACCTTTAGCAAGGGGTGTATTTTCATTTACAATCTTTTCTTTCGTTTCTTCATTATTGGCCAGGCCCGACAATGGGTTGAAGGTCAGGCCCAGGCTTGCAAGGGTAGAATACCGGAGAAAATTTCTCCTGGAGTTGGAATACTTCATAGTTACTTATTCGTTTTTTGCACTCTTATGATTTTTTTGGAACTCTTCAATAGGCTTGAATGGACCGAATTTGTGTTGCGTTTCAGAAAAACTATCCATGTAAGGACCAAAAGGTTCGTCAACGGATTTTTTGGAAATGTCCGGCCAATCTTTTGACTGATCTTTATGTGGACGTGGTTGAGAATTTACAAATGCAGCAACATCCCATGCCTCTTCATCCGATAATAATGGATGTGTAAAACTTGCCTGGTTAAATGGCATATTGTTCTTTACGAACGATGCAAACCGTGAAATGCGGTATAGGCCGGCACCATCGTTGTAACTATGTTGGCCCCACAAAGGCGGAAAGGCATAGGTAGTGCCGCCCGGGTTTATTACTCCTTCGCCGTTTTGTCCATGGCATGTTTGACAAACCTGCACATATACCTGTTTACCCTTTATGGTATCAGCAGCTCTGTCCATGTAGGGCAATGGTGGCAATCCTGCACCATGTGGCTTTGTTCCTTTTGCAACCCCCTGGCCTAACCATTTCATATATGCGTAAATGGATTGCATTTCATAACTACCCGTATCAAGGGCCTTCCCATCCAGGCTCCGTTCCATACAATCATTTACACGCTTATAAATATTCTCAACCGAACCGCTACGGGCCCTGATCTTTGGATAGGTGGAATACACACCACCATAATTATTACCCCAGGGGCGAGTACCGGCATCAAGATGGCAGTTCTGGCAATTCATACCATTTGTAATTTGCTTAACTGTGCCACGAGGTCCGAGATATTTAGCTGTATTAGCAACCAGCTCTTCCCCGTACATGATCATCTGCCTTTCTTTTCCGGATGTTACCTGGTCAGTATATAAACTGGGAGCTTGCCACAGGCTATCTGTTGTTTGCGTAACAGAGTGTACGATGGCTTTTTTTGTATTTAGAAACTCCTGCGCCACAACTATAAGTGTGATCACAGAAACCAGAATTATAAACCAATTTGAAGAAATCGTTTTTTTCATGACGGAAGTTTTACTTTCCTATCCTGAAACTAAAATTTGATAGCTGGGTTCAACGTGACAAATGTCACTAATCTGCCTCATAAAAATAAAAAAAGCGGCGTTAAGGCCGCTAATTGAAGGTAACCTGAATTTTTTATAAATTCTTTAATAATTCTTCTTTGCTTACAATACCTTCTTTACGCCACACCTCTTTGCCATTTTTATAAATAATGAATGTGGGAAATGAAGAAGCGTTTAATTCTTTAATGATCGACTCCTGAACCCCTCCATCAATTTGTACAAACTTGAATTGTGTACCGTGTGATTGAATAAGCTCTTTAATTACCGGTTCCATTTTTTTACATGGTGGACACCAAACGGCACCAATATCAACCAATACTGGTTTGTCACTTTTTAGTTGCGCAAGGTATTCTTCCATGGTAACTTGTTTTGTTTTTTCAACACCTTCAACAGGGAGCGATGCATTTTTCCAGGCCACAATTCCGCCCTCCAGATTATATACCTCTTTGAAACCCTCCTTTTTTAAAAAATCAGCAGCAGCTCTACTTCGGCCACCACTCAGGCAATAGGTATACACAGGTTTTGTTTTGTCGAGAGATTTGATCCGTTCCCTGAATTGCTCAGGCTTTGTCCAATCGGCCAAAAAGGATTTTTTTATGTGCCCGCTATTATATTCATTTTGTGTACGCACATCCAGAATTTGGATATTTTCTTTTTGAATGCCTTTTTCAAAAGCATCAACAGCAATATCGTTTTGCTGAGCATTCGATTGGCAGCTTAACAATACAAATGTGAGAAGTAAAGAAGCTAAATATTTACGGATCATTATCTTTTAATTAAGATTAACTGAATGAAAAAGCTTGCGTTACTTCAAATGTATAAAAAAGCCAAAGCAATAAACTTATAGAATTGGTAAACTATACTGCGTTTTGGAAATCAATATTTACCCGTTCAAGGGAATCGTGTTGTTCTTTCCGCCAGTTCCTGTTATACTTCACAAAGAATGAAAACCATATTACACGTGACAAACGCATCAGATAGGGTTGTAATAATACCAGTAAAACTGCATTTGAACCGATCCAGAAGAAAAAACGATTGTCGCTGAACGAGAATCCAATCAAAACCCACCAGGCAATAAAGTAAGCCACCGTAATTGCCACAGCCAGTGCATAACTCACGTATCCCGTGCCATAATAAAAACCTGTTTCTATTTCCGTTGGATGACCGCACACAGGGCATTTTTCATTCATTTTCATAAAGCCCTTACGGTACGAACTTTTGGTTTGGAACATATCGCCCTGCCTGCATCGATTACATTTGAGCTTTAGCAGACCGGTTATATAATTCCTGCTTACAGAAGGCTCCTCTTTTTGTAGTACTGTTGAATTACGTTCATGATCTGCCATGATGCTTAAACTTTAAAGATTCAATTGATTCTGCGGAGCTACTGCAGTTGTTTCTTAAAAACCTGCTTTGATATAACTCCATCCCTGTTCCTGTTTCAGGATTATTTCGCCAATACCCATGGGCACAATTCCAATGCCTGGCAGTAGTTTTTCTTCCGTGATCATTTTTTGTTTCATTGTATTACGGCAAACAACAAAATGAATACCCTGTTCAATCATCTTTTGCAACTGTTCAGGCTGAGTTGATTTGCCTTTTGTAACAAGATCAATTCCCGGCCCGTGAATCACAACTTCTATCTCTACACTATCGCCCCACCCTTCCTTTAGATGTTTTAAGTTATTGATAAGGCCTTTATGTTCCAATGTATCTGCAGAACTTATTTGCATGATCACCCGGTGCCTGGTAACTGTTTTTTTACTTTCCCTGTTTTCAAGTACTGTGTTCTGAGCATTTACTGCGCCCAGTAGTAAAAGAGTGAGCACCAACAAAAAACCCTTACGTATCATTCGCATTTTAAATTGTAATTGATTTATGAAGAAACTTCTTCCTTTTTATTCTTTTTGAACATACCTAATAACAAAGCACCCATCACGGCAAAATAAATTGTGCTGCGGGTTGGATCGGAAGTGATGGCACAGGAGCCTGTTACACAACCAATATATTTCCAGTACAAGAAGCCGGCAACAGCACCTGCAAGTGCACCAATAACATATAATTTATTTTGAAGGACCCATTTCTTCATAATTGATTTCATTTTGAGATACAGATTTACTCTTTACCGGCACCGAACAGCCGCTGGCTGCGCAACAACCGGCATTTGCTACCGCCATCAAGATTAATAATCCGCCGGCGAGGGCATATACCCATTCATTATTAATAATTCCCTGGATGATAACGATTATACCGAGTACCAGCCGAATGAACCTTGCTATGTTCCAGTTTCGTAAAATCATTTTCATTTAACAGCATATTTATTTTTAAAAGCAATCCATCCACCTCCATTATACACCTCCACACCTGCTTTTTGCAGGATACCTTTGGCCATTCCACTCCTTGCACCGCTTCTACACAAGGTTATCACAGGTTTGCCAAGGTTTTTTAGCTGGTCTAGTTTTGAAGGCAATTGATCCAGTGGAATATTTTTTGCTTTAGCAATATGACCTGCTTCAAATTCGGTCTTTGTTCTTACATCCAGCAAAAGCGCACCATTTTCAATGAGCTCCGCAAAGTTAGTTGTGGAACCCGTCCATTTTTTAAAAAATGAAAACATATTATTGTAATTGTTGTGATACTTCTGTTAAAGCACCACCGTTATAAACTTCGTTGACACCATGTTGTTTCAGAATAGCTACAGCCATACCGCTCCGGTTACCGCTACGGCAATAAGCAATCACCGGCTTTTCCATTACTTCAAATTCTGCCAGGCGATGAGGAACCTGGTCCAGCGGGATATTTACAGCTCCGGGAACATGCCCTTCGCTGAATTCCTGTGGTGTGCGTACATCCACCAATGTTTTTTTTTCAGATTTTAAGTTTTGAAGATTCATATGATTTATTTAAATGTTGTTGATTTCCATTAAAACTAAAATGGGTTCTTACTATGCAAACCTCCCCAATCTGGCACTTATTGTTCGTGACCTACATCACGGATTGTTTATGAGAATCTAAAAGAACTCACAAAATAATTTTGAACCGGGATTTGAGAAACCGGTATTTAAAACAGGTAGTTTATCATGAAATTAAAATGCGACATCCCTACTTTATTAAGCGTGTTCTGCCACTCGATGATTTGGGATCCCAACCGGCCCTTGTATACCAACAATAAGGAGGCTGTGAGCCCCTGGAGGTGATCTTTAAATTCATAATCTGCGGACAATTTAGCATGCCTGTAAGAAGGCATTCCATATTTGTTTTCCTTGGTATTATTTACACCAGGCGTATAATATTGTCCATAGCCGGCCTCAATCTGTAACTGTTCTTTCCATACGATTTTCTTAACCTTCATGACAATAGCATGTACGTTACCCAGTCCTTCATTTCGTTCTCTAGGGAGGGTTGTAAAAAGAGGTTCTATTCCCCATTCCCTTGGGCTTGTGAACCGTCCTCCTTCAAATATTCTTGTATAATTCAGGGAAGAATGCCAATCCTTTTTTTCGACGCCAATTTTAAGCCCCAGGATATTCACTTTATTATTCCTGCCAAAATAGGTTTTTGAAAAGTCCTTATTTCCTCCATAGTTAAGCGCTTCCTGCCTGATATACTGAACCGAAATCAAAAACTTTTTACTGCCATTCTCTTTTACCGCATCGGCCTGTAAAAACGCAGTATTAAAAATATTTTCAGTGAATTGTTCAAACAATTTCACCTGTAGTTCTTTAATTGGTTTAAAAGTGACACCAGCTATGATTACACCTTTTGAGTTTAGGTTACCTGCATAATTTCCAACACTTCCATCCTGGTTCAGTCCCTGTGGATTAATACCAATGGACTGTTCAACGGAGTACCACTTCACCGTACTTCTTGGAGAGAATTTATACAACCATCCACCCTCCAGCGTTAGTTTATCCGTCGGGTTTGACAGCGCATACAAACCTTCGACAGTTGTGGGTTGCATACGTCCATCCTGCGGATTAATAAAAGGTGTATTGATCAACTGTTTACCAAATACAATTTTTGTACGGTTATTGGCATATTTGATATACAATGCGTCAAGCCTGCTCATATCATTTGTATTAGCCGGATCTTCAAGATCAAACAAAGCAGATTCATAACGGCTAGGTTGTCTGGTTTTTGTAAAATTCGTTGACCCAACATTGTAAACAAAAAAGCCACCTATGCCAAAAGCAAAACCATAAAATGGGGCAGTTTCATATTTCAAACCTCCACCTATTGCATTGCCGTAAAAATCCTGAAGCTCTTTTTTGTTTTGGGTTGCCATAAAATAATAACGGAAATGGCCGGAAGTTCTTCCTTTCTTAAACACTTGTGCCAAGGACATTGTATCGTTGGTAACCGGCCGTACAGTTGAATCCGGCACCGGTTGGGCAACAGCAAAGCCTGCCAGCAAAAGGCTGACAAGTAAATGATAGAATTTCATGTGTTTTGAAAAACTTTACCGGGTAAAACCTGTGGTTGATTGGTGCAATAAAATGATCTATGCGGACCATTTTATTGCATGCAACAACCTGCCTTAAAGATCATTTTACTGTAGTAGGACAAACATAGTCGGTAACCGGTATGTTGCCATTTTCCTTGATGGCCTTAAATCCACCTTTAACGTCTATGAGGTTTGTATAACCCCTGGCTTTTAGAATAGAATTATAGATCATTGAGCGGTAACCGCCGGCACAATGAACATAATAGGTCTCATTTTTATCAAGATCGGATAAATGATCATTAATATCATCTAACGGCATATGAATAGCTCCCTCTACATGCTCACTTACATACTCACCTTTTTTCCGCACATCAACCACCTTTACGTCCTCGCTTTTCATTTTCTCCGCCAATTCGCCGGCATCAATTGAAACAATCGAATCAGTTTCCTTACCGGCTGCTTTCCATGCCTCGAAACCATCTTTTAAATAACCAATGGTATAATCATATCCAACCCTTGCAAGCCGTGTGATCACTTCTTCTTCCCTTCCTTTATCTGTTACCAATAGAATTTGTTGTTTGATATCAGGGATCAGGGCACCTACCCAAGGGGCAAAGCTTCCGTCGATACCAATATTAATAGAATTCGGAATAAAACCCTGGGCAAATGTTTGTGGATCACGTGTATCCAATACTAACGCTCCCGTTTCATTGGCAGCTATCTCAAAAGCATCAGGTGACAATGCCTGCTGCCCACGTTTCATTACTTCATCTATACTTTCATAACCCTGCTTATTCAGCATTACGTTCAATGGGAAATAAGCCGGGGGTGTAGCTAATCCTTCTGTCACTTCTTTAATAAATTCTTCCCTGGTCATATCTGCACGTAGTGCATAATTAGTTTGTTTTTGATGGCCAAGTGTATCTGATGTTTCCTTACTCATGTTTTTACCACATGCACTGCCTGCTCCATGCGCAGGGTACACAATAATATCATCTGCCAAAGGCATAATCTTATTGCGTAGAGAATCGAACAGGGTGCCCGCCAATTCTTCCTGCGTCATGCTAGCCGCTTTTTGTGCAAGATCCGGCCGACCTACATCGCCAATAAACAAGGTATCGCCGGAAAAAAGAGCCACATCTTTACCAGCTTCATCTTTCAATAAATAACAAGTACTCTCCATTGTATGGCCAGGTGTGTGTAATACCTTAAAGGTTATATCACCTACTTTAAATTCTTCACCATCTTTTGCAATGTGTGCATCAAAACTTGGATTTGCATTTGGGCCATAAACAATAGGCGCACCTGTCTTTTTTGACAGGTCTACATGCCCCGAAACAAAGTCGGCATGAAAGTGTGTTTCAAAAACGTACTTGATCTTTGCACCACTGTTTAAAGCTTTTTGCACATAAGATTCCACTTCACGCAAAGGGTCAATCACTACTGCTTCACCTTTACTTTCAATATAATAGGCACCTTGTGCCAGGCAACCCGTATAAATTTGTTCGATCTTCATTTCTTTTGAATTTTTAATGCTGTAAAAATGATTTGTTTTTTTGTTGTAAACCGTGACCATGGTCACATTGGTTCCGTGGTTTAATGGCCACCGGAACTACCAAAAAAAAGTTCCTTGATGATAATATAAATGCCCATAACAAGAACAAACCAGCCAAAGCCTTTTTTCAGTTTTTCAGAAGATACTTTATGACTTAACCAGTTTCCAACAAATATGCCTGCTATGGCAATAGCTGTTACGAAGATCAATAACTTCCAATCCATTTCATAATTGCCAAGATCACCTGTAAAACCAATCAAGGATTTTGCGGCAATGATGAGTAGTGAGGTACCCACAGCCTGTTTCATAGGCAATTTACTAAGTAATACCAATGCAGGAATAATCAAAAATCCTCCTCCGGCTCCAACCAAACCTGTAAGCATACCAACAATAATACCCTCAGCAAAAATCAAAGGGTAGTTAAATTTCTGTTCAACCACAACATCCCCGGCTTTATTATTTTTTTTCTCCCGTATCATGGAAACAGATGCTACCACCATTAACACAGCAAAAACAAGCATCATTAGCAGGCTCTTTGTGAAATCAAATTCACCAATACTAAAAACAACATCGGGAATTGCAGGTATGATAAATTTCCTGGTGGCGAAAACAGCTGCAATGGCAGGAACTCCAAAAATGATGGCTGTTTTTAAATTGACAAGTCCTTGTTTATATTTTGGTATGGCCCCAACAAGGCTTGTACTGCCCACAATAAAAAGTGAATAAGCTGTAGCTAATACAGGATTCACTCCAAAAAGATAAACCAGCACTGGGACTGTTAAAATTGATCCTCCGCCACCTATCAATCCCAATGAAATACCAATAATCAGCGATGCCAGATATCCAATGATTTCCATTCAATTTATTTTGCAGGCAAAGGTTGATCAATCAAAAAAACTATTTCGTGATTTAAATCACGACAATGCTTTTTTAAGATCTACAAGCTCAATATGGGAACGATGCAATTGAACTATCCCTTTCTCAGACAATTTTCTCATAAGGCGGGAGATGACTTCCCTTGAAGAATTTAAGTCTTGCGCAATATCCGTGAAAGAAACAGGGATAAGGTTGGATTTTAGTTTTTCCTGGTGGCGTTTCAAATAAAAAAGCAAACGTTCGTCCATATTTCGAAAAGCAATATGATCGATGGTTTGTAACAATTCATCAAACCGTTCTCTATAAGTGCTTACGGCAAATTGTGCCCAGCTTTTATATTTACCCATCCATTCATCAACATAGTTTAGTGGTATGCTTATGATGGTGGATTCGGTCATCGTTTTTGCCATCAAACCACTGGTTTCCCTGCCCAGTGCACAAACTAAAGAAATAGCACATGCTTTACCGGCATCCAGGTAATACATAAAAAATTCATTGCCCTGGTCATCTTCCCGGTAAATTTTAACCAATCCACTCGCCACAAGTATGGCAGAACGAATGTTTTGTCCTGTTCGCATGATGGTTTCATCTTCCGGGATTGTTTTGATTTCCGCAAATTCTGCCATCTCAGAAACAAGTTCCGCTTCAAGCATAGGAAAGTGCAGGGCAATTTCTTTTTCTGTCATATTCCAAAGATAAACAGCCTTTTAACCAAAACCGTGATAAAAGTCCGGCCAGCTTTCCTTATCCGGTCTTAGTTTTATATAAAAATTGTATGGTCAGGGTAAGGCTTGAAAAGAAGGCGGGAGATTTTGGCTTTGAAGCAAAAGATGAAAAGGGACATTTACTGAAAACAGACAGTAGCATTGAAAATGGTGGTGTTGATTATGGATTTAGACCTATGCAATTGCTACTGGCGGCTTTAGGCAGTTGCAGCGCTATTGATATAATGAGCATCTTAAAAAAACAAAAGCAGGAAATTGCTGGCTTCACCATCCAGATTGAAGGTGAAAGAGAAAAAGACCTGGTACCATCTTTATGGAAAAACATTGCTGTCAGTTTCCGGTTGAGTGGAACGATTGATCCTGATAAAGCGAAAAAAGCAGCAACCCTATCGATAGAAAAATATTGTTCGGTGGCAGAAACCCTGCGTCGTGGCGGAACTGTAATTACATGGGATATCGAAGTCAATTAAATTAAATAATACAGAGTGGATCCATCCTTTTATAAGAAATTATTCGGCAGGCAACAAAATACGGATGCCGTTCCTTCCAACGAGGAAATAACTGGCTGGGCCGAACATTTGGTTTGTATTTTATATCCGCAACTTTCCACCTGTGCATTTACTTCTGAACAAGCTATCCACGAAGTTTTCAGTCAACTGCAAAACGATCTTGTGAGCCTACTGAATGCAACAACAGTTTGTGTTGAGTGCAATAACCTGGATGTAGCTAAACAATTTTTTGAACAGGTTCCGGAAATTTATCGCATACTCAATACCGATATACGTGCTATTGTTGATGGCGACCCGGCAGCGCATAATGAATTTGAAGTGATCAGGGCTTATCCGGGCTTCTATGCCTTATGCTTTTATCGTATTGCCCATGCCTTATACAAACTAAACGTTCCCTTACTGCCCCGCATTCTTACCGAACAGGCCCATTCAAAAACGGGGATTGACATACATCCTGCGGCAGCTATTGGTGAACATTTTTTTATTGACCATGGTACGGGTATTGTGATTGGTGAAACGGCAAAAATTGGCAATCATGTAAAACTTTACCAGGGTGTTACCCTGGGTGCTTTAAGTGTTAGTAAGGAACTGGCTTTTACCAAACGTCATCCAACAGTAGAGGATCATGTAGTTATTTATTCCGGTGCAACTGTACTGGGAGGTGAAACAGTGATCGGCCATCACAGTGTTATAGGCGGTAATGTTTGGCTTACCCAAAGTGTAGCACCCGGTTCGCTCGTCTATCATAATCCCGAGATAACGGTTGTAGAAGGAAAACTTTTAAATGTATAAGTATGGCAAGCGTTTTAGATACGGTAGGCAATACACCCATGGTGGAATTGCAGCATTTAAATCCCAACCCGGCCGTAAAGATCTTTGCCAAGTTGGAAGGTAATAATCCGGGAGGCAGTGTAAAAGACCGGCCTGCATTAAATATGATACGAAGTGCCCTGGAACGTGGAGAGATTAATTCTAAAACCAGGTTGATTGAAGCCACCAGTGGCAATACCGGCATTGCCATGGCATTAATAGCCAATCTTTTCAATTTGGAAATTGAGCTTATTATGCCGTCTACATCTACAAGGGAGCGGGTACTTACCATGGAGGCTTTTGGCGCCAAAGTAATATTGCTGGATAACATGGAAGTATGCAGGGATTATGCAGAAGAAAAAGCTGCCAGCGGTGCATATTTCATTCTGAACCAATTTGCCAACCCGGACAATTACATGGCACATTATAAAACTACGGCGCCGGAAATCTGGAGAGATACACAGGGAACCATTACACATTTTGTTAGTGCCATGGGCACCACAGGTACTATCATGGGCACATCCATGTTTTTAAAAGAACAAGATCAAAATATACAGATTGTTGGATGCCAGCCAACAGAAGAAAGTTCCATCCCGGGCATTCGCAGGTGGGCACCGGCTTACCTCCCTAAAATTTTTGATGCCAAACGGGTTGACCGTGTGATGGATATTTCGCAAGCAGAAGCCATTGAAATGACCCGTAAACTGGCTAAAGAAGAAGGCATTTTTGCAGGTATGAGCAGTGGTGGTGCTGCGTCGGCCGCTATACGATTAAGCAAGGAATTAAATTCAGGCACCATTGTATTTATTGTTTGCGACCGCGGTGACCGTTATTTAAGCAGTGATTTATTTGGTTAGAATGATCGGTCAGTTAGTAAGAAAACCAGCTCCCGGTTCCTACTGGTCGTTCAAAGTAGAAACCCAACGTCACATGCCTGTGATACTTGTTGAAGATTCTCACTTCAATTCTTTTACCTGTTTCAACATAAGATTCTTCAGTAAAAGTCTTTAAGCTTAGTTTAAAGCTTACCCGAAGAAGTTTTTTTCGCTGCCATACTAATTGTAAATTGGTGTAACCTTCCGTGCCTTTGTCTCACCACCAAAAAATCAAAACAATGTTTATAGAAGCGAACAATCCTGCTGATACGGTTTTGTCAAACAAAAGTTCTTCTGCAGCATCGGCTTACCTTTTACGCATTTCATTAACCGCTGCGTTAGCTGGCTTTATTTTCGGATTTGACACCGTGGTCATCTCCGGTGCCAATCTGCCTATAAAAGAATTATGGCAAACCTCTCCCCTGTTTCATGGTTTTTTTATTATGTCAATGGCTTTGTGGGGAACAGTTGTTGGTGCCATATTTGGCGGCATTCCCACACAAAAATGGGGAAGGAAAAAAGTTCTCATCTGGATCGGTGTGTTGTTTAGCGTTTCAGCCATAGGTACGGCACTTGCTCCTGACCCATATAGTTTTTCGTTTTTCCGGTTCATTGGTGGGCTTGGCATTGGTGTTTCTTCTGTGGCCGCACCAACCTACATTTCAGAAATCTCAACTTCGGCTAACCGTGGCCGTTTGGTAGCACTGTATCAATTTAATATCGTATTTGGAATTCTTGTAGCATTTCTTTCCAACTATTTTCTGGAAGGCGTTGGTGGCGCAAACGACTGGAGATGGATGTTGGGTGTGCTAGCCATTCCCTCAGTTATTTATTCTCTTTTGGTATTAGGTGTTCCGGAAAGCCCACGCTGGTTGATC
>DASTMJ010000058.1:0-12259 GCA_035714205.1 Flavisolibacter sp. | reverse complement strand
TCAAATCTATTACGTAGCCTGTTGCAGGATCTACTTCGCCAACCACTTTTATTTCTAATTCGTAATTATGACCATGATAATGAGGTAAACTGCATTTACCAAAAGCAGCCGTATTTTGTTCGTCGGTCCACCGTTCGTTGTATAAACGGTGGGCGGCGTTAAAATGCTCTCTGCGAATAACAGCGACTTTTTTATTCATATTTTAGTCAAACAACAATTGTGCAAAGGTAATGGTTGCAAAAGCTAATTAATTATTCCGATTTTTGGATATGCGAATCGTTCTTTGCGCAGCCACTGAATTCGAAATCAGCCCTATACTGGATTTTATAAAAAAGCAACAGTTCCCCGACATAAATGTTGTATTTACCGGGGTGGGGCTAACTGCTGCAACCTATCATATTACAAAAGCCATTTACAAACACAATCCGCAAATAATACTGCAGGCTGGTGTTGCAGGTTCTTTTAATGCCAATAATGAAGGACAGGTTGTTGTGGTAAAAAGCGAATGTTTGGGTGACCTGGGTGTGGAAGAAAAAGGAACGTTCCATTCCGTTTTTACAATGGGTTTACAACAAGCTGACGATTACCCATGGAGTAATAGCAAACTGGTAAACACAGATAAGAACCTGCCCGAATGGGGTTTACCTGTTGTTGACGCCGTAACAGTCCATGAAATTTCCACCGACCCCAAGCGTATTCAATATTATAGGGATCAGCTACAAGCTTCAATAGAAACTATGGAAGGCGCTGCATTGCATTACGTTAGCTTAATGGAAAAGTTTCCTTTTTTGCAATTACGATCTGTATCGAACTTTGCCGGAGAAAGAGATAAGTCAAAATGGCAATTAAAACTGGCAATTGAAAAATTGAATTATGAACTGGAAAAAATTCTTTTAAAACTGATGAAATGAAATTGAGTATTGGATTTTCACCCTGCCCAAACGATACGTTTATTTTTGATGCACTGGTGAATAAAAAGGTGGACACAGAAGGCCTGGAATTTGAACCGGTATTAGAAGATGTTCAAACACTTAATAATTGGGTTGCAAATGGAAAGCTTGATATTACTAAATTGAGTTTACCTGCTTTTTTTGATAACGCAGGTCGATATGCTATATTAAATTCAGGAGCAGCTTTAGGCAAAGGTGTTGGCCCCTTACTGGTTGCAAAAAAAATGGTTGAGGTAAGAGATATTCAACATTGCACAATTGCCATTCCCGGAGAGAATACTACAGCTAATTTCTTATTGAATTTCGCTTTCCCGACTGCGCTAACTAAAATTCCTATGCTGTTTTCTGAGATTGAGGATGCGGTACTGGCAGAGAAAGTTGACCTGGGTGTGATTATTCATGAAAACCGTTTTACCTACCAACAAAAAGGTCTCCACAAAATTTGCGATCTGGGAGAGATATGGGAAGAACGTAATCAAAGTCCTATTCCTTTAGGATGTATTGCCATCAAACGAACCATTGCAAAAGACATACAGCAAAAAGTGGACTTATTGATAAACAAAAGTTTACAATATGCATTTCAAAATTATCCCGAGCTGTCCGTTTATGTTAGGGAGCATGCGCAAACCATGCAGGAAGAAGTAATGCGCAAACACATTGAATTGTATGTAAACCAATTTTCTCTCGACCTTGGTGAAGAAGGAAAACAAGCCATCCGCACTTTGTTTGAAACGTATAGAAAACAGAAAAAAGAAACAGCGATTTCTAACCAGGAATTATTTATTTGATTTTAGTTTCAAGAGCTTTTTTATACACTCTTAAACATCGGCTCCTGGCTTGTTCATGATCTATCATTGGTTGCGGGTATGAGAAGCTATTCAATTCGGGTATCCATTTTTGAATGTATTGCAACTTTGAATCAAAACGTTTTGTTTGTGTATACGGGTTGAAAATCCGGAAATATGGCGCTGCGTCACAACCACAACCTGCTACCCATTGCCAGTTTCCATTGTTAGATGCCAGTTCATAATCTAAAAGTTTTTTTGCAAAATATGCTTCGCCCCAACGCCAGTCAATCAAAAGATGTTTTACTAAAAAGCTGGCCGTGATCATTCGTACACGGTTGTGCATAAAACCTGTTTCATTTAATTCACGCATGCCCGCATCTACAATCGGATAACCCGTTTGCCCCTGGCACCACCGCTCAAATTCTTCTTCATCATTACGCCATTCAATATTTTCATACTCCTTTTTACAAGATTCATGAACAAGACGTGGATAATGCCAGAGCATTTGCATAAAAAACTCCCGCCAGATCAGCTCATTTAAATAGGTTTCATTTAATTCCAGGGCTTTAGCAACCAGGTACCGAATACTTACCGTGCCAAACCTTAAGTGAACACCCACTTTTGATGTGCCATCTATTGCAGGAATATCTCTTGTTTTATGATAGTATCGCAGAACATCTTCATCCAGGTGAAACAATGTTGGATAGTCACTTAACTCAAAATTAAGCGACCTTATGGTAGGAATAGGTATTGGTTTTTTTTGAATAAAATTTTTCAGCTTACCAGAATGAAATGGCTGCAACATTTTTTTATCAAGCAATGCTTTCCATTTTTTTGAAAATGGTGTATATATCGAATAAGGAGTTCCATCATCTTTCACCACTTCTTTTTTTTTCAAATATCACCTGGTCTTTAAAGGTTTTGAAACCAATACAGTTTTGTTCCAATAATAATCCAACTTCCTTGTCACGTTGTATTGCATAGGGTTCATAATCCCGGTTGGTAAAAACGTTCTCTATTTTATAATCAATGAGCAATTTTTTAAAAACAGAAACTGGTTTCCCAATGCGAACATCCAATGTAGTGCCTGTTTTTTCTAGTTGCTCCTGTAAATGGTTAATTACATGAAGAATAAAATTTACTCTTCTGTCATTCTTTTCATCAAGCTGATTTAATATCTCCGTGTCAAAAATAAAAATGGGAAGAACTGGCAAACCAGCACTCAGTGCATGATATAATCCGGCATTGTCCTCCAAACGAAGGTCCCGCCGAAACCAGAAGATATTTATAGTACCTACCACTTACAGCAAACAATTTTATTGGTAAATTGTTGAAAACAATTGCATATAAATCTGAGAGGAGATCTTATTTAAATAGTTTCTTTTTCTAAATGTTTTCACCCACCTCATTCCATAAATAGCGTTCGTTAAAAATACTTCATCAGCATCCTCCAGGTCTTTCTGTTGGATGGCTTGCTGGTGAATGACAAACCCAAACTGTTTTAATTCATCAATCAAAAATCTGCGCATCACTCCATTTACACATCCTTGTTGCAACGAGGGTGTATAAAGTTGGCCTTTGGATACAAGGAAAAGATTTGCTTTGGAAGTATCGGCAAGTTGATCGTTGCTATTAAGCACAATGCAATCATCAACACCTTTTTCCTGCGCATGCATTTGCGCCAATATATAAGGAAGAAAATTGGCTGATTTTAAATTAGCAATTGCATCCATTGCCTTCCTGGCATATGGATAGATGTCAATGGAAAAACCGTTGGTATTGAATTCATTTACATCTGGCGTTAATGGCAGTGCTTCTATAACAAAACCCGATGTATTTTCTTCCCGGTAAAACTGTAAACGAACCCTTGCCAGCGCCATACATTGATTTTGAAAGCAAAGCTCAATGACCAGGTTTGAAAGTTCTTGCTGCTGAATTGTTGTGTTGATCTTCAACAACCTGAGGCTTGTATATAGCCGTTCAAAATGGAGATGAGCCCATAAAATTATTCCTTTATGAACCTTCATTGTTTCAAACACACCATCACCCCATTTAAAAGCACGATTGGCTGAATTGAACAAGGGCTGTGTACTAGCAATCATTACTCCATTATGACAAACAACATTCATCAACCAAAAATGGAATAAAAAAGCCATTCACAGAGTGAATGGCTAACCCAATTTAATCATTAAGACAAATTATGCTTGTTCAACAATGCCTGCTTTTACCGCATACATAACTAAACCAGCCATTGATTTTACACCTGTTTTTGTCTTCAGTTTATCCCTGATAGCTTCTACTGTACGGGGACTGAGGTCAACGATGTCAGCAATTTCTTTTGTGCTTTTTTCTTCACACATCAGTTTTAATATTGTGATTTCTTTATCTGTAAGATGAACTTCCTGAACTGGAGCTTCCTGCGGCTTTTTCATACGGAGGCCGTTCAGAAGCGCTTTATTGGTAAGATCGTTGAAAAAGAATTCCTGTTCATAACAGGTTCTGATAGCCTGGTAAATAGTTTCTGAATCGGATTCCTTGGTAAGATAGGAGTTGGCTCCTACTTCCATCATCTTTGTAATAATCGAGGGATCATTATTCATGGATAGCATAATTACCTTGATCTCCGGGTATAATTTCTTTATCTCGGGCAAGGTAGTATAGCCGTCCATAATGGGCATATGAATATCTAATAATACGACGTCTGGCTTGATGTGTTTGAGGAGGTTCATTAACTGCATGCCATTCTCTGCTTCGGCAATCATCTGTATGTCTTTACGACTTGAAAGTGAGGTTTTTACACCGGTACGGAACAACGCATGATCATCAGCAATGGCAACTTTAATTACAGTGTCGAGATTTTTCATAAGGAATTTTTTGTTAGGGCTCTATGGTTTCCAAAATCAAGTGCAATTTGGTAAAAACAGAGTGAATTTTATATAGTATTACTACGTGATTTTTCATTGTGGAAAGTACGATTACTTAGAAAAAATCCATTTACGTTTTTGCCATTAAGGAAGTTTACTAAAAAGGTTTTTAGTAAAGCTACGAGTCGAAGCGTAATTGCCGAACCTTCAAAATCGGTCAGTATTGCTCTTGTTAGCAGTTCCTGCTTATAGTAATTTTGTTTCAGAAAGTTGATTGAAAGGACAAGTCGCCACGCCTAACTATCCAATGTCCTAAATTACCGTCCAGTAAGTTTTTTTAAATCCAATACCATTGAAGAACCAAGGCGACTCTCCAAATCAATCAACTTTTCTTTTTCTCTTCCACATTTCTTCCCTGATTTTCTAAGATCTTTATAGAATTAGCCCCAGGTATCTGATCAATCCATTTTTTCAGCTATTATATAGATCCTGCCATCACCCATTGTAAACTTTTTCTTTCTTGGAGTACCGAACAGTTCCCTGGTTTTTAAACCGGCTTCCCGAAACATAGTTTCTAATTCATCCAGGGTGAATATATAATCAACGCCGTGTATCACTTCTTTTGTTCCATCCTGCGCCAGAATCGTTTGTTCAGATTCAATACGATTAGGCTGAAAACAAAATTTATAATCCAAAAGATACTTAAACTCACCTACCTGCATCCAGTCCCGTTCTTTAAAATATTTGATCGCAATTTCCGCTATCATCCAGGAATTGATTAGGAAAATACCATTGGGCTTTAAATGAGCCGAAATTTTTTTCAAAAGGGAAATACCTTCATCTCTATTAAAAAAAGCAAAACTGTTACCCATACATATGGCTGCATCAAATTCGCCCTTAAGTTCTGCTTCTAAAGCACCGGTCAAAACGGGTGTTACCGGCAAACCGGACTCACCAGCTTTTTGTTCTATTTCAACAATGTATTCTTTCAGGTTGTCGATAGCTGTAACCTCAAAACCTCTTTTACCTAATTCTAGAGCATGACGTCCGTAACCACACATTAGATCCAATACCCTGTCTCCTTTTTTTAGGCTGGCGATGTCAGTAATGAAATCTACTTCTGCTTCGGTTAAACCCGGAGGAATAAGTTTTTTCCAGACATCTTTATATACACCTTCAAAAAAGGTATCATTAATATTAGCAGTGTTGATGGACATGTTTAGTCTAGTATTTTATTGCGCATGGCATACATAACAAGCCCGGCAATAGTTTTGGCGCCAACTTTTTGTTTCATTTGCTGGCGAATGGTTTCAATGGTGCGGGGACTCAAAAAAACTTCTTTTGAAATCTCTTCGGTCGTTTTATCCTCCGCAATACATTTTAAGATACGTATCTCTTTTTCCGAAAATTTAATTGGATTGGGATAAAACTGGCGAACGGACTTTTTGTGCTGTAGTTTAAGCAAAACGGCTTTATTGACCAGGTCGTTAAAATAAAAGTCATCATTCATGCAAGTGAGAATAGCCTGGTAAATCTCATCCGGATCAGTAGTTTTAGTAAGATAGGCATTGGCGCCCATTTCCATCATTTTGGTGATCATTTCCTGATCATCGTACATAGTAAGTACAATAATCTTGATCTCTTCATATTCTTTACGTAGAATTCCGATGGCATTTACTCCATCGATCTCCGGCATCCGAATGTCCATAAGTAAAACATCGGGCTGCTTAAGTTTTAATTTATGCATGAGGTCTTTACCATCCTCAGCCTCCCATAAGATTTTTAGGAAATCACGGTCTTTAAGGGCCATTTTTATACCATCCCGAAAGATCTTATGGTCATCAGCAATGGCCACTTTTATTTGTTGGGCAGTCATGGAAATTGGTTTTTAAGTAATTGACTTTTAAGCAGTAGAGGCGACAAAACTAATCCATTTTTATTCTGACTTACAAGAAGTATGAAAGAATATTTTCGTTGTTAATCATAATTTAGCAATTAGTGGAATCACGTCTATTTGCGTAAAAATACGATTCTAAACCAGTTTTAAAAGTTTTGAATCAAAAACTTTTAAAAACCACTTGTCAGGATATTTATTGATCACTTATCTTGATATAATATCTATTAAAAACCCTGGTTTAATAAAGGTTTATACTGTGTAAACCATGCTGTTCTCTTTTCCAGGTAATTTGACAATAAACTGAATATTTTGTTTTACTTCATAGTAAAATTACTAATTTCACTTCGTGAGATTACGCAATCTAAAATGGTAAGCTTACGCGTTTTTGGGCTTGAAACCATTGAAACCACTGTGTTATTATAGATTTTTAGAATTTAAAAGGGTTCAAAACCTGTTGAGAAGCGTTCTGATGTAAGCAAAATTTACATCAGATAATAACAAAAACTTACTGTCATGACAAAAAAAGTTTACCGTGCATTCCCTCCAGTTGAAGAAATTGGACTTTACTGGGAATTTTAATTAGAAGCTATTATTTCTCTGAAAGGTTTTCTATATTTGGCACAAAACCAAAACTATAGAAAACCTTTTTAACTATCTGGCCTTATACTCAGATCTCCTCCCTATACTAATATTTCTTATATTCTTCAAATCCCTCAGAAACATTAGAATAGCCTGGATATTATGTCTTTACCTATTGTTTGACTTTTTGATCAACCTGTCACTTCAATACATTATACCTTACAAATTTCATAATAAAACTTACCCGGTTTTCACGTTTGTTGAAACCTTGTTTTTTGCATGGTTCTTCTATCACATCCTGGAAAAGATCTCACTTAAGAAAAAGGTGCGTATAATTACCATGCTATTTTCTGCTGGACTATTAATTTACTACTATTACACCTATTACGTGTTGGCATTACGGCTTCAGCTAGATTCTGTGCCAATTGGGGTAGAAACCATACTTATATTCCTGTTTTCGTTTTTTTATTTTTTTGAGCAAATGAATGATACAACCAGCCTGTTCATTTATAGTAAACCATCGTTTTGGGCTGTGCTTGGGATCTTATTATACCTTTCAGGATCTTTTTTCATCTATATTTTTGCCAACCAGATCTCGGCAAAAGAACTTGCAAAATATTGGGTGATCACCAATATAGCATCCATTGTAAAAAACCTCTTATTTGTAATAGCATTATATATCCAGGCTAATCAATATTTAAAAAAACCACCAAGAAATTATAAACTTTACCCGTCAAACTAACTTTAGAACCGTAACCAATGTACTTACTGCAAGCCAGCCCATCCGGAATTTCTTTAGTCCTGTTCCTAGGCACCCTTGGAATGCTTGCCCTTACAATTGGCCTCATCCTGTTTATTATATTCCATCAACGTAAGGTAATCCGCTACCAGTTGCGTTTGCAGCAAATGGAACAAGAACAGCAAAAAATACTGCTCAATGCCTCCATCCGGTTACAGGAAGAAGAGCGGCAGCGACTAGCGGCCGATCTGCACGACGATGCAGGGCCTTTACTGGCAACAGCCCGACTATACCTCAATGAAAATTTAGTAAACCAGGATAAAGCCACGCAACTCCAATCTATTTTCCAGGCAAGGCAAATCCTTGACGATACTATTCAATTGATCCGTAATATCAGTCATAGCCTGATGCCACCAACCTTAAAAAACTTTGGACTGGAATCAGCCACCAATGACCTTTTTCAAAAAATCAGCGGATCAGGCACCATAAACGCAAGTAGCCGCTTTCATGACTATAAAGAACGTTTGAAGCCGGAAATTGAGCTTATTGTTTTCAGGGTAATTCAGGAACTGATCAATAATATTCTAAAACATAGCAATTCCAGTTTCATTCACCTCACTCAAAATGTGCAGGAAGGAATGTTTGTATTACGCATTCATCATGACGGGAGGGGCATTGTTCAGGCAGATTTTGAAAAGCTCAATAAAAGCAATATAGGTTTAGGACTTAAAAATATTAGTAGCCGTTTAAGGGTTGCACAGGGAAAAATTTTCTTTGAAAAAGATCCGTCGCAAACTTATTACAAGGTTACCATGGAAATACCGAAAGAAGACGTTTTGGTTGATGCTTAATTCCTAATTTTATCGCATCTCAATTGTGTTATGGAAGTGATTAAAGTAGCTATTGCCGATGACCATAAAATATTTCGCAAAGGAGTGATTTTGTCGCTGCGGCCATTCACTAATATCAAATTTGTTTTAGAAGCTGAAAATGGAGATGAACTATTGCACGGTGTATTAGAAGCCGATCCGGATGTGGTGCTGATGGACCTGCGGATGCCTGGCAAAGATGGTATAGAAACTACAAAACAACTGAGCAAACAACATCCTAATATTCACATCATTGTTTTAAGCATGTACGAGGACGAACGTTTTGTTTCTCATATGATGGAAAACGGTGCCAATGGCTATTTGCTAAAGAATGCCGAGCCTCAGGAGATACGCAGGGCTATTATGGATGTTTATGAAAAGGGGTATTACCTTAATAATTTCGTAAACCGGATTTTATTAAAAAAAGCTCATTCCAAACAAAAAATAGTTCCATCCCTTAGTAACGAAATCACTTTAAGTAATAGGGAAAGGGATGTTTTGAAATTTATTTGTATGGAATTTACAGCGCAGGAAATTGCCCAAAAAATGGATATCAGCCCAAGAACGGTGGAAGCAATCAAAGACCGTTTAATGGAACGTTTTGGCAGTAAAAACACTGCAGGATTGGTATTTTTTGCTGTTAAAAACAATCTCGTAGATTAAGAGTTCCGCCAGCCTGCAAGTATCATTTACAAGTTATTCTCTTCTATCTTTGTAGCATGCTTACCATCTCAGAACGTGGGCAATTAATGCCACCCTCTCCAATCAGAAAGTTGGTTCCGTATGCTGAATCTGCAAAGAAAAAAGGTATAAAAGTTTTTCATTTAAATATTGGTCAACCTGATATTGAAACTCCGCCCAGCATTATGGATGCTGTACGTGATGCGGATATTCGGGTATTGGAATACAGCCATAGTGCTGGTAATGAAAGTTACAGGCGCAAGCTGGTTCAATATTATAAATCTGTGGGTATTGATGTTACCCAGGAACAAATTATTGTAACCACCGGCGGCTCCGAAGCCATCATGTTTGGGTTTTTTACCTGCCTGAATCCCGGTGATGAAGTTATTATTCCAGAACCTTTTTATGCCAATTATAATGGTTTTGCCGTTGCAGCAGGTGTAAAGGTTGTGCCTATTACTTCTATAATTGAAAATGGATTTGCTTTGCCTGCCATTGCCGATTTTGAAAAAGTAATCTCGCCCCGTACAAAAGCAATTATGGTTTGTAGTCCCAACAATCCTACCGGGTATTTGTACAGCCGGCAAGAAATGGAGGACCTTAAAACCATTTGCCTGAAACATAACCTCTATTTATTTTCCGATGAAGCGTATCGTGAATTTTCGTACTCCGGGGATTATATAAGTGCCATGCATTTACAGGGTATGGACGAACAGGTTATTTTAATGGACACAATTAGCAAACGTTATAGCGCCTGCGGAGCCAGATTAGGTGCCTTTGTTACAAAAAACAAAGCAGTGTATGATGCAGCCATGAAATTTGCACAAGCCCGTTTAAGTCCACCCGGGTTAGCTCAGATATTGGGAGAAGCAGCCGTTGACTTACCAGCCTCCTACTTTAATGAACCAAAAGCAGAATACATTTCAAGAAGAGATCTTTTAGTTAAGCGTTTAAACGCAATGCATGGCGTATTTTGCCCAAACCCCGGCGGATCTTTTTATGCCATGGCCCAATTACCCATTGATGATTCAGATAAGTTTTGCCAATGGCTGCTTGAATCATTTTCCTACAACAACCGAACGGTAATGCTGGCGCCTGCCACTGGCTTTTACGGAACTCCTGGTTTAGGAAAAAAAGAAGTTCGGCTGGCCTATGTTTTAAATTTGAAAGATCTTGATGATGCTATGGATTGCTTGCAAAAAGCCTTGGACGAATATCCCGGTAAAACAGAAGTAGCTGTCAAAATAAATGAAAGCGCAACTGTTTAATGCTGGGTAAAATCCTACTCATTGTATTAAAATAATTCTCAAATAATACTGGCCTCAACCTAAGTTGGGGCCTTTTCAATTATTAGATTATCAACCTTTTGAAGGCATAATAATTGCAAATCTTTGAAGAGTTGCAATTAAAATTAAACTCATTCAAAAAATAATCAGTTATGGCAAATGAACAATATGGAAGCTGGCATGCAGACAACGAATTTCAACCCCAGGCCGGAAGCGGTGTTGTAAACGTAGGCCAGGGAGAACGTATAGCCAGTGCGGCTGTCGGAGCATGGCTGCTTTCTTCAAGCATGAATAATTTTATTAAACACCCGGTTGGTAGTCTTGTAAAATTAGCCTTGGGAGGTGTATTATTATACAGAGGCGCCTCAGGCCATTGCCCTATGTATGAAAGCCTTGGTAAAACAAAAGGGGTTTCCAATACACCGGCAATCAACATCCGGACAAGCCTGATTGTAAATAAACCAAAAGATGAAGTATATGCGTTCTGGAGAAAGTTGGAAAATCTTCCTTTGTTTATGAAACATCTTGCCTCTGTTACAGAGATAGACTCTAAACATTCTCATTGGGAAGCTGTGATTCCCGGAAATATTGGAAGAATAAAATGGAACGCTGAAATTGTAAAAGAAGAACCGGGTTACCTGATCGGGTGGCAATCTATTCCAAATTCACTGATCAATAATGCAGGTAAAATTACATTCCAGGATGCCGCAGGGGGACAGGGAACAGAATTAGAAGTAGTCATCAGCTATCATCCACCTGCAGGTGAGTTGGGAGCAGGTCTGGCAAAAGCGCTGAACCCTGTTTTCGAGAAACTCATTCGCCAGGATGTAATGAACTTTAAAGAATATATTGAAACCAAGTACAAGGGTTCCACTGAAAATTTTAATGACAATCCTAACATTTTACGAAGCGAAGCTGAAAGTGTTCAGGAAGGTTCAGGTGCGCAATCAAATCAATGGAATCAATAAAGATGTTTTGAAACCTGGGCTTCTGCAGTTTTGCATAAATTTCTGAAACTGTCGAAGTCCACTTCAGAAAATAATAAGGGTGGTGCAGGCTCGGGATCGTACTCATTCAACTTAAGCCTCCACCACCCTACCTTTATCCATTCACCTAATTTATATCCTACATTATCATAGGTAGCAAAATACTCAAAGCCACATCTCTCGTGCAATTTTACACTAGCTTCATTTGGTAAACTTATTACAGCATACATATTTCTATAACCTTGCTTTTTTAGAATAGAAAATAAGACCTTGTAAAGCTGATAACCTATACCCTTTCCACTGTAATCTGTATGTGTATACACTGAGCATTCGCAGTTCCATTGATAAGCTGCTCTTTCCCTGTAAACTGAAGCATATACATAACCAACCACCTTTTCATTTATTGTACATATTAACCACGGTTTTACGGCAATGATTTTTTTGATTCTTTCCTCCATTTCATTAATGGTTGGCACCTGGCTTTCAAAAGTGCAGGCACTATTAACGACGTGAGGGGCATAAATTTCCAGGATGCCTTGCGCATCTGCTACTGTCGCCTTCCTGATTGAAACCGTATTCATACATTTAAAAAATAAAAAGCTTTCTAAAATTAGAAAGCT
>DASTMJ010000057.1:0-12680 GCA_035714205.1 Flavisolibacter sp. | reverse complement strand
CTGCCTAAAGACCGGGATCAAATTGGGGACAAGCTCTTGCAAAGAGCTTGTCTTTCCCTTGCCCGATACGTCTCCTCAACAGCATCCTGCACTATAATGTTTTTGATGTGGGACTCATCGAATCTGAAGGGGCACAATAAGACCTAAACCAAAACACCCCCCCCGCCTGTCCTCACTGGGTTAAGACAGGTTCAGCCTTGTTTTCCACCGGTTTGCTTTCCTCAGCCAGCTTTAATTTTTTATGCCAGTACACATAGGAAAGAATACCCGGCACAAACCAGGCAAGCAGGGTAAGCATCAGGGGGTCAACTGTTTTGGCTACAGCAATGCCTGAATACACAGCCGCTACCAGGTCGAAAAACAAACCGGCATATGCCCATTCTTTTATCCTTCTAAAACCGGGCACCAGGATGGCAATAACACCCAGGAGCTTGGCCCAGCCCGTAAAGGGAATAAAATACTCAGGATAGCCCAGCATGCCATGAATTAGCTGAATGGAATTGTCCGTTACAAGAATGCTCTCCCACGACGAAAACAGCATTAAGGCACTAAACAGGATGGTAAAAACCCAGTAGAGGATGTTGATTTTTTTGGGGCTCATAAATTTTTGGTTGAAAGGACGATCAAAATAAACGATTGAAGGGAGAAGTGGAAGGTTTACCTGTTCTTTCTTTGGGTGCCCGGGAAACCCCACCATTCAACCCAAAACCTCTTTAAAAAATGGAAAAAGAAAAATTATTGTAAAGGCAAATCAGTACTATTGCAACCACTGTAAAGCTCCATTAGTACTATCAATAATAACTGTAAAGCGCATTCAGTAATAATCGGAAAGGTGTAAAGTTTTTTCAGTACAAGACACAGATCCTGAAACCCCGTATCCCGTACGTATCCCGTAAATATCCCGTACATATCCCGTACATATCCCGACTTATATAGTACCTTAATACCACCTGTATACCACCTCAACTGGTTAAAAAGGCTACTATAGGTGTACTTCGCCTGCCGGTAGGCGTAGAAGAATAGAAACGATTTATATTTAGGTATTCGCAATAATTCTTTAACCCCTTGATCCACCCAACTCCAGAACAGGATAATATCGTTGAAAGCTCCAACTGGCCGCCCATCAGGACTGCCTTTAAAAACTACGAGGTGAGTTTTGTGATGCTGCACCCCTTTTTAAAAATAAAACCCGGTTACAACATAAGCTTCGAAACCGGCAATTGGCCCACGAAAGAACTTATACTTGAATGCACGGAAAAGCTTACATGGAAAGAGGTCATCAAAAGATCAGGACTCAACAACATTAGTGAGCTCGACCGCCTCCTTGCCTACCTGCATTGTGCCCGCCGTACCGCCGACAAAGAAGGCTGGATAAAACTAAAAACACTGCTTGATAAAAATAACATCATAGCTGCGGAAGTAGATTACCTTCCAGCCATTTTGATCAATAACCTTATGCAGGCCATCAGCTCATTAGGCTACACTCACGTTGTAGAGTACACTGAATTTGGTGAACCCAGGTGTGAACATAAAATTGAAGAGGTGGTGGCAGCCAGTGAAAACAGTTTTTATGCACATGCACGGATAGCTACACCGGATAATAAGATTCTGATCGCCACGTATTTTGACCAGCGGTTTACCTACCTGTCCTCATCAAGAGAACTGGTAAATGACCTGGTTAACAAAGCAAACCTGGAAGGTTTCTTTTGCAATGAAACAACGCGGCCCGACTGGTCTTATACAGAACCATCCGGGAACATGATCGATTGGCAAAGTCCTGAACGGTAAAACTACGCATGAAGACCAATGCTTATTATTTCTTAGGAAGCTTAATCCAACCTTTTTTTGTTAAAAACTGAGAAAGTTGATTCGCTACCTCTCGTTATTCAGATCAGGCATCGGGAAATCTGTATTCCCATTTAAACCCACTTCAGGAAGACAAACCATTGTAACAGCTCCGCCATACTTTTTCACCACATCCTCCACAACCTGGCCATGGCACCTGCAGCAGGCCACTGTTCCTGGCCATGATTTTGAACAGGTTGTTCGGGAATGTAATCGCCGTAATAAATTATGATGCGAATTTTTGTGAGCTTCATACAAGCATTTAATGGAACACCACCGGCTCTCAATAATATAGAAAGTACAATACAACCATATTACAGGAAGAAAACAGGTAAGCTTTATTTGAGCCGGAAAATAGTTAGTTCGTTAAAATCATTTATGCCGTCGTTTTGCCGTGGAAACAGCTAAGCATCAACGCTAATGCCTGAAAAAACTACCGTCTTGCTGAAGCCATGGCTGAACCTGCTATTACTGGTTATCAAAAGCAATTGTTGGCTGGCTATCCTGTAATCCATAAATTAGTGTATAATAACACAAGAAATAAACAACAATACAACTGCAACGGATCAGTAAAATGAAAACTGCTACAATAAATCGATACAAGCCATCCTAGGTTAAACTCTAAACCGGCCTGTGGACCACTTGACCCCTAGCTATAAATTGCCTTTGGTTACACATTACAATAGGTAAAGTAGCCGAAAGAAAATAGTTGTACCAGGCGCTTAGTTAATTACCAAACTCACTCAATATGAAACGTAAATTGATCGGGTTTTCTTTTCTTTCAATCCTGTTTTGTGCTATTACCTCCTCAGCGCAACATGCCGAAGATTCAACCATCCGCAGGTTGGAGAATGAGGAACGTGAGGCCATCTTCAAAGGAGATACCGCAATGCTCTCCAGGTTAATGTCGCAGGATATTGTTGTTCAGAATCCCGAAAATGCTATTGTGGGTTATCGTCAGATCATTGACCGGATCAAAGCTGGAAAGATCAGTTATGCAACCTTCGAACGCCATATTGAACGAATTACATTAAGAGAGAATGTGGCGGTGGCGATGGGATTAGAGACCCTCGTGCCGCAGGGTGCAACTTCCAACGCAGGCAAAACAGTAAAGAGAAGGTTCACTAACGTTTGGATGAAAGAAAACAATGTATGGAAGCTCGCCGCCAGGCAGGCCACAATAATTTCCATTAATTGATTCCGGGTTGCAGCAAAATGAAGTTATCACTCAGGGTGCTACTTCTTCACCATGCTTAACCTTGCCTTGCTTATTAAACATCTCAACAAAAACAGCTATGAAAAAAACAGCTTTGTTATGTATTGTATTCTTGCCAATTTTACTTATGGCGCAATCAAACAAGAACATTAATGAAAATTTTCTCCGGTCATTTGCAGATGCATTTAATGCCCATGATATAAAAGCTATTATGTTGCATATGACGGATGACTGTGTGTTTGAGGCTTCCGCTGGCCCGGATGCTGACGGGGAAAAATTCTCTGGGCAGGAGCAGGTGAAGAAAGCTTTTGAGAACGTGTTTTTAACCTTCCCGGATGCGCATTGGGGCAGTGCCAGGCACTTCATTTCAGGAAACAGGGGTTTCTCCGAATGGATCTTTACCGGAACAAAAACCGATGGCACCCGCGTTGAAGTCACGGGTTGCGATCTGTTCACATTCAGGGATGGCAAAATCGCCATCAAAAATTCGTATAGAAAAAATAGGTTGCAAAAAGGTATGTAGCCGGCTGCAGCGGGGCTATGATGCTTTACTTGCTCGCACACTTGTACGCCTGGATGGCTATTGGGGATCGATACAGTTACAATAGCAACTCCTCTCAATAAAGTCCTTGGCTCCTTTTGGTCCCGTTATTTTTAAACAGGTTTGGCTTTTGTTGCCGCTGATAAAAAGAGTAAAAACAAAAAATGAATAACAGCCTCGTTCTGACTTTAAAAATTCAGCAAGTTCGTCCACAATGTTGTCGGTCCGGCAAACTGGCAGGCATAACCGTTTTTTAGTTCCTTTTTTTCAATACCTGTTTTTGTAAAACTTTTGATAGCCGTTTCTTTTCGCTGCCTGAGTTCAGGAGCTCGTTAAGGAGTAGCCATGTCTTAATGTTTAGCGTAAAACTGTTGTTCTGTTATAATCGAATGGGTAAAGTTGGGAAGTGCCCGAAATGTATACCTATAGTGCACTGTGCAGCCGAAACCTCCGGGCTTTATTCAACAGCTGATCCCTGCCAGGTAATGGCCATCCACTTGTTATCCCGCTTCACCCACACATCATAAAACCGCGTTCTGCGTTCAAAGGGAATTTGGTCTTTTTTGTTGTACGTATGCATGATGAATGTCACCACAGCAGTTTTATCATATACATGCACAACAGGATCTTCCAGCACAAAAGAGTCGCGGACAATTTTGTTGTTGGCATTGGCAATATTATCAGCATGAATAGTTTTAAGTACCTCGTGTTTATTTTTGATCTTATCACGGGCTAGCTCAATAAAGGTTGTATCCATGATGGATGATAGGAACGCTGTATCGTTTTTAAATTCTCTTGTAATGGCTTCCCTCTCCAGTTCCAGCAATTGTTTCGCCACGACTGGATCATTCGAAGGGTTACTAAAACAACTGAAAAGCGTCAATGGAAAAAGAAAGATTACCAGTGTGGTTTTTGTATTCATTTGATGGAACCGGTTTTGGCACGTTTTCAAATCGTTTATAGAAAGGCTACTCAGTTAAGCGGGGAAGGGAACGTTGTAAAAATTAAAGCATTTTATCTCGCTGCTGCAGTAATCATTTTCTCCAGTACTTTCAGGTTAACGTCTTCCAGTTTATTGATGTAAAGACAACCCACGCCGGTCTTGTGTTTGCCCAGTTGAGCCAGAGTGTCTGCATGTTTTTTTATATCAAGACACAGGTGTAATGATAGATTTGCTTTACGTGGAGAAAAGCCCATTTTGAACCAATCAACTTCCCTGCCGGTTGCGGGACTTTTATATCGTACATCACCAAAACCGATCAAAGAGCTGCCCCACATTTTTGGTTTTTCCTTCGTGGCTTTTTCCATCAGGTTAAGTATCACCTGGCTGTCTTTCCGTTTTTGTTCGTCCGGTATACTATCAATGAAACTTTTCACGCTGGAGTCTGTCGGTTTGGTTTTAATATCAGCTGGCTTACCCATATAAATGTTTTATCAGAATCGGCTGCAAACTGGCTTTAGTATCGCCGATGCGGGCAATCGTCTTGTCCTGTTTAAATGTAATGCATATTTTAAAAATAGAATGCAATGTATGGGTCAGTTATTCCAGGTTTCTATACAGAACAAAACAACCGGCTTGTAAATTATTCCCTGTTTTTTAACCGGCTATATCATTGTTACTGTTTCGTTGCTAACTATAGTTATTCCAGAACTCTTCGTAAATAATTTACTTGTCCTAAATGATAGGAAAGATGAGCTATCAGGTGAATCAAAAAAAATCCATTCGACATCGGAGCACCAAATAGTTCTTCTACATAGGTTTCCTGTAGTTGTGATTCATCAAGGTTTTTTAATGAAGCACCAACAACCATTCGGGTATCTTCAATCAATTGAACCAATTCTTGCTTTGGAACACCTGTTCTGCTAAATTCTGCTTCCCTGTCACGCACATAATCAAAGTTTCCAAGGTTTTTACCAATATAGGTTCTTAAATTCCCGGTAAGATGCAGGCATAAGTTTCCTGCCGGGTTTTTTGTAGTGCCGGCAGTCCGCCACAGGTTGTCTTCATTCGTAAATGCTTCGATCTCGCTTTTAAGCCGGGCTATATCCCGGTCAAAGATTTTGATTAATTCAGAAGTCATTAAAAATAGTTTAAGGATTAGAAAGTTTATCGCGGTCAACCTTTGGCACTGGGGTGATTTGCACTGGCGCCACAGTTTCAAAAGTAGGATTACTGTAAAACTTTATAGATGATTTGACAAATGGTTCGGCCAGCCTTTTCTATATATAAAAATAAATTGTGCAGGCTATCCAAAAATAGTTTCTTCAGAATTTGTTCGTTTACACAATACCGTTGTATATTTGCAGCGCTAAAAAATAATGACCATGCTTTGCATACAACTACATAACAAAACAAATAGATTCAGCCCTTTGGGTTGTGATCGTTGCGGGGCATGCGTTTTCTGAAAACCTGGTATTAAAGAATAACGATAGAGCCCCGCAAAAGCGGGGCTTTTTATTTGCCTCCTCTTATTCATTTTTCAAATTATAAACAGCGGATCCTGATCGTTCGTGTAATGGATTAGTGTTGCCTGTACAGAGAAGAATCTGTTGAATCACTATTTAAAATTTTTTATGGAACATGTAAATAACCAGAAAATGATTGATGTAAACGCCGTGTTTGCCGATCGTTTTCTGAATAGTAGATCCTTATACCTCTATCACTTCAGTAACTTGCCCAACCTGCATTTTATTGGAAACATAGAAGGTGAAAAAGCTTATATAGCTTTTAAGGAAACTTTTGCCGATATCATTGTTACAGAATATCAATATCGCTGGTATAAAAACAAAAGAAAGGCCTACCAGTTTGATGAAACGGTTTTTGTACTCAATAATAACTGTATTGTTGAGATGAAACATTATTGCGAGATACTTCACGATGGTAACCAGGCCGAATTTATTGACAGGTGTACGGCATTGATGAACCGGTTTAAAGAACGGAAGAAAAAAGACCCTTTGGAAGTAAACCTGATCGTTAAAGGAAGTTATGGGCTGGAATTAAAACCAATGGAGATCAAAAAAAACAAACTTGATCTTGATCTTTTTTACGAAGATGATTTTGCATCTGTGGATGCAATTATTCAGAAGCGGCTGAACCAGAAAAAGGATAAGGGTATTGTGCTGTTACACGGCTTGCCAGGCACAGGTAAAACAACCTACCTGCGTTACCTGGTGGGAAGGATTAAAAAAAGAGTGTTGTTTCTTTCTCCCAACGTGGCCGGCAACCTGGTGGATCCTGATTTCATTGACCTGTTGATCGACAATCCAAATACTGTTGTGATTGTGGAAGATGCAGAAAATATCATCAGGGACAGGAGAATAAGCGGAAGTTCAGCAGTGTCCAATCTTTTGAATATATCTGATGGCCTGCTGGCTGACTTTTTGAATGTACAGCTTATATGCACGTTCAACAGTGAGTTGACAATGGTGGACAATGCTTTACTGCGCAAGGGCCGGTTGATTGCAAAATATGCATTTGATAAATTGAGCATAGAAAAAGCGCAACGCCTTAGTGATCATTTAGGATTTGAAAAAGTGATTACCAAACCCATGACAGTTGCAGAGATCACTAATCAAAATGAAAAAGAATTTGAATCAACACAGGTTGAGATCATTGGATTCAGGAGGGCGGTTCTTGAAAATTGATGATCTGTAATACAGAACGATGAACGGATTGCGACGCAACAGGTGCTCAAACTGGTGTTGCAGTCCGTATCATAAAAAATTAAATAATGGCGAAGTTGAAATTATCAGGAAAGCAATTGAGAAACATTGGTTACCCTCAAGGCCCGGTGATCTCTGTTGCAATGAATATCCTGGAAAAAAATTTTAAACATCTTGCAGAAGAAGATGCATTGGAAATATTGAGCAGTGTATTACAAAGTCCTAATCAATATGCACAGGATGGTGTATTGGGAAAGATTGCTGAGGCGTTATTACCCAAGGTTGCACATGAAGGAGCCCAGGTAGCCCTGAATCAACACGGGATTGAATTTACCGTTTTTGGTAGTGAAGGAATTGAACAGGGTGCCATGCACCAGATGTATACAGCGGCAAAAATTCCCGTGGCAGTCGCCGGTGCTTTAATGCCCGATGCACATGCAGGTTATGGCTTACCTATTGGTGGTGTACTGGCTACTGAAAATGCCGTGATACCTTATGGTGTAGGGGTTGATATTGGTTGCCGCATGTGTCTTTCTATTTTTGATATTGACCCGAAAGAATTAGTTCAGCGGGAACATTATTTTACAAGGGAATTGAATGAAGCTACCTTGTTTGGCAGCGGGTCCATGTTTGAACAGCCCGCCGATCACGAAGTAATGTACAGGAAAGAATTTGATGAACTGGGTTTGCTGAAAGGTTTACAGGGAAGGGCATGGAAACAGTTGGGCTCTTCAGGTTCGGGTAATCATTTTGTTGAATTTGGAGTTGTTGAAATAGCGGCAAAGGATGATGTTTTGGGTGTTGAAAAAGGATCGTATTTGGGATTACTCTCCCATTCTGGTTCAAGAGCCCTGGGTGCCAACATTGCCAATCATTTCACCAAAATTGCAAAGGAAAAAAGAAGGCTGCCCGGCGAAGCTTCCAATCTTGCCTGGCTTCGGTTAGATGAACAGGAGGGACATGAATACTGGATGGCCATGAACCTGGCTGGTGATTATGCATCGGCCTGTCATCACATCATCCATGAAAAAATTGCAAAGCAGTTGGGAAGGCAACCTGTGAAAATGGTAGAGAACCACCACAACTTTGCCTGGAAAGAAAAATGGGAAGGGAAAGATGTGATCGTTCACCGGAAAGGAGCTACTCCCGCCGGTAAAGACGTCCTGGGAATCATTCCCGGTTCTATGACGGCACCCGGGTTTATTGTAAAAGGTAAAGGAGAACAGGCTTCTGTAAATTCAGCTTCGCACGGGGCGGGCAGAAGAATGAGCCGAACAGCAGCTCTAAAAACCGTAACGCATAAGACTTTAAATGAAGCTTTGGCTAAACAGGGTGTAAAGTTGTTGGGTGGCGGACTGGATGAAGCACCGTTTGCCTACAAGGATATTTATGAGGTAATGAAGGCGCAACAAAACCTGGTTGAAACAGTAGGGATGTTTTATCCTAAGATCGTTAAAATGGATGGCGCACAGCCAAAGCAATGGAGAAAACCTATATCCCCCTAAAGTGCGACTAGTATTGTTTATAAAAGCCTCCCCTTTAGGGGGACAGGGGCCCTTATACCTTAATGTAAATCCTTTTTTTATCCATCCAGTAACAAATGGCCCACATAAAAAAGATAACGGTGAGCGCAAAGGCCAGAGAACCTAACTCCGGTGCGCCGGGAATGAACTTATATACCTTATCATACAGCCAGTTCCAGGGATTAGTATACACAGGGTTACCTTCCTTATTTATCCCATTTGGAATCCGGATGAGTCGCAAGCCCTTTGGCAGAAAAGCACTCAGCGCAAATACAAACAGGGCGTTTTTCCCAAATACATCAAAAAAACGGGTGAGCCAGTTGCGTATTCCTTTAACTTCAATAGCATAGATCATGGTTGCCAGTATAGCCGTAGCCATGCCGGTTGTCACCACCGTATACGAACTGGTCCAGATTTTTTTATTGATGGGGAAGCTCTGTCCCCAGGCATAGCCCGTCAACATCATGGCCATAGCTGCAATAAATAACCCGGTTATAGTTTGAAAGATGGGATTATAACTGGCATTTGGCGTTTCTGCTGCTGCGGCCAGTTTGCCTCGCTTTAAAATATAATCGCCAACCAGGTAACCAAAAATTACCTGCACAATGGCCGGTATAGTGCTCATTAAACCTTCAGGGTCAAAAACAACCCCTTCTCCATGATACAGATGCGGATCGTGAAGTATGGCAAGATCAATGGAGGTGCCAAACCAACCGGTAAGACTATAGGGATCTGTCGGATTACCGGCTATGCAAAGCAGCCAGTAAAACAATAAAAGCAACGCCCCTGCAAGAAAGGCGCCCCTGGCTTTTAAATAATAAACAATGATGGAGGCGAAAAAATAACAGAGCGCAATCCGCTGCAAAACCCCAAAAATACGTACGCCAACAAGTTTTCCCTGGCTGTTCACCCAGGTCCAGGTATTGGCAGTTAATTCATCGTTCTGCCACCTCACAAATGGCCACCAATTTAAAAAAAGCCCGATCGCAAAGATCAAAAGGCTCCTTTTGATGATCTTTTTCCAGAAGGTCCTGTCTCCGGCAGCTTCAAGTCGGGGCATAACAAAAGCCATCGCGTTTCCAACTGCAAAAAGAAAAAAAGGAAAGACCAGGTCGGTTGGAGTTAAACCATGCCAGGGCGCATGTTCCAGCGGGTTGTAAATATGAGACCAGGTGCCCGGGTTGTTAACCAGGATCATTAAAGCAACAGTAGCACCCCGGAACACATCAAGGGAATAATATCGTTGATTCAAAAGGGAATAGTTTGGATAAATGTAGCTAATAGATTAATTATTATATTTCGGTTTGTAAAACCTTCACCTGGCTGATCATTATAAGCATCTGCGGGAAGGTAAGCAGAATCCCTTAACCTCACCAAATGTTTAGAATAGTAACTGATTCAAAATCTGTATTTTTCGAGCATTTGCCAGTCACAAGGCAAAAGCTATATTTGCACGGTTTATTGCTGTTCGGTCACAACTTCCAAATGTGACTGAGGTGGCGAAGCCATGCAAAAAGGTCTGGTTTGAAATGGTATGCTATATATACAAAGCCCCGCTGGGAAAAGAAAGTCAATACGCTGTTGAAGCAAAAAGGTATTGAAAGCTATTGCCCTTTGAATAAGGTCCCACGCAAATGGAGCGATAGGGTGAAGATCATTGAGGAGCCATTATTTAAATCATATGTATTTGTAAAGGTTACTGATGAGGACCGTATTTCGGTTAGAATGACAGATGGGGTTGTAAACTTTGTATATTGGAACGGTAAACCTGCTGTCATAAAAGACAAAGAGATCCAGGTCATTAAAAGGTTTTTAGATGAATACGAAAATGTAGAAGCCATCAAACTGGATCTGAAACCAGATGAGAGGGTTGTGGTTACAGCCGGGCCCATGATGGGACAGGAAGGAAAGGTGATCGAGGTCAGGAATAAAAAAGCGAAAGTGGTAATTGATAGTCTCGGTTACATGTTGGTAGCTTTTATTGATAAAACAAAACTGCTTGCTGCACAACCGACAAATGAAAAATAAATGAGAGTTTTCTACCTGCTGCTTATTTTAGGAAATATTGTATTAGCTTCTTCATGTTCCACGCAAAAAAAAACAATATACAATTACCTGGAAAACGTTAATGATACTACTACACAAATAGTGAATCTGCCCCCGGATCCCATTATTCAAATAGGTGATGTTTTGTCTATAAGGGTTTATAGTATGAGCATTAACCCCGCAACGGATATTCCATATAATTTACCGGAACAGGCAGTAGAAGGTTCATCCGCAACGGTAACCTCAGGTTATCTGGTAGATGGAAAAGGTAACATAGAATACCCACGCCTTGGCACACTTCATGTGGCAGGATTAACGAAAGAGCAATTGGCAGATACCATTAAAGCAAAGCTGGAAGATCAGTTGATCAAACCATCGGTTATTGTAAGGTTTGTAAACTTCCGGGTAACAGTATTGGGTGAAGTGGGTCGACCTGGAACATTTACTGTTTCCACCGAACGGATCACGATTTTAGAAGCATTGGGCCAGGCTGGCGATGTTTCTGAATTTGGAAAAAGAAACACCGTTAAAGTAATAAGAGAGTTAAACGGGCAACGCGAAATTGGAACGATTGACCTTTCATCTAAATCCATGTTTGGTTCTCCTTATTATCATTTGCAGCAAAATGATGTGGTGCTGGTTGAACAATCTGGCAGAAGAGTACGGCAGCAGGATCAACAAAACCTGGCACAACAAATTGGTATCGCTACCAGCATCATAACCGCAATTGCCCTGATATTAAATTTTATTAAATAATACCTATAATATTCCATCATGTTATTGGAAGAACAGGTGCATACAACAAAAAAAGAGCAGGCAGGTCTCGGTGTAAAAGATTTGTTTTATAAATACATTCGTTTTCTTCCCCTTTTTATAATTTGTGTAGCACTGTCCCTGTTTGTGGCCTATGTTTATTTACGTTATGCCACACTTGTTTATGAATCTACCGGAACCTTAGTGATTCGGGATGATAAAAACAGTGGGGCCAGTAATGATAAGCTGGAGCAGATCCTTGTGTCTGATGGAAAGAAAAATATTCAGAATGAAATAGAATACCTGCAATCCAGGCCATTAATGGAAAGAGTGGTGAATGCACTAAACCTGAACTTCACCTATCTGGCCCAGGGTAAAATAAAAGAGTTGAATGTCTATAAGTCATGTCCGTTTACGGTAGAGGCTTTTCAAATTGCTGATTCTTCATCATCTTTTACCCTTATTATACAGTTTGAAAATGAAAATTCATTTCGCATTAATAATGAATCTTCCCTCTTTACATTCGGTCAGGTGTTTAAAAATAAAAATGGCGTTTTCAGACTTACAAGAAACAACTTTGATGGGTTTAGTCCGGAATATCATGTTGTATGGCAGCCTACCCCTGTAGTGGCAAATGGTTTGTTAGGTAGTCTTGTTGTGGCGCCTAAGGCAAGCACAGGCATATTGATCATCTCAAAGCAGGCTACAAATCCACGATTGGCAGCCGACGTGATCAACCAGTTGATGGAAGAATATAAAGAAGCTGTTATTGAAGATAAAAATGATGCTACCCAAAAAACCATTGCCTTCATAGACTCACGTTTAAGTGTAGTGGAACGGGAACTGGACAGCATCAATGGAAGGCTGTTGGTATTTCAACAGTCAAACAATATAATTGATCCTGGCACCCAGTCATCTAATTATCTTTCCCGGATTGAGGAAGCCACACGAAGTGTAAGCGAACAAACATTACAGTTGAATAATGCTGAAATGATTGATGCTTACGTAAAAGACCAGCGCAACGACCCGGTTCCTCCAACCCTGGGAATTGCTGATCCAACGCTAACCTCAATGGTAGGTGCGTATAACCAGG
>DASTMJ010000056.1:0-27845 GCA_035714205.1 Flavisolibacter sp. | reverse complement strand
TGTAATCGTGGCTGTATAAAATACGTGGGGTTTCGAAATTGTAGTTGCCTTCGTTTGTTCTTGTGCTAAATTCTTCTTTATGTTCGGGTGAAAAGAAATAAAATTCCGATGTGAACTTAGACGATTTGGTAGATTTTAATGTGCCATTTTTATAATGCCAGTAAGCAAAAGGTAATACGAACTGCAACTCCGGCGCAAACTCACCATCAAATGAAATTTCTTTGTATTTCGGTTTAAATAGGTAATCCTTGAGAAAATATTTCAATTGCACTAATCTACAATGGTAGGTATCTCTATAAAAAAAGCGCAAATTATAGTCAACCCTTCCATGTCGAAGTAGAACGTAAAGAGTAAGTAGTTTATTCAAAAGTGTTTTCTTCATCCTTTGATGTTTAAAAAAATAATTTCTGAAATGTGTCAAACAGCATGCTTGGCTATTGACGTTTCTTTAAAATGTTTCAATGATAAAGCATCATCAATTGTTTTTTCAAAATCAATCGCTCTCTTTTCCCAGGTATGTTCACTGGCTAATGTTATCCGGGCTTGTTTAAGCTGGTCCGAATCAGTTGCCAGAGCTTTGTTTATTGCTCCTGAAAATTCTTCAGCATTGCTGCAATATGTTACCAGATCCCCGGTAAAATTTCTTAAATCCAGATTAAAATCAGTTGAAACTACTGATTTGCCGGCACCCAAATATTCAAAAAGTTTCAGTGGGAAAACGGTATTGCTGTCTTCATTTTTTTTAAAGGGTATGATAGCTACATCAAACCCCTTTAATATAGCGGGCATTTCACTATAAGGTATTCTACCAGTAAAATAAATGTTAGAAACAGAAAAGAAATGTTCAGGAACCAGATGTTTCTCAACTGGTCCGGCAAAAACAAAACTCTTGTCTTTATTTTTTTCTGCAACCCCTATCATCTGTTCAAAATCAATTCGCCTTTCGATATTTCCAAAATACCCAATAACAGGTTTTTTAATTGATTTCAGTTTCGGGTGAATTGGAACTTCGGAATGAGTGGCTAATATGCTATGATTAATGTCAGCGGCATTTGGAATAAAAAAAGTTTTGGCATGCATCTTCTTTTTTTCTTCATACAATTTTTTACTGGTGCAGATAACCAGGTCACTATTTTCAATTATCAGTTTTTCGGAAACAATACCATGCTTAATGTCATAAGGAGTAATTACAGGGTCTACGCAGTGATAAATGCTTAGTTTGGGCTGTAATTTTTTGGCAAGGTTAGGATAATGAAACACAAATGAGTTGATAAATATGACATTTTCAGGCTTATGGGATTGAATAACCTTTTTTAAACGTTTTACGATTATGTTTTCATTTATGTTCAAAAGCCACCTGTATAATCTTCCTTCTGGTAAAAAATGAATTGATAATAATGGCGGTATGACAACGATATTTAAATTAGGGATATTGATGTCTATGATTCCATTATTTTCTCCTGCAATCGCTTTTTTTCTTTTCTCAAATTCTGGGGTATTCCGAAGTCTGATGGCGTCGATTGAAGTGTATGGATATTCTATGTAATAGACGGTATTGTTATTTTTTGCAAACTGCTTGGCAAGTATAAAACTAGTAGACTCGTATTGCGCATCAAAACGAGTGGCGCCTAATATGAAAATACATTTACTTGCTTGCATAAGGTATGTTATTAAGATTACTATACCGTTATCTTACTGTTGAAATGCCAAAAAATGCCCTTCCAGAATGATTTCAAATGTGCAATCTGTTTTTTCAAAATATATTGTAGGGTGTTTTTTGGAATTGTAAAGAATGTGAAATAAAGAATAAATATACCCAGGCCGGGTAGCGGTGTATTTCTCCTCATGAATAATATCCTGTTCCGTGTTAAATAAAAGGTCTTTAAAGGGCTCATTTTACCTGTGCTCATTGACTCTTTGTGATAAATTAATGCATCAGGCTGATAAAATATTTTAAAACCTTTTCTTTTAATTTGTTCTGACCAGTCCAGTTCTTCATAATATAGGAAAAATTGTTCTGGCATAAGCCCTACTTCCTGAATCACCTTTCTCGAAACCATCATGCCGCCTCCATGCGCATAATTGGTTTCGGTTAAAATATTATACTGACCCTTATCCTTTTCCAGAGAGCCGACCATTGAATTCCTTCCCGTAAAAATATTTACAGCATTATAACCTGCATATTCTATTGTGCCCTTGTTGAAAAAATAATGAAATTTCGGGCAAGCAATACCGGTTTCGGGATGCTTTTCAAACACAGCCAACAAACCTTCAAGCAATCCAGGCGTAAATTCAGTATCATTATTGACTATAAAAAAATAATCTCCCTTTGCGGCCAGTATACCAACATTATTTCCTGCACTAAAACCAAGGTTCTTTTTGTTCCTTATAATTCTTGCTGAAGGAAAAGTAGAAAGTAGTTCCAGCGTTGGATCTTCAGCCGAAGCATTATCCACTACAATTACTTCAATATTCTCATAACTATTGTGCTTCGTTATGGAACGCAAAAATTCTCTGGTATGTAAAGTACCATTCCAGTTTAGCGTGATAATGGAAACTAATGGTTTAGAAACCTTGATCATGGCATGGTGGTAGGATTAAAATAGAATAATTACAAAGGTAGGGCTATACATCACTCTTTTGAAGCAATGCAGCCGGGGTTTGAGCCATAATCCAGAAATCATATAGAAGGTTTGCCTGGCGAGCATAAGAAATATCCAGGCTGATTCTTTCATCAACAGACATTTCTGCTTTTCCTCTTTTTTTTATTTGCCATAAACCTGTAATACCTGCCGGTGCCATAAAACGTTCAACAAACTCATTTGTGGTCAGGGTTGCTGCCTCATAAAGAGGGAGGGGCCTGTTACCAACCAGGGACATATCTCCTTTTAATACATTGAAGAGTTGAGGGAGCTCGTCAAGACTACTATTGCGCAGGAACTTTCCAATTTTGGTAATTCTTGGATCATTGGCAATTTTGAAAAATTTGGCGCCGTTATAGGTTTGGCCATACTGGTTTAAATGGGCCAGGGTTTCAATTTTTTTATCTGCATTTACCACCATGGTTCTGAACTTATAGAATTTAAAAATTTTAAATCCACGTCCAGCCCTTTTTGCATTGTAAAAAATGGGACCCTTTGACTCCAGTTTAATTGCAATGGCTATTACAATAAGTAACGGTAAAGCCATCAGCAACAGAACTGATGATACAATTATGTCAAAAGCTCTCTTATAGTAACATGTGGAGGGTTTGTTTACAGATTTTGATACAACTGCTTCTTTCGTATATTCTTTTGCTTTTTTTAGAAAAGATATCTTGTTTGAAAAGTCGAATTGCCAGTTTGACAGATCTATCACATCATCAATGTTATTGCAGTAAGATTCATATTCCTGGTGAGGAAGATGATGTTCATTATATATAATGGGAATCTTCTGGTAACTGGGATCGAGAGTTTTTAAAAAACTAATGAAACTTCTCAGATCATAGTCGTTATAGGCAACATCAATTATTATTACGTCTACTGTATCGCTGAAATTTTCAGATTGTATAAGTTTCCTGGCATTTTCATAGTTTTCTGCTATAATACCGGAAATTGTTGTATTAAGTAAGAATTTTATTGAAGCTTCATCCTTACCGATATATAAAAAAAACAGGGGGCTTTTTTCATTGGTGATGGTGGCTACCCGCAGGTAGTTTTTAGTTTCATTACCAGGTACCTTATTTAATAGATCAGGTTGCATTGTTTCAGGTTTTAGGGTTTGGGTTTATTTTTTACAGGTTTTACACATTACTCAACATAGGCGCTGTCGTCAGGTTCTGTATAGCTGCAATCAAATCCACCGGATTAAAGGGTTTAAAAAATATTTCGTCTAACTCAAATTCATACGATTTTTGCTTAACCACTTCAGTATTGTCTGTAGCCAAAACGATAACCGGTATTTTATAAAGCTTACTGCTTTTAATATGCTGTATAAAATCCCAGCTTTGTTGGGGTTGAAAATCCACATCTACAATCAACGCTCCAGGTTGTCTGTTCAACTTTAACTGACGCATTGCTTCAAATACATCTGCGGCGGGTAGGAAACGATATTCGTTTTCAAAAATCGTTTGTAACAAATAATTCATGGCTTTACTGCCATTAACGCTTAAAATACTTTTGCTCATAGTACAATAGGGTTGAATAAATTCTCACATTACCGGGTACGATCTTACTGAACTATGGCAATTCAAGGCATTGGAAATTGGAGGCACTAGGCCATTGTATAGATAAAGGATGAATCGAACAAGCTAATCGGAAATTTCAATAAGGATTCTTGAAGGTTTGTTCAAGCAGTATTGAAGCGGGTTTTTTTCAAAGGAATTTATGAAGCTTATTGGCTCAAAGATAGTTTTTTTTTGTTATCGGATTAAAGTAAATATTTTTCAATGTCATACATTCTATTTTTTTTGTTCACCTTAATATTTCAAAAACTGAGCCATGGAGGTCTCTAAGTAACAATTCCACAGTTTTATCTAAATGGGATATCAGCTATTGGCGACACAATAAATTATTGATAAATTGAATGTATAAGGTAGCTTATTGCATTTAAAAGAACGGCATAAACAATCATCCCCTTAAAAAGCCAGGATGGAAGTTGCTTATATCCCATACTTGTTAATATCATCAATAAAGGAAGAAAGTCTAAAGAAAATCGTGATGTGTTGATCTGATGCCAGCCATTATTGTGGTAAAAAAACTGCCCAAAAAGTATTAAACATACAGTCAACCATGCCGCAATGTTTAAAATTTTTGGTAAACGAGCCTTTAAACTTGCTAAAAGAAAAGGGCTTGCCGCTAAAAGAGATGTTCCCCATAAATCCATATCCTTGATGGCAAGGTGTGTTTTTCCTTCAAACTCTATATTAAAGCCTTTTAAAAAAAAGCAGTAGAAATTATATAAAAAATATTTTGCATTAAAGACGCCGTATTCGCTAACCCTGTCATTCAAAATGCCCAGATATATTATATAATTATACCCGGTGTCAAATACACTACCGAAACGTATATAATTATAGAGGAGATATAAACCTACGCAAATGGAAGATGGAATAACAAGCGACAAAAAAACAATAAGTGGTACTCGTGTCCCTTTATTTTTATATGTGTAAAATAAGTATCCAAGGGCTAATAAAAAATAAAATATGGTGAACTGCCTGGTGAGAAAACTTAAACCGATATAAAGTCCTACAAGTAACCATCTCTTTTTTCCTAAAATTTCATTCAATAATAAAAACTGGAACATGCAAGATGTAATATGCGCAAATGAGTAGCTGTGGTGACTGTTGTATACCGCAAGCCAATAACCGGTTCCAAAGAAAAAAGCAAGAAAAAGCCAGCCAAAATACTCTTGTTTTACCTGGAGCTTTATCAGGATCTTATACAAGGTATATAAACTAATGCAGGCCATTATAGTAGCAATGGCAACCGTATTAACCTGCTCTGCTCCTAAAACTGCTACAAACGGAACAAGTATAAAAGCAGGTAAAGGAGGATAAGGTAAATAGTATTTTCCATTTACAAAAGCCATGTCCCCATAATCATTCATTGGTGGCAGTTCCAACTGGCCGTTTAAAATAGATTGGGCAAACTGAGTATAAGCGTTTTCTGTACCGTTATTGTAATAAAAGTTTATAATGGCCGGAACCTGTAGTACTATAAATGCTGTAAAATATAGTAACCAGTCGCTCCGGCTGGGCGATTCAAACCGGGAAAGTCTTCGCAAATACAGAAACATGTAATACCTGTTACGATAATAAGCTAAGTTGTAAAAAATATTGTATTCTCAATTCAAAAGATAAAAAATACTATACCAATTTCCTATACATCATTGTTGAACTCCCGGACTAATCTAAAAAGCCGCATTTGAAATTTGAGTAATAAGATCTTTTTTTTCAGTTCAGAAAAATTAAAACCAAGATAAAATTCAACCTTAATCTTTACACCTGATCAAAAAACTTCTTTTCTGTAAGCTGACAACGGAAAGTTGAGTTGTCTATTCTCCAGTTTGTTACTTATTTCTGGCAAACCCGATGAGGCAAGAAATTATAATTAGTACTGCCAAACAAAACTTACAGGTCGGCCTGAGAGGCAAAAGATACAGGCAACGCAACCAAAGGAAATTGTATAATATGTAATTTCAACTGCCATAATTGAAGCCATGAAAATATTACAACTACTGCAATATCCTAATAATAAAGGAATTGTAATTTCGCCTGGTTAAAATGCGAGGCCGGGTCGTTAATTTTATTGGTAAAGTGATGACGGGTTTAACGACAACGATTTATTGCCAACTGGGGCTTTCAGACGTTGAAACACGAATACAGTTAAAAACATCATTATCATCAAAATAAACATTCCAGTCAGTTGAGGCACATCTTTTAGCATGTAACCAATTATCAGAATAATGCCGTGAACTACACAAATTAATTTGGATGTAAATCGATGACTCCACCCATTATTGGTTAATAAATGGTGAATATGATTTTTATCCGGCGAAAAAGGTGACCTGCCTTGCCAGATGCGAATAGTAAAGACCCGTACTGTGTCAAAAACAGGTATAGCCACAATGCTCATAACAAAAACCGGTGCATGCCGTATGACTGGAAAGAATGTTTCAGTATTAATATTAATAAGTTTTACACACAGCACCGATATTACAAAGCCAAGAACCAGCGAACCTGTATCTCCCATAAATATTTTGGCCGGATTAAAATTGTAATACAAAAATCCAAGTAAACCTCCGCTTAATGCAAATGCAACAATAGCTGTATTGCTGTCCTTGCAAAGTGTAAGAAACAAACCTAGAGTTACCAGGCTCATAAAGCCTAGTCCCCCGGCTAATCCATCAATACCATCAATTAAATTAAAAGCATTGGTTATGCCGGTTATAGCCAGGACGGTTATGGTGTACTGGGCTGAAATAGTTAAATCATGTATACCCAACAAGCCATTGAAACTGGTTATACGTACACCGCTGAAAGCAATAAGTAGTGCGACTGATGCCTGTATTACAAGTTTATAACGGGCGGGCATGTTTTTCATATCATCCATTACACCAACTGCCAACAATACAGCTGCAGAAAAGAAAAAGACAATAATGAAAGTATCATTGGTAAACCGGAACCAAAAAAGGCATGCTATAGCCATCCCTGCACCTGATGCTAGTCCACCCATGGTGGGTATAGGCGTATTGTGTTCTTTTCGTTTGTCTGGCATGTCAAAAAGGTGAAACCGGTTTATGATTTTTATAAGTGGTGGCATTACAAGCATAGCTATAATAAAAGCTGTAAAAAACGCAAGAGCACCAAGTTTAAATGCAGAAAAGTTGAGGTCAATGTGTAGTAAAAATGTTGGCATGTTAGATATTGGTGCATGAAATGTAAGGATAAATACTTAGTTCTGCAATGGTGCACTCATTTTTCTGCCGCGTCTTCCTGTTTAAAAGTTATTCGTTACCCATTATTTTTGTTATAAACCCTTTCTATAGCCATCTTAACAAACATATTAGCACAACCTATTGAGTATTTAAAAGGTGTAGGTCCGCAAAAAGCCGACTTGTTAAAGAAAGAATTGGGCATATTCACATATGGTGATCTGCTACATTTTTTCCCTTACAGACATCTTGATAAAACAAGAATAACAAAAATTGCTTCACTGAATGTTACTAACGATTATGCACAGGTGCAGGGAAAATTATGGTATTACGAAAATTCAGGTGGTGGCAGTAGTAAACGCCTTACAGCATATTTAACCGACGAAACCGGGGTAATTGAATTAACATGGTTCAAAGGAATTAGTTGGATTGAAAAATTACTCAGGCAGGATGAAGTTTATAATGTTTTTGGCAAGGTTGGTTTTTTTATGGGCAAGCCGCAAATGATACATCCTGAAATGGAAGGTGTGAAAACGGAAAACGCTTCTGGAAAAAGCTACCTCGAACCCATCTATTCCACAACCGAAAAATTAAAAGCTAAAGGTTTGGGTGGAAGGCAAATTGGTAAGCTGGTAGAAGGCTTATTTTCATTGATAACCGAAGACCATATTCCCGAAAACATTCCACAGCATTTAATCGGTAGCTTAAAATTGATGTCACGGCATCATGCTTTCAGGCAAATACATTTCCCGGCATCAGCAAAATTGTATGAACAGGCTTTGCGTCGGTTAAAATTCGAGGAGTTTTTTATCACCCAACTGAGATTGGCTAAGGTTAGATCTGAAAGGCATCGAAAATCAAAGGGTGTTATATTCAGTAAGGTTGGTGATCTGTTCAATTCATTTTATAAGGAGCATTTGCCTTTTGAGTTAACTGGAGCTCAAAAAAGGGTTATTAAAGAGATCAGGACCGATACGGGTAGTGGCCACCAGATGAACCGTCTTTTGCAAGGTGATGTTGGAAGCGGAAAAACCATTGTGGCCTTATTAATAATGCTTTTAGCGGTGGATAATGGTTACCAGGCATGCTTGATGGCTCCAACTGAGATCCTTGCACAACAACATTTTAATAGCATCAGCCAACTGCTGAAAGACCTTCCCGTTGGTGTGCATTTATTAACCGGCTCAACCCCTGCCAGCGAACGTAAGTTTATTTTAAAAGCTTTGGCTGATGGAAACCTGAGCATCATAATAGGTACACATGCATTAATTGAAGAAGTTGTTCATTTTAAAAACCTGGGTTTTGCAGTTATTGATGAACAACACCGGTTTGGAGTAGCGCAAAGAGCCAGCCTCTGGAAAAAAGCCCAGTTACCTCCGCATATATTAGTAATGACCGCTACACCCATTCCGCGTACCCTTGCCATGACAGCTTTTGGTGATCTTGATTATAGCATTATGGATGAACTACCACCAGGGCGGCAACCTATAACCACTGTACATCGTTTTGATACCTACAGAACAAAGGTGATGGACTTTATACGAACTGAAATAGACCTGGGCAGGCAGGTTTATATCATTTTCCCGTTGATCGAAGAAAGTTCAAAGCTGGATTATGAAAATTTAATGAGTGGATATGAAAATGTAAAAGCATTTTTCCCTGAGCCGGCATATTGGATAAGCATGGTACATGGCCGGCAGCCATCAGATCAGAAAGAAACAAATATGCAGCGTTTTGTAAGCGGTGATACGCAAATAATGGTGAGCACAACGGTTATTGAGGTAGGTGTTAACGTACCTAATGCCACTGTCATGGTTATTGAAAATGCCGAAAAATTCGGGCTTTCACAATTACATCAGTTGAGGGGCAGGGTGGGGCGGGGTGCCGACAAAAGTTATTGCATTCTGATGACCTCTACCCAGTTAGGTAATGAAGCCAAAGAAAGGATCAAAATCATGACATCAACCAATAATGGTTTTGAAATAGCGGAAAAAGATCTTGAATTACGGGGCCCAGGTGAAATTGAAGGAACTAGACAAAGTGGTGCATTAAACTTTAAACTGGCGGATATTGTCAAAGACAAACATATTTTGGAAGCAGCCAAAAAAATAGCAGAAGAATTAATTGAAACAGACCCGGAACTGGAAACAGCTGAAAATGCGGGATTAAGAAACTTCATACTGTCACTTCATGGTAAAACTCCATGGAGTAAGATTTCTTAACAGGTTGTTTGCACAACAATTTTGAAGAATATTAGTTAACTTAGAAAAGACTTGAACCCTAAAAGCTACATACTTCTTCTGCTATCCACCCTAATAGGAATGGTTACGTTTAGCCAGAATATTGAATTCATTGAAAACAAAGGCCAATGGGATGAAAAAGTATTATTCATGGCCAAAGTTTCTGCCGGTGCTTTTTTCATTCATAAAGATGGATTTACGGTGGTTCAGCATAACAATAATGACTGGAGCCGGCTGCATCAGTTAGTACATGAAAAAGGTTTTCACAGAAACGAAGGAGACGAAAAATCAAAGGATGAAATACCGGTTTCTCCTGGTGGAGATGTCATTCTTCGTTCGCATGCATATACTGTGAACTTTGAAAACGCCAACACAAAAGCACAGGTAATACCCGATAAACCCCTGTTTACCTATAATAATTATTTTATCGGCAATGATCCCTCTAAATGGGCTGCCAATTGTAAGACCTACCAGGGAATTACAATTAAGGATATCTACCCCAATATTGATGTTCGGTATTATTCTGATGCCGGTACAATGAAGTACGACCTGATTGTAAACCCGGGAGGCAATGTTTCTTCAGTATTATTAAAGTACAATGGTGTCAATAAGCTTGAGATAAAAAATAAGGAGCTTGTTATTTGGACATCAGTGGGTAAATTAAAGGAATTATCTCCCTATACCTATCAATATAAAGAAACAGGCAGGGTAGAAGTAGGCGCAAAATATAAACTAAGGGGTAATACGGTGCAATTTGATGTCAGTGCATTTGACAACAAATCGGTTCTTGTAATTGATCCCACCCTGATTTTCTGTTCTCTTTCGGGAAGTTCAGCTGATAACTGGGGTTTTACAGCTACTTATGGACCAGATGGTAGCATGTTTGGTGGCGGAATTGTTTTTGGCCAGGGTTTTCCTTCTTCACCGGGTGCTTTTCAAACAAGTTATGGTGGTGGTAGTGGCGGCTGTTTTGGAAATGCCGGTTTTGATATGGGGATTATTAAGCTTTCCGCGGATGGTTCAACAAGACTTTATGCAACTTACATTGGTGGATCCGGTAATGAAATGCCCTCCAGTCTTATTGCAGATCCGCAAGGAAACCTGATAGTTGCCGGAAGAACAAATTCTATAAATTATCCTACCACTACTCCTTTAATTGGAAGTGGCGGTTCCTGGGACATTACCATCACAAAATTGAATGCAACAGGCACAGCCATGATAGGTTCTGTAAAAATCGGCGGGTCTTCAGATGATGGTGCTAATATTACACCCTGCGGAGGAAATGCTTTGTCACTTCAGCAAAATTATGGCGATGAATCAAGAAGTGAAGTGATCATAGATGGGGGTGGGAATATATACCTGGCATCCTGCACACAATCAACGAACTTTCCCATCCTTGGCGGTTTTCAAAGCTCAAACAGCGGGCGACAGGATGGAGTCTTGCTTAAATTTTCTTCCAACCTTTCAACCCGTTTATTTAGTACTTACCTGGGAGGTCTTGAAAATGATGCAGCCTATGTGCTCTCTATAGATCCGGTTTCCGGTAATATATATGTGGCCGGCGGAACTGAAAGCGATAATTTACCGGGTACAACCACCGGTACAATCGGAACAACAAACAGGGGTAGCATTGATGGGTATGTATCTATTGTAAGTAATGATGGTTCAGCCATTTTGAAAACTACATATCTCGGTACTTCTGGCATAGACCAGGTTTTTGGTATTCAATTCGACCGTTTTGGTTTCCCGTATGTAATGGGGCAGACCACAGGCACATGGCCTATTCAGAACGCCAACTGGAGCCAGCCAAACGGTAAACAGTTTATTTCGAAATTGCGGCCCGATCTCTCCGGTTACGTTTACTCTACAACTTTTGGTAAAGGAGAAGCCTTCCCCGATATTTCCCCGGTAGCGTTTTTAGTTGACCGTTGTGAAAATGTTTATGTATCCGGTTGGGGAGGGAAAGTAATAGCCAGTTATAATAATTCCGGGGCTCAGGGTTTACCAGTAACTGCCGATGCCATTAAATCATCACCTGATTTGAATACCTCCACACGGCTTGGCCAGGACTTTTACTTTTTTGTACTGGAAAAAAATGCCACCAATCAATTATACGGAAGCTATTTTGGACAAAACGCACCTTCTACAACTGGTGATCATGTGGATGGAGGGACAAGCCGCTTTGATGAAAACGGGGTAATCTACCAGGCAATTTGTGCAAATTGCGGAAATACATTGCCTTATCCAACAACACCCGGCGTATGGGCACCATCGAAACCTGCCAGCGCCAATTGCAACCTGGCAATGGTAAAAATAGGATTTGAATTTGCAGGTGTTGGCTCCGCGGTACAATCTTATATTGATGGCGTACGTGGAGATACTGCAGGTTGTGTACCGTTAACAGTTGAATTCAGGGACACGTTAATGCAAGCTGTAAGTTATGAATGGCAGTTTGGTGATGGTTCCCCTCAAATTACTACTACTACGCCAAACACCACACACACCTATGCTGCTGTGGGAACTTACCAGGTCATGCTGGTTGCCATTGATTCCACTACCTGCAACATCCGCGATACATCATACATGAATATCAAAGTAGGTGATACAGAAGCTTTGTTGGATTTTAACGTTACCAAATTAGATCCCTGCGATGCCTTCAGGTACCAGTTTGATAATACATCAGTCACACCCCCGGGCTTTCCTTTTACAAATACCTCGTTAACATGGGACTTTGGAGATAATACTCCCAGGTTAACTGGAAATGGACCGATGTTCCATACCTATGCAGCTCCCGGCACTTATAATGTTACACTTATTTTGCAGGATGACCGGTATTGCAATTCGCCGGATAGTATTGTAAAACAAATAAGAGTTGCAGCTCTTGTAAAGGCTGATTTTGAAATTCCGGGTACGGGTTGTGCGCCTTTCAATGCTGTCTTTAATAATATTTCAGCCGGTGGTTCCCAGTTTACCTGGGATTTTGGCGACGGCTCAACGTCTACTGATGTAAGCCCCGTTCACCTCTATAATAATCCAGGAACCTATACTATTACTTTAACGGCTATAGATTCGGCAACCTGTAACATTATTGATTCAAAATCACTTACTATAACAATTTATAGTAACCCGGTTGCGGATTTTTCAGCCGCACCACAACCGCCTGTAATTAATTCACCCATTTCCTTTACCAATCTCTCCAGCCAGGACGCTATTAATTTTAAATGGCTGTTTGGCGATGGAGACTCATTGGTAACTAATTCAAGAGCTATAATTGAGCATGAGTACAATGCTACAGGAGTATTCAATGCCTGCTTAATAGCGATAAACGCAGCAGGATGTGCGGACACGGTTTGTAAAGAAGTGACAACACTGATAGAGCCCGCACTGGATGTTCCAAATGCCTTTACTCCTTTAAGTGGAGATGTGAACAGTAAGATTTTTGTACGTGGCTTTGGATTTGCAAAGATGAAGTTTACAATATGGGCTCGCTGGGGGGAAAAAGTATTTGAAACGAATGATAAACGAATTGGCTGGGATGGACGTTATAAAGGTAAGTTGCTGCCAATGGATGTATATGCGTACACTGTAGATGTAGAATTTAGCGATGGAACAAAAGCAACCAAAAAAGGCGATATAACATTAATAAGATAAAGAGGTAATGTTTTGATGCAGTTTTTAAAATACACAACGCTTGCTGTTAGTGTCCTTCTGCTGGGTAACCAGGGTAAGACGCAGGATCTTCATTTTTCACAGTTCTTCAATTCACCGTTAACTACCAATCCTGCCAATACGGGGTTTATTCCAGATGGTGATTTTAGATTGGGTATCAATTATAGGGATCAATGGTCCTCTATAATGGCTGTTCCTTATAAAACCATGAGTGCTTTTGGAGATGTGCAATTAATGAAAGATAAATTTGAAAACGGATGGTTGGGGGCAGGTGCTGTTATTTTAAGGGATGTGGCTGGAAGCGGGAACCTAACCTCAACAAAAATGTATGGGTCTATTGCCTATCACCAGTTAATGGGTTATTCCAGCTTATTGAGTTTAGGTTTTAATGTGGGTTATGCCAATAAACAGATCAACGTAACAAACCTGAAATTCCCGGACCAGTTTGACGGTAAGTTTTTTGACAATAAACTTCCAACAAGTGTTGCGCTGGCAAGAAACAATATCGGTTACCTGGATATGCAGGTAGGAATGAATTATGCTTATTTCCCAACAGAAAATATCTATGTAAATACGGGCTTTTCGGTTCATCACATCAACAGGCCACACGAATCGTTTTTTGATTCAGAATCGGTTGGAGTAGATAACCGCGTTCCGATGCGTTATATCGGTTTCCTGAATGGTAGCTTTAAGCTGAACGACCAGGTAATTGTCAATCCCAATATTTATTATACCCGTCAGGCAAGTGTATCGGAGCTGGTTGGGGGCATCAACGCACACTATAATTTATCCGGTGATGGAGAATACCTTTTAATTGCGGGTGCTTATTACAGGCATAAAGAAGCAATTATACCTATGGTTGGACTGGGGTATAAAGACTATACGTTTTCATTTACTTACGATGCTACTATCTCTTCTTTAAGAAATTACAATTCATCAAGAGGTGCTTTTGAATTTTCATTGATCAAACAAGGGGTTATCTCACCTGGTGGTCAAAAAGTCACGCCTTGTCCCACGTTTAAGACGTACTAATCAATTTCACTTTTAGTTTTGGCTCAATTAAACGATTTTTACAGTAATTATTGATATTCATGATTACTGTTAGAAATGCCTCTCTTGCCGTTGAACACCTTGAACAATTTAAAAATATTATTGGTTCGCAATATGTATTTGTTGACGAAGAAGTGCTACACAATTACGCTTCCGACGAAACGGAAGATCTTCATTTTCTTCCCGATGTCGTTTTAAAGCCAGGCACTGCTTCCGAAATTAGCGAGATCGTAAAAATTTGTAATAAATATAAGATACCGGTAACTCCCCGAGGCGCTGGTACAGGTTTAAGCGGAGGCGCATTACCCCACCTGGGTGGTGTTTTGCTCTCTGTGGAACGCTTGAATAAAATCATTGAAATTGATGAACGCAATCTTCAGGTGATAACAGAACCAGGAGTAATTACCGAAGTATTACAGGATGCAGTAAAAGAACGGGGTCTTTTTTATCCTCCGGATCCAAGCAGTCGTGGTTCCTGTATGATAGGAGGTAATATAGCCGAAAACAGCGGCGGTCCCAAAGCTGTTAAATACGGCGTAGTCAAGGATTATGTATTGAACCTGGAAGTCGTACTACCCACTGGTGAAATTACTTGGACGGGTGCTAATGTTCTGAAAAATGCTACGGGTTATAATCTCACACAGTTAATTGTTGGAAGTGAGGGTACATTGGGAATTGTTACCAAAGCAGTTCTTAAATTAATTCCATTACCTAAGTACGACCTTTTAATGCTGGTTCCTTTTCGTAATCCCGAAAATGCCTGCGCAGCAGTCAGTGCCATTTTTACTGCAGGATATACACCTAGTGCAATGGAATTTATGGAACGGGATGCATTGGAATGGGTCATGCGTTTTGTAGACAATAGTATTGTGCCCATTGCTGAAGACATACAGGCTCATTTGCTGATAGAAGTAGATGGAAATGATGTAGACGTATTAATGAAAGAGATGGAAGGCATTTCTGAAATTGTTATGGGTTTTGATTGCGGCGAAATTTTGTTTGCTGAAGATGCACAGCAAAAAGCAGAATTATGGAAACTGCGAAGAAGGGTAGGAGAAGCTGTAAAATCACATTCAGTTTATAAAGAAGAGGATACTGTAGTGCCCAGGGCCGAATTGCCTGAGTTATTAAGAGGTGTGAAAGAGATAGGAAAAAAATACGGATTCCATTCTGTTTGTTACGGCCATGCCGGCGACGGAAATTTGCATGTAAATATCATTAAAGGGGATTTGACTGACGAACAATGGAATGGTTCCCTAAAAGTGGGCATCAAAGAAATATTTGAACTGGTTAAACGTTTAAATGGTACCATTAGTGGCGAACACGGAGTAGGGTTGGTACAAAAAGAATATTTGCCAATTGTATTTGACGACGTTCAAATGAATCTCATGAGATCTATTAAAAAGGTTTTTGATCCCAATAACATATTGAACGCGGGAAAAATTTTCGATTAAAGAAACTGCTAATTATGAGAAACATTGTATTTGGTTTGTTGCTGCTTGCCCTTTCTTTTTCTGCCTGGGGGCAGGATGAAACAGAGGGTGAAAAAAAAGGTTTTCAAAAAGAGCGGTTATTTGTTGGTGGAAATTTTGGATTAACCTTTGGGAATTATACGCTTATTAATATTTCTCCCCAGGTGGGATACAGGTTTACTGATTTTTTTGCTGCAGGTTTAGGTATAAACGGGCAGTACATCAGTGTAAAATCGTATTTCACAAACGGGCAGGAGTATAGCCGCACTTCACAGGGAGTTACCGGTTTAAATGTATTTGGCAGAATTTATCCTGTAGACCAGATCATGATACAGGTACAACCTGAAGCCAACTATGTTTTCGGCAACATTAAATATTATGATGGACGTTCTCCGGATAAAATAAAACTGGATGCCGTTATTGCACCAAGTTTATTACTTGGGGGCGGTGCCGTTCTTCCTGCAGGCCGGGGATCATTTATTGCATCTGTATTTTATGATGTACTCCAGCATAAGAATTCACCTTATGGTGCAAGGCCCATTTATAACTTCGGATATAACATCAGCCTGCAGTAAAATAAGATCTTAATTCTTTGGGGTGATTTAGTACTGTAAACACTTCTTCCAGTTTACCATAAAGAAATTCTTCTTTTTCAAGATGTATCATGTGTGCCAGAAGGTGGTTATAAAAACCACCTGAATTCATGATGAATATTTTTTTATCGTGAATAGCCAGCTGGTTCCAGGTAAGGATCTCGAACAGTTCATCCAGCGTTCCAAATCCGCCCGGTAAAATAACCGCACCATCACATAATTCATACAGTTTTCTTTTTCTCACATGCATGTCTTCCACAACCAGCAACTCACTGATGCCTTCATGTTGATGCTCCCAATCCATTAATACCTGCGGAATAACACCCCTCACAATACCACCCTTATCCATAACCGTATCGGCAACAATTCCCATTAAGCCATTTCGTCCACCACCGTATATCAATTCAACTTTATATTCCGCAATAATAGTAGCAAGTTCAATTGCGTGATCTTTATATAACTGGCTGCTTCCATTTTTAGATCCGCAAAAAATTGCCAGTTTGTTAATCTTACTCATAACCATAATTTGTGCAGCAAAAGGAAAACAAATTTTTCTATCTTCAAAAATTACTGTTTCATTGCAACCAACTTTTCATTAAAAAATAATACATGTCGCCATTACTGCTATTTTCTTTCGTTATCGGGTACTTTATTATTCTGCTCATCGTGGCATATTATACATCCCGTAATGCCAATAATGAATCATTTTTTATTGGAAACAAAAATTCCAACTGGATGTTGGTGGCATTTGGAATGATTGGAACCTCTTTAAGCGGAGTTACATTCGTTAGTGTACCAGGTGCAGTTGGTAAACCCTTCGGAGGCGGTTTTGAGGCATTTACTTATTTCCAGATTGTAATTGGTTATGTAATTGGTTATTTTATTATTGCTTATGTTCTCTTGCCACTTTATTACAGGCTGAACGTAACATCAATATATAATTACCTGAGCAGCCGCCTTGGTTTTGTTACCTATAAAACAGGTGCTTCCTTTTTCATATTATCTAGAACATTAGGTGCTACTGCAAGGTTATACCTGGTTGTAGCCATTTTACAGGACGCAATCCTGGCAAGTTTTGGGGTGCCATTCTGGCTCACTACACTTATTATTTTGTTGATGATCTTATTGTATACGTTTGAAGGCGGAGTAAAAACAATTGTGTGGACAGATACTCTTCAGACCACCTGTATGCTTTTGGGTCTTGTGATCTGCGTCATTTATATACTAAAAACAATGGGAATGGGCTTTGGTGAGGGCCTTTCTACACTGTCAGACAAAGGATATGCAAATGTATTTGTGTGGGATCCGAACAGCAGGTTGTTCTTTTTAAAGCAAATTCTTGCGGGTGCTTTTATTACTATTACCATGACAGGAATGGACCAGGAAATGATGCAAAAAAACATCAGTGTAAGAACACTGAAGGATTCTCAAAAAAATATGATCACCTTTTCGCTTATACAGGCAATGGTGGTATTATTATTCCTTTTTCTTGGTGGTTTGTTATACCTGTTTGCAGATGCCAATAATGTAACGGCTACTGCAGATAAATTATTTCCGACAATAGCATTGGGTGAGGGTGTTCCCGCAATTATCTCCGTAATTTTTATTATAGCCCTTATCTCCGCTTTATTCCCCAGTGCTGATGGCGCTATTACTGCATTAACATCTTCTTTTTGTATTGATCTCATTGGATTGAAGCGAAGGGATAACTGGGATGAAAAGAAAAAACAAAGGGTCAGAAAAACGGTGCACCTGGTTTTTGCAGCTGTCTTTTTGCTACTCGTTATGGTGTTCAAATGGATAGATAGCCCAAGTATGATTGGCGTAATTTTGAAGGTGGCTGCCTACACATACGGTCCTTTGTTAGGATTGTTTGCTTTTGGTATTCTTACAAAACGTAATGTAAAAGATAGACTGGTACCTTACATTGCCATTGCAGCCCCGGTCATTTGCTTTTTTATCGATAAATTTCAAAAGAACATCTTTGGCACATTTGAAATTGGTCTGGAGCTTATTCTCATTAATGGTTTATTGGTATTCATTGGTTTGTTCTTAATTTCAAAACCGCAATCAATACCTCAGGATGTAGAAGAAATTCTGACACATGGAAATCGTTAATCCACTTGCCAACAGTTATGCAGAAAAGTATACTTCTTCGGAAGATGACCTTGTGAAGGAAATAGCTGAAGTCACGTTTGCAAGTCATCCAAAAGCACACATGCTTAGCGGTCATATTCAGGGGAAACTGCTGGAAATGGTTAGTTTCATGATAAGACCAATTAGGATACTTGAAATAGGAACATTTACGGGTTTTAGTGCCTTATGCCTGGCCAAGGGGCTTAAAAAAGAAGGACAGTTACATACCATTGAAAAGCGTAAAGATGATGCTATAACCGCAAAGTGCTATTTTGACCGCTCTTATTTTAAAGAACAAATAATTTTACATATCGGTGATGCGTTAGATATTATCGGCGAGCTGGATGAAACGTGGGATTTGATTTTTATAGATGCCGATAAAGAAAATTATGTCAATTATTTTAACCTGGTTTTGCCCAAACTAAAGGTAAACGGCTTTATTTTAGCGGATAATGTGCTCTTTCACGGCCAGGTACTTGAAGATGAGGTCAAGGGTAAAAACGCCAAAGCCATTCAGGCTTTTAATGATTTTATCAGGGAACGAAAAGATATTGAGAAAGTAATGTTGCCCGTGAGAGATGGTTTATATCTCATACGAAAATTGCACTGAAAACCTAATGCATCCATGAAAAAGCTACCATTCATCCTTTATTTCATTTTGTGTGGCAATCTTTTGCATGCACAGTCTTCTGAAACCATCCGCAAGTATATTGAGAACTATAAAGAAATTGCCATCCAGGAAATGCAGCGCACCGGTGTACCTGCAGCCATTACCCTGGCCCAGGGAATACATGAAACGGGAGCTGGTCAAAGTGAACTGGTGAGAAAATCAAACAATCATTTTGGTATTAAATGTAAAAGCGATTGGAAGGGAGAAAGTGTAAGCCATGATGATGATGCCCGCGGTGAATGTTTCAGGAAATATGATGACCCCCTGGATTCATACAGGGATCATTCTGATTTTTTAAAGAACCGCCCTCACTATGCGTCTTTATTCAAATTGGATCCTACAGATTATGAAGGCTGGTGTTATGGATTAAAAAAAGCAGGTTACGCAACAAACCCTAAATATCCGCAGATACTGATCAAACTCATAAGAGAATATTCGTTGCAGGACTATACACTGGTAGCACTGGAACGCAAACCACTTGAAAATGATATCATACTGGTAAGCAACACGGCTGCTCAACAGCTGGAAAATTCACTTGGTGATGATGAAATAGTTCAACTTCCTCCTGTACAATATCCTTCCGGTATTTTTAAGATCAACGAAACAAAAGTTACCTGGATCAACAAAGGAACATCTTATCTCAAAATAGCAGAAGAACATGACATCTCATTGCCACGGTTATTTGATTTTAACGACATGCGTGGATTAGACATCGCTTTGACAGACCAATTGCTTTTTTTGCAACGAAAAAGAAAAAAAGGTGCCAATGAATATCATGTTGTAGTACCAGGAGAAACCTTACATGATATTTCTCAGAAAGAAGGTATTCGCTTTGAAAGTCTTTTAGGATATAATTTTTTAAAACCCAATATGCAACCAAAGGCAGGTGAAAAATTATACCTGCAGGAAGAAGCTCAGGAAATGCCAAAACTTATAACGGATGCTGAACCGGCAATCGCATTCAATCAAAATGTTGATGTTCAGTCAGCAAACAACGTTTCATCAGAAGAACCGGCTATTTTTCATACCGTTCAACCGAAAGAAACCATGTATGCCATTGCTAAAAAATATGATGTGGGGGTAGAGGATGTTGTGAAATGGAATGATCTGCAAACAGCACATCTTAAAATAGGCCAGCAATTACGTATTTATAAAAAAACTGTACATGCCAATAAAGCTGCACGATAAAACTTTCGATACATATTTGTCAGAAGAAGATATTCAACGAAAGATCAAAGAAATTGCAGCGGCTATTAATAATGATTACAAAAGCAAAACGCCATTGTTCATTGCTATATTAAATGGTTCGTTCATGTTTGCTGCCGATCTTTTTAAATACCTGGATATTGATGCAGAAATCTGTTTTATAAAGCTTGCATCATATAAAGGAATGAAATCAAGTGGCAATATCATTACTGCAATTGGTTTAGATCAGGATCTTTACGATCGAGACGTGATCATTGTAGAAGATATTGTTGATACAGGAAAAACATTACATGAATTTCTTCCCAAGTTGCATCACCAACAGCCCCGGTCTTTCAAAATCGCATCTTTACTTCATAAGCCAGAAGCCACAGTATATCCATTAATCATCGATTATTTAGGTTTTAGTATTCCTAATAAATTTGTTGTTGGCTATGGTTTGGATTATGATGGACTAGGTAGAAACCTTAAAGAGATCTACCAGTTGGCTGACAAAGCTTGATTGCTATAATTAAGTTTTGTATTTTTTCACCAAGATTGATTTGAAGAGGTATATACATATAGTTGTATTATTTTTTTGCCCCCTACTTGCCTTTACACAACAGTATTACATTAAAGGCCAGGTTAAGGACGAAGAAGGCCACTCATTGCAAAACGTTAGTATATTATTGCACAGTACGGGTTATGTTTACTATACAGGATCTGAAGGTTCTTTTGGAATTCTAACCAACAACAAAACCGATTCCATTACTTTTTCCCATGAAGGTTATCAAAAACAAGTTCTTGCAATCAATGCAGATGTTCCTATTTATGTTCGCCTTAAAAAAGCAACGGTAACACGCAGCCTGCAGGGATATAAACTGGCATCTTTGACACAGAACCTAACAAGGGAATCGCAGCGACAATGGTTTGCAGGTGATGAAACCTATGCCAGCCTTGTTGAAAATGGTTTTATCAATGCATTTCAATATCCTTCAACGGGTTTAAGCCTGAACGTTGACAGGGCATCGTATAGTAACATTCGCAGGTTTTTAAGTATGAATAGTACAGTACCACCTGATGCTGTTCGTATTGAAGAGATGCTCAATTATTTCAATTTCGAGTATACCGAACCGGCAGATGAAAAAACATTTGATATTAAAACTACCTATACGCAATGTCCGTGGAATAAAAAGAACCAGCTGCTATTTGCTCAGGTTACATCAAAAAAAATAAAGTTGGATAGTTTGCCTCCCAGCCACCTGGTTTTTTTGATTGATATTTCTGGCTCTATGGATATGCCCAACCGTTTGCCTCTTTTAAAAACCGGGTTTAAATCCCTGGTTAATAATTTGAGATCCATTGATTCTGTTTCTATAATAATTTATGGAGGATATGTAGGCATAGCATTACCCACAACAAGCGGTGCGGAAAAAGATATCATATTTAAAACTATAGATAGTTTACAGGCCGGTGGGTCAACACCAGGAGAATCAGGAATTAAACTGGCCTACAGTGTGGCAAAAAATCACTTTATTAAAGGGGGTAATAATCGTATCATTCTTGCAACAGATGGCGATTTTAATGTGGGATTAAAAAAAGAAGAAGATCTGGAAGAAATGATAGCGTTGCAAAGGCAACAAGGAATTTATCTCACCTGCCTGGGTATTGGTATGGGTAATTATAAAGATTCAAAAATTCAGACCCTGGCACAAAGGGGAAATGGAAATTTCGCTTACCTCGATAGTTACGCTGAGGCGGAAAAAGTATTATTGAAGGAATTTACACAAACCTTATATGCCGTTGCAGACGATGCTTATCTGCACATTAGCTTCAATTCCAATTATGTTAAGGAATACCGGGTGATGGGATTTGACAATAAAGTAGGTGCAATCAGGGATAAAGATGCAACGGTAGAAGGTGGTGAGATTGGTTCTGCCTATTCAACCATGATTGCATTTGAAATTGAACCGGTTGTTCCATCTGAAAATCTGTTATTAAGAGAAATTGATGATAGCCTTGTTACATTCAGTTTGAAATTTAAGCAACCCGAAAGCGACAGTGTACAGCAACTGATACTGAAACCAAAAGTTATTTTGCAGCCATTTAATGACATTCCTAAATATCACCAATTTGCTACAGCCGTGATCATGTTCGGGGCCATTCTTCGCAGTTCGAAATATGTAAATGAGGTTTCCTGGAATACAATTCAACAAATAGCTGCTACTGCTGTTGATGAAGACAGTTTTTCTCAAAAAGAGTTCTTAACCATTTTACACCAGGCTAAAAACATTTATAGTAAGAAAAGAAAAAAAAGTAAAGGGGAATAATGAAGAAAGAGAGAAGAGAAAGATGCTTTTATGAAAACATCTCTCTCATCTTATCAAAAAAACTTTTTTGATTTTTATCTGGTGCTGGCTTAAAGTTGGAAGAATGGCTAAGCTTTTCAAGCATTGCTTTTTCATCTGAAGATACATGTTGCGGTGTCCATACATTTACATGCACTAACTGGTCACCTTTTTCATAACTGTTCACCGCAGGAAAACCCTTTCCTTTTAAACGGAAAATTTTACCACTTTGTGTCCCGGGCGGTATTTTTATTTTAGCTCTTCCATCAATTGTAGGCACTTCTATCTGCGTACCAAACACAGCATCGGTAAATGAAATATGCAGATCGTAAGCCACGTTTAAACCATCCCTCTGTAGCTCCTTATGCTGTTCTTCTTCAATTAAAATTATCAGGTCGCCTGCCATTCCTCCGCGTTCGCCAGCATTGCCCCTTCCACTAATATTTAATTGCATTCCTTCCTGTACGCCTGCCGGAATATCAATGGTCACCGTTTCTTCTCCATAAACCCGTCCTTCGCCTTTACAATGGCCACATTTGGCTGTAATGGTTGTGCCTTCGCCACTACAGGTTGGACAAGTGGTTACTGTTTGCATTTGCCCAAGGAAAGTATTGGTTACTTTTCTTACCTGGCCACTGCCGCCACAGGTTCCACAGGTTTGCACACTGCCTTTATCTTTTGCACCGCTTCCGCTGCAAACATTACAGGGAACATATTTTTTTACCTTGATGTTCTTGGTAACACCTTTTGCAATTTCCTCGTAATCAAGTTTAAGTTTAATTCGCAGGTTGCTTCCCCTTATACCTTTAGCCCTGCGTTGTCCACCACCGCCACGGCCACCGCCACCACCAAAAAAACTTCCAAAAATATCTTCACCAAATATGTCTCCAAACTGGCTGAAAATATCATCCATGTTCATACCGCCAGGATGTGCTCCGCGGCCATTACTGCTAACCCCGGCATGTCCATAACGATCATATTGAGCCCGTTTGTCCTGGTCGCTCAAAATTTCGTAAGCCTCAGCTGCTTCTTTAAATTTCTCTTCTGCAGTTTTATCTCCGGGATTACGGTCAGGATGAAATTGCATAGCAACTTTGCGGTACGACTTTTTGATTTCCTCCGCAGTAGCGCCTTTGCTAACACCTAGTATTTCGTAATAATCTCTTTTAGCCATTTGTATTTGTAGCTTGTATTTAAGTAGCCGGCAACAACAACTTTATTCAACACCAGTTGTGTCACTCACTTCAGGGTCCGGTAATTCTAACGGGCCGGTAATATTCAGGGTTTATTATTTCCCAACAACAACTTTTGCAAAACGAATGATCTTGTCATTCAGGTAATAACCTTTTTGTATTTCTGCAACCACTTTGCCCTTCATGTCTTCGCCAGCGTCTATTTCAGTAATAGCTTCATGAAGATCCACGTTAAATTCTTTATTCAAAGCGTCAATGGGTTTAAGGCCTTTTGCCGCCAGAGTGTTTCGTAGTTTGGTAAAAACCAGTTGAATGCCTTCCTTGATCTGCTGAATATCTTCCGTGGTTTCCATTTGCTTCTGGGCTCTTTCACTATCATCCAAAACATCCAGCAAATCTGTAATTACATCACGGCCGGCTGTCTGGATCAATTCCATTCTTTCTTTCGCATTACGGCGTTTAAAGTTGTCAAACTCAGCTGCCTGTCTTAAATATCTATCATTCAATTCATCTATTTGCATTCTCAGTTTTTCCAATTCAGGTTCAACAGCCACAGGATCGTTTAAATGCTGTGTTCCTTCTATATTTTCGTCGGTATTGATGTTAATGGAAACTTCGGTTTCGGTGTTTTGTTGCTTATCCTGTACTTCATGTTTCTTCATAGTCAAACAAAAATTGTGTGCAAAGGTAGCATTGTCAAGAATATTGCCAACACAGGGTGGCGGGACAAAATGTCCTATCTGGGCTTATTTACAGGGCAATCTGGCTAATAAACTGTTAAAGACTGGAGGCAGGCTGGCACACCGGGGAAGGCTACATCATAATTTACAAAAAGCAATCTATACGTTTCTACCCGGTGTCTTACCTTGCAGCCCTTATGGTCAAAGTTCACTTGAAAAGGAAGATTGCACCCCGAATTGCCAGCGGTCATCCCTGGATTTTTGCAAACGAGGTAGATAAAATTGAGGGCAGCCCGGAAGCCGGAAGCATTGTGGATGTTTATTTTTTTGATGGAAAATTTGCCGGCAAAGGCTATTTTAACCAACAATCACAGATCATTGTAAGACTTTTAAGTTTTGATAAAAAAGTTGAGGTTAATGAAACATTTTTTCAAAAGAAAATAGAGGAATGCTGGAAATACCGGCAACATCTGGGTTATACCGAAAACTGCCGCCTGGTTTTTGGAGAAGCAGATGGGTTACCCCAATTGATCATTGATAAGTTCAATGATTATTTTGTGATTCAAACATTGGCATTGGGCATTGACAAATGGAAGCCGGCTATTGTAAAAGCCCTTGAAGCTACCTTTAAACCCAAAGGTATTTTCGAACGCAACGACGTACCGGTAAGAGAACTTGAAGGCCTTCCACAAGAGAAAGGTTTTTTGTCTGCGCCATTTGATACCAAAATCATCATTAACGAAAACGGGTTAAAGTTTCATGTAGATATTCAAAATGGTCAAAAGACTGGTTATTTTTTGGACCAGCAGGATAACCGGAGAGCAATTCAGCATATTGTGAAAGGAGCGGAGGTATTGGGAGCATTTACGTACACCGGGACATTTGAAATACACGCGGCTCACTATGGTGCTAAAAGTGTTTTAGGGCTTGACATTTCAGAAAACGCCGTTCAACAGGCCAACAGCAATGCCAAATTGAACGGACTTGAACACATTGTGAAGTTTGAAACGGCCAATGCGTTTGATGTATTAAAACAATGGACAAAAGAAGAAAAAAAATATGACGTAGTAATGCTGGATCCGCCAGCATTCACCAAAAGCAGGGCGACCATTCAAAAAGCCATAACCGGTTATAAGGAAATTAATTTACGGGGAATGAAGCTGGTAAGACCAGGTGGTTTTTTAGTAACTTCTTCCTGCACCAACCTGGTACAACCCGAGCTTTTTTTGCAGATTATAGAAATGGCTGCCAAAGATGCAAGACGAAGAATCAGGCAGGTTACATTTCAAACTCAATCCTCCGATCATCCCATTCATTGGAATATGGAGAATACGCATTACCTGAAATTTTTAATTGTTGAAGTAGGCGATAAGTATTAAACGTGTGTTGTGCCGAACAGAATTACAAAGTGTACAAGAGTGCGACGCAAGTAAAGCATCGCAGACATTCAGAAGCTGGTAACAAAAAAGTAATTATTTGGAAACCTGGAATTTCCCGGATTCAACCAGTCGGCCCGTCTTATCACGAAGTTGATAGATATAAACGCCACGGTTAAAATCGGCAAGATTAATTGTTGTGCGATCAGAAATATTACTCATCTCAAACATTTTTCGGCCGCCCATAAAACTATAGATCTGGATGGAATAACCCTGGTCGTAATTTTTTTGAAATTGAAAATTGATAACCGTTGTGGCAGGGTTAGGATAAGGTTTAACAATACTGACACTGGCACTGCCAGGCGCCTCACGACCTTGAGCCTGGGAGTGAAGAGTTGTTAAAAATGTAAGTGATAGTATAAGTAAAAATTTATTCAAATAGTTAATTTTTATGTGGTGACACAATAATACTCTAAAGTTACAAAAAGTACAAAGCTCTTGCCTAAAAATGGCAATTATTTGTAAAAACTACTCTGAAAGCTCTCGTAGTTTTACCCGAATTTTATCAAAATTGGGCAGTAAACCCGCATTTTCCAATACTTCGGCATACTGAATAACCCCTGCCTTGTCGATTACAAATGCCGATCTTTTGGTTACTCCTTGCATTTCAAATCCAAAAGTTTCGTAAAGCGAATTATAAGTTTTGGACACGTTTTTATTAAAATCGCTTAATAAAGGAAAGTTTAAATTTTGCTCGGCTTTAAATTTGGCCAAAGTATAAAGAGAGTCTATCGAGATGCCAATTGGCTGGGCGTTTAAGGCTTCATAGATCTTTAAATTATCCCGAACGGAACAAAGCTCAGCTGTACAGACTGACGTAAAAGCCAGCGGGAAAAATAGCAATAGAACATTCTGTCCCTGGTATTGCGATAGACTTTGTTTGTTCTTGTGGGTATCAAATAATGAAAACTCCGGAGCTTTTTGTCCAACATGTAGTACCATACTTCTTAAACTTTGGCCTTATAACAACTATAACTGGTTGTAGTTCAATTAATACAAAATAATTATATGGCAATAACCTGGGCTTCTTTTTTATGGTTTTGCAGATGGGGTTTTATACCCAGGATGATCTCTTTTTGCAATAATTCCAGCAATTTCTTTTTTATAAAATGACGGTAAGTCACCAGGCTGATCTCCCTGACGGGTACAGGAGGTTTAAAATGACGGAGTTTTTGTTTGAAATTGTTATTGAAGTTCAGGGTTGCCAATTCCGGTATAATAGTAATGCCTTTATTAATTTCCGTGATTTGCAGAAGACTTTCAATACTCCCGGTTTCGTAATCCAGGTTATGGGCTTTTGCCTGTTGTTTTTGCAATTCACATAAATTCAGGCTTTGCGAACGAAGACAATGACCTTCTTCCAATAACCATAATTTATTAATATCGATGTCCTCTGGTAAAATATATTTTTTCTTTAAATGTTTATCGTTTGCAGAAACAAACACTTTAAACTCCTCGTAAAACAATGGGGTGTCCCTGAAGTTTTTATCGGATAAAGGTGTAGCCATAATAGCTACATCAATTTTATCTGTAGAAAGCATTTGCAATAATTGATCTGTAGTGTGTTCACCGATTTTAAGTTTTACTGAAGGATATTTTTTCAAAAACTGGGGTAGAAAAAGTGGTAACAGGTAGGGTGCTAAGGTAGGGATGATTCCAATCTTTAATTCACCCTGCAATCCTGATTTGAGGGTTGTGGATAGCTGTTTAAGCAACTGTGTTTCCCTTAAGATAATTCGGGCCTGTTCAATCACCATAACACC
>DASTMJ010000055.1:0-8463 GCA_035714205.1 Flavisolibacter sp. | reverse complement strand
CTGATCAGTTCCTGCGCCATTTCGTCCAGGGTATAAGCTCCATCACTCCAGTTACTGTGCGAATGAATTAGTCCTTTGATATCGCTGGTTTGTACCAGGTTATTAAAGTTATAAGTACCTGCTTTTTTTATCACCTCTTTTTGTTCTCTTAAAAAAGAAGGGATATAATTGATTCCTGCATTTTTGAAAATATCCTCTTCGCTTGTAAAATGTTGGTTGTCCAGGTCCTCTTTCCAGGCTTCTAAAAATTTTTCACCGGAGCTTGTTCTAAACAATGTGGAATAAAAACCAGAGAAAGATGTGGTATAAAAACGGAGCAGCAACGTGTTCTCAGCAGTTACTATTAACATATTGTCGCGGTTGGCTACTAATTGCATATCAATGCCGGTAAGATATGTTTCAAGTTCGTCTGCCGGTGCTGTTGTTACCCAATCGAGCGAATCAATTATTTCAAGCTGCCTGCGGTATGAGCCCGTCAGTTCAAACTTATAATTTGTGAATTTTTCTTTTAGTTTTTCTGTAAAAGCTTCTGCAAAGGATTCAATTTTAGCGTATAGATATTTACCGGAATTTTGTTGCTGAAACCGGATAGACTCCAGGATGTTCTGTTGTGTTTTTTCTCCAAAACCTTTTTTGCCGGCAACCCTGTTTTCTTCACAGGCCTTTTTCAATTCTTCGATAGTGTCAATGGACATCTCTTTCCAGAGCACATTTATTTTTTTAGGCCCCAGGCCTTTTATATTCATCATTTCCAAAACGCCGGGAGGCGTTTTAGCCAGGTATTCTTTTAATTGTTGTAACTCACCGGTTTCAATAATCTCTATGATCTTTCCACCTACACTTTCACCAATACCTTTTATTTTAAAAATCTTATCCGGGGATAATGTTGCCACCTGTTGCGGAAGTTTCTCCAGGCTGAATGCTGCAGAGGAATAGCTTTTTGATTTAAATGCGTTTTCGCCATGAATATCCATGAGCTTTGAAAGGAGCGAGAGCTGGTCGGCAATTGCATAGTTATCCATACTGCAAGATAACAAACCGTAATAGACCAATTATTAATTGAATGAAATTGAGAAGGGATAACCAGGGACAAAATCAGACGGTGTGTACAAAAGAAAAGTCCCGGCGAAGCCGGGACTTACTATAACTTTTACAGTTATTTCCTTATTTCTTTTTAGGAGCTGCTTTTTTAGCTGCTGCTTTCTTAGGAGCTGCTTTTTTAGGAGCTGCTTTTTTAGCTGCTGCTTTCTTTGGAGCTGCTTTTTTAGCTGCTGCTTTTTTTGGAGCTGCTTTCTTTGCGGCTGCTTTTTTTGGAGCTGCTTTTTTAGCTGCACCTTTTTTTGCTGTTGCCATGTTTTTTGAATTTTAATGGTTAGTAAAAAAAACTTACGATAGTAAAAGTATAAAATATTTTTAACTATCAAAGTTTTTCACAACCAAAATTCATTCAAACATTATGCCGATGCTTCTGAAGCAGATACAGAAACAAAAGTTCTGTTCTGTCTTCCCTTGCTGAATTCAACAACTCCATCAGCTAAAGCAAACAACGTGTAGTCTTTACCAACACCAACATTTTTACCAGGATGATAAACTGTTCCGCGTTGACGAACGATGATGTTTCCAGCAATAGCAGGTTGGCCTCCAAATATTTTTACACCCAAACGTTTGCTGTTTGAGTCACGACCATTTTTTACACTGCCTTCACCTTTTTTATGTGCCATGGTTTAAGAAGTTTTATTTTCTGAGTTACTATTAAGTTGATTGATCACACCAACCTAAAAACTTTTTAAGCGATTTCGTTGATCTTGATTTTTGTGTAGTGCGTACGATGACCCAGTTTCTTACGGAAACCTTTTCTGCGTTTTTGCTTATACGCAATCACTTTATCACCTTTTACCTGGTCCAGAATTTCTGCCTGGATCTTAACTCCAGCATTGCTGAATTTTAAGTTGCCATTGGCATCAGCTAAAATCACATCAGAAAATTCTACTTTGTCGCCGGTGTTGCCACCAACTTTTGGTACATACAATGTCTGGTCTTTTTCAACCTTGAATTGCTTACCGGCTATTTTAATTACTGCGAACATAACGGTTCAAAAATTAGGTGGGCAAAGGTAAGGGGAAAAATTGAAGTGGCAAACAAAAACTAAGGCCCCAAACCGGAATTATGAAGGCCTTAACCCCATTTCAGTATATTCGTGCCGCTTTTAGCTTGCCATGAAGATAAAGTCGTTTCTAGCGAAGCCTTTTGCTTCGTATATATATAGCAAAATACGAAGGGGTTCGACAACAGCCCTTGCAGACCAGGATTCAATTCTTAAAGAACTCCTAAAGGTTGGAAAAACCACGGATTTCGGTAAGGATCATGGTCTTGACGCCGTATCTACCTACGAGGAATTTAAAAAAGCGGTACCCATCCGTGATTATGAAGGCCTCAAAACCTACATAGAAAAGATAAAAGAAGGCAAGCATAATATATTATGGAAGGGCAAGCCGATCTATTTTGCCAAAACTTCGGGTACCACCAGCGGAGTTAAATATATTCCTATCAGTAAAGAGTCGATCCCCAATCATATTAATACAGCCCGCAATGCTTTATTGTGTTATATGGCTGAAACCGGGAACACCGCTTTTGCCGATGGTAAGCTGATTTTCCTGTCAGGTTCACCGGAACTGGAAAGGATAGCTGATATTCCAACCGGCCGCCTCAGCGGAATTGTGAACCATCACATTCCAAAATACTTAAGAGCGAACCAATTACCTTCCTATGAAACGAATTGCATAGAAGACTGGGAAACAAAACTGGACAGGATCGTTGATGAAACCATCAACCAGAACATGACATTGATAAGTGGCATACCACCGTGGGTACAAATGTATTTTGACAGGCTGGCCGAAAAAAGCGGTAAGAAGATCAAAGAACTTTTTCCCAATTTTTCAGTGCTGGTTCATGGCGGGGTGAATTTTGAACCCTACCGTTCCAAACTATTTGAAAGCATCGGGCAAAAAATTGATACCATAGAAACATTCCCGGCATCGGAAGGTTTTTTTGCTTTCCAGGATACGTTGTCGGAAGAAGGTTTATTATTAAATACGGCCAGCGGTATATTTTTTGAATTTGTACCTGCCGGGGAAATCTTTAATGAAAACCCCACACGGCTTTCGCTGCACCAGGTTAAGACCGGAGAGAATTATGCACTGATCATTAATAACAATGCAGGATTGTGGGGTTATAATATTGGCGATACCATCAAATTTATCAGCACCAATCCTTACCGCATTGTTGTGACCGGGCGAACCAAACATTATATATCGGCCTTTGGTGAACATGTAATAGGAGAGGAAGTGGAACACAGTTTGCTAAAAGCGGCGCAGGAAGAAAATGTGCACATCACGGAGTTTACAGTAGCTCCAATGATTGAACAAGGTGAAGGAAAAAGTTATCATGAGTGGTTTGTTGAATTTCAGAATGGGCCACATAACCTGCAGGCATTTGCAGAAAAAGTAGACCAGAACCTGCGCAGCAAAAACATTTATTACGACGACCTTATATCCGGAAATATTTTACAACCCTTACAAATCAGGCCTGTAAAAAAGAACGGCTTTATTGATTATATGAAATCTATTGGCAAGTTAGGTGGGCAAAATAAGGTACCACGATTAAGCAATGACCGTAAGATTGTCAATGAACTCCGGAAATGGACAGAACAAACTCCACTGGTTGACGGGAGTATTAGCTGATGAAGAAGACGGAACCACACGTATTTGCTATGAGATCATTACCCGTGTGAAAATTGCACAGGTAGTTCAGAAGAAACATTCACATTCAAATAACTAAATTGCACGTTTACATACACTATGAACCAACCCCATATTAAACGCATTGCTATATTCGGATCAACAGGTTCCATTGGCACACAGGCCCTGGAAGTAATTGCACAAAACCCTGATAAGTTTTCGGTTGAGATCTTAACCTGTAACGGTAATGATGAATTGCTGATTGAACAGGCTTTAAAGTTTCAGCCCAATATTGTGGTGGTTGGTGATGAGCAGAAATATACCAGGGTAAAAGAGGCGTTGGCCCAAACCGATATAAAGATCTTTGTTGGCGAAAAAGCGCTGGAAGAAGTTGCCTCTATGGATTGTTACGACCTGATGCTGGCCGCTATTGTTGGTTATGCGGGTCTGCGTCCAACGCTCAATGCTATTAATGCTGGCAAAGCCATTGCCTTAGCCAATAAAGAAACGCTGGTTGTTGCAGGCGATATCATCATGCAAACGGCCGTTGAAAAAAGAGTACCCGTTATTCCTGTTGATTCGGAACATTCTGCCATTTTTCAATGTTTGATCGGGGAGATGCGTAATCCTATTGAAAAAGTGATCCTGACCGCATCGGGTGGACCTTTTTTGGGCAGGAAACCCAATTACCTTGTAAATGTAAAAAGAGAACATGCCCTCCAGCATCCCAACTGGAATATGGGGGCCAAGATCAGCATTGATTCAGCAACCCTTATGAATAAGGGTTTGGAAATGATAGAAGCCAGGTGGCTTTTTAATTTGGAACCCAACCAGATTGAAGTGTTGGTGCATCCCCAAAGCATCATACATTCCATGGTGCAGTTCCGGGATGGAAGTATTAAGGCCCAAATGGGATTGCCTGATATGAAGTTGCCGATTCAATACGCCATGGGCTTTCCCCGCCGCATTCAAAATGACTTTCCACGACTGGATTTTAAAAAAGTGAAAGAGTTGAGTTTTGAAGAACCTGACCTTAAAACTTTTCGCAATCTGTCGCTGGCTATAGAAGCGCTGAACAAAGGCGGTAACCTTCCCTGTGTGTTGAATGCCGCCAACGAGATTGCTGTTTATGCTTTCCTGCGCAACCGCATTGGATTTTTAGACATGACCGATGTAATTGAAAGAACCATGAATAAAGTTTCTTTCATTGAAAAGCCTTCGCTGGAAGACTATTTTGAGAGTGATGGAGAGGCCCGTCATTACGCTGCCGATCTTATTAAACTCTGAACCGTTCATCATCACAGCAAAGTTTTATAACGTAGAATTATACTTTACTACATTATATTGCAACAGTTTTGTACTAAGGGTTGGGGTGGGTTAGCCGGCAGTTGAATACCTGTTTAACTTTTGTTGCGTCGCACACTTCAGCAGTACAATCTTTAATCAACAAAAAAATAACCTTCACAGGAATTTAGTTCTCCGGAAGGGTTCATGAATGGCATTATGTTTTTATTAGCGATAGACTGGTCTGCATTTTTTGCCAATGTCGGGCAATTTATTTTAGCCTTTTCCATTTTGGTTGTTTTACACGAGATGGGTCATTTTTTACCAGCCAAGTGGTTTGGCTGCCGCGTAGATAAATTTTATCTCTTCTTTAATCCATGGTTCTCTTTATGGAAAAAGAAGGTTGGTGAAACAGAATATGGATTGGGCTGGGTACCCCTGGGTGGTTATGTAAAGATTGCGGGGATGATTGATGAAAGTATGGACAAAGAGCAGATGAACCAACCTGCACAACCATGGGAATTCCGCAGCAAGCCAGCCTGGCAACGTTTGATCATTATGCTGGGTGGTGTGATCGTTAATTTTATTCTGGCATTGGTATTATTTGCCATGATCCTTTTTGTTTGGGGTGAAGAAAGACTGCCCGTAAAGAACCTGAAGTATGGCATGAGTGCAGATTCACTGGCTACTACTGTTGGATTGCGTGACGGGGATCTTATTACGGCTGTAAATGGTGAACCCGTTGTTTATTTTAATGACCTGCCCAAACAAATGATGCTTACAGAATCGGTTAACCTGAATGTGAGCAGGGGTGGAAAAGATACAACCATTGTAATGCCGGCAGGTTTTATTGCCAACCTTACAAAAAATCAGCGAAGTGCCTTTGTCTCACCTCGTTTTCCTGTGTATGTTGACAGCATTTCTCCCAAGATCGAGTATAAATCGGGTGAGCTGAAAAAAGGCGACCAGTTAATTGGCATCAATAATAAACCTTTCACTTATTACCAGGAGTTTGATTCCATTAAGCGACAGCTGAAGGGCCAGACCGTTACATTACAGGCATTGCGTGGAGCCGATACGGCGCAGGTAGCTGTAAAGTTGACCGAAGATGGCAGCGTTGGATTTTTTCCAAAGGCGCCGGGCCTTCTTTTAGGTGTTGAAAAAAAGGAGTATTCTTTTTTTGAATCCATTCCTGCCGGTATCAATTATGGTATTGACCGGTTGGGTGATTATATGACCGGTATTCGTTTGCTGTTTACTTCCAAGGAACATAAAGTATCTGATAATCTGGGCAGTGTGATCTCTATTGGTAAAACCTTTGGAGGCACCTGGGACTGGTACCGGTTCTGGACCATGACCGCCCTGTTCTCCATCATACTTGCCTTTATGAATATTTTACCTATTCCTGCTCTTGACGGAGGTCATGCCTTATTTACGATCTATGAAATGATCACGGGTCGCAAGCCAAGTGATAAGTTTATGGAGTATGCGCAAATGGCCGGCATGGTACTGTTACTGGGATTAATGTTGTATGCATTTGGGCTTGATATCTGGAGATTGTTCCGATAAAGAAAAGAATTATGATGCATACGGGCAGTTTATGCACCTGAACTTCCGCTATAAACATTAAGAATACTGTTAGGAACAAAGCTGTTTTGTTTTCGTAAATTTGTAAGCTGTATTTTTTGTTGCCATCTTGTTGCTGTACAAGAGTGCGACGCAAGGGACGATGATAGTGAACCAGGAGCTGGTTGCCCAGCCGCGGTCTTTATCAGTTCAATAAATCGGGGGTGTATGGTTTTGACAGCATAGGTCTTTGAAAGTGTAAGCATGCAGTGCGTTGGATAATTAGCACTTAAATCTGAATATTCGAACTACAAATGGCAATACTCAGTATGCCATGGCTGCCTAATCAGTGATTAAGTAGTCATTAGGGCCGCCGCACAGGTTTGTCTGTAACCAAGTGCCGCCGCCGACATCAAACAAATACAGGCTGCTGCAACCGAAGGCTGTGACGGTTGCTTAAGACCATACAGCTAAGGAAAGAGTTGGTTTGTTCCTTCCCGGTTCTTTCCCGACAATTAATTGGGAAATAAGCATGTAGAAAGCTTTTGAAAATCATGTTTGGACACCGGTTCGATTCCGGTCACCTCCACCTTTGCCCGCCGGAGTTCGATAGATCGAAGGCGGGCTTTTTCATTTTTATTTTTCTTTTCTTCAGCCCGGCTTCGGTGGACGCAGTTCAATTTGCATGGGTTGTTTTTCATTAAAAAGCCAGGAACGTCAAGTTTAAGCTGTGGAACCTTCGACAGACTGAAATATGGATCGACGAAAGATGTCATGCGGTTTGGGTATACAATTACATTTAATCCAAATTTTGATATGATAAAGTCTGAAAGTTCTGCAGGCCATAAAAAGCCGCGCTCTAAATCTTTGAGCAGGGGTAAAGTAAAAGCTATCTTACGTTCTTTACCAACCCGCACACTGCTGGTTTTATGGTTTTTCTTGTCTTTTTCCCTGGATAAAATAACATCGCAGAAATTGCTGATTGGAAAACTCAGGCAAGCATGTATTATGTTCTTTCTTTGCCTGTACTGCCTGGCCACTACAGCCTATAGCCAGACCAAAACCTTACGCAAGCAGGAGATCCGTGAGCTGATAACAGCATTGGCCGATTCTGTAAGCCGTAATTACGTAGATGCAAAAATAGCGGCAGCTATACAGCAGCAGTTAAAACAGCACCTGGCCAATGGTGATTATGATAAAGTGGAAAGCGGGCAAGCCCTGAGCGCAGTTTTGAGCAACCAGCTCATAGCCCTTAGTAACGACAAACATTTTGGAGTTGATTTTAATGCTGCCATGGCCGGCAATGTGCAGCGACGCATGCCGGTTAGTTACAACCACCTGTCGCCCTACAATTATTATTTTAATAAAATGGAAATTCTTCCCGGCAACATTGGCTTGCTGGAAATAGATCAGTTTGTGCCAACCGATTATACCGGGCAATTGATAGTGGCCGCCATGAATTTTTTTTCGAACAGCGATGCCCTTATCATTGACCTGCGCAAATGCATTGGTGGGGATCCAAGAACAGTAGCGCAGCTGGCTGGCTACTTTTTTCAGGAGCCGGTTTTACTGCATGTCAGCTACAACAGGGCGGCCAATACACAAGAGGAATTCTGGAGTACGAAAACCAGTTTCCAGGCAACCGAAAAAGGCCGGATTGCTTTTACGTCAGATACCCTGCGAACAGTAAAGGCAGACTATAGTAAGCTAACCCGTATACCCATTTATGTGTTGATAAGCAACACCACGTTTTCGTCTGGCGAGGCTATGGCTTATGGCCTGCAAACAAGGCAAAGAGCCAAAACCGTAGGAGAGACTACAGGCCACGGCGGCAATGGCATCCGCCCTTTTGCGCTTCCACATGGCTTCCAGGTAT
>DASTMJ010000054.1:0-11500 GCA_035714205.1 Flavisolibacter sp. | reverse complement strand
ATGCAAATAGACAATTCCTTGATTTTGAAAAACCTATTAAGGACCTGATCGATGAAATTGAGCGGTTGAAACATGTTGCGGAACAAAAAAAAATCGATCATTCAAAGACCATCGAAGAGCTTGAAGGAAAAATTCTGGAGCGTAGAAAAGAGGTTACCCAGCATTTAACTGCCTGGCAAAAAGTACAACTCAGTCGTCACCCTGACCGTCCGTATACCTTGAAGTATGTTGAGAAAATGACCACCAATTTTCTTGAACTATTTGGAGATCGGAATGTAAAAGACGACAAGGCCATGGTTGGCGGCTTTGCACAATTAGATGGCGAAACCGTAATGATCATTGGCCAGCAAAAAGGCATCAATACCAAAACCAGGCAAATGCGCAATTTTGGTATGGCCAATCCCGAGGGTTATCGCAAGGCATTGCGCCTAATGCGCCTGGCAGAAAAATTCAATAAGCCCATTATTACTTTAATTGATACTCCCGGCGCCTATCCCGGCCTTGAGGCCGAAGAAAGAGGCCAGGGAGAGGCCATTGCCCGCAATATTTACGAAATGATCAGGCTAAAAGTCCCTGTTATCTGTGTTATCATCGGCGAAGGGGCTTCCGGCGGAGCGTTAGGCATAGGTGTTGGTGACAGGGTATATATGATGGAGAACACATGGTACACAGTAATTTCCCCCGAAAGTTGCAGTTCTATTTTATGGCGCAGCTGGGATAAAAAAGAAATTGCGGCTGAACAACTGAAATTAACAGCCGAAAACATGAAAGGTTTTGGGTTGGTAGATGGGATCATTCCCGAACCGGCAGGTGGCGCACATTGGGATTATAATGAAGCTGCCCAGATTGTTAAATGCCATCTTGTAAAAATTTTACAGGAGCTAAAACAATTTACACCTGAAGAACGGATCAATCAACGTATAGAAAAGTTTGGCAAGATGGGTTTTTGGGATGAAACAGGTTATATTGAAGAAGGTAAAATGGAAGCACAGAATGATGTAACCAATAGCGGATCTTTTAGTGTTTAAAATGTAAGTGATGTCTGTAAGAGATTTATTAAAAGGAACTGGTGTAGCGCTGGTAACACCGTTTAAAAAAGATGGATCAATAGATTTTGACAGTTTACAAAAACTGATTGATTTTGTGATCAGCGAAGGTGTGAATTATATAGTTACGCTTGGCACTACCGGTGAAACTTCTACCCTTAGCCGTGAAGAAAAGATCGACATCATCACGTATACTTTTTCTATCGTAACTGGCCGTGTGCCTGTTGTGGTGGGTATAGGTGGCAATAACACAAAAGAAATTATAAAAGATTTAGAAACGTTTCCCATAGAAAATGCGGCAGCCATTCTTTCTGCCAGCCCTTATTATAACAAGCCATCACAGGAAGGAATATTTCAACATTACAAAGCATTAGCTGCATCAACACAAAAACCAATCATTTTATACAATGTACCAGGGCGTACCGGCAGCAATATAACCGCGGCCACAACTATTCGCCTTGCACAGGAAGTGGATAATATACATGGCATAAAAGAAGCCAGTGGGAATATGAATCAATGTATGCAGATCCTGAGAGATAAACCACAGGAATTTCTAGTAGTGAGTGGTGATGATAATCTTGCACTGGCGCAGATTGCCTGCGGTATGCGTGGTGTTATAAGTGTAGTGGCCAATTGCTTTCCAAAGGATTTTTGCACAATGATTGAAGCTGCCCTGAACGATGATTATAACCTTGCAAGAAAAATAAATAATTTGTTGTTGACAGGGTATGAACTATTATTTGCAGAAAACAACCCGGCAGGCGTTAAAGCAGTTTTGTCTGAATTGGGAATTATTGAAAATAACCTGCGTCTTCCATTGGTGCCGTTAAGCGATGGTTTGTTAAACCAGGTACGTCAATATCTGCCTACCCTGAAATAGGAAGAATGACCGGAAAGAAAATAATTTTTTGTCTTTTTATTTTACTCCTCAGCAATTTTCTATTTGCACAATACAAGGTAAGTTTTGTTATTGACCAGTTACCCGCCTACCATGAACCAACAAGTAAGATCTTCCTTGCCGGTTCTTTCAATGGGTGGAATCCCGGGAATGAAGATTTTCTTTTTAAAACCACAGGTCAAAAATCAGTTCTAACCATTTTATTACCGGCAGGGTCCTTTGAATATAAACTAACCAGGGGCAGCTGGGAAACGGTTGAATCAGGTAATGGTGCTGCACCTGTGGAAAACAGGAAACTGGTTGTTGATGGTGATACTGCTATCAACCTTGCTGTTGAACATTGGGCAGATCATTTCCCAAAAAAAACAAAGAAAAGTACTGCTTCTAAAAATGTACACATAATTGATACAGCATTTTTTATTCCACAGCTAAACAGCTATCGTCGTATCTGGATCTACCTCCCCCACTCCTACGATGCCTCCGGAAAAAAGTACCCGGTACTTTATATGCATGACGGTCAGAATGTTTTTGATAATGCCACTTCAGGTTATGGAGAATGGGGTGTAGATGAAGCGTTGGACACATTAGAACATAAATCCAAAGAAATTATAGTTGTTGCTATTGATCATGGAGGCAACAAAAGGTTGAATGAGTACGCCCCCTATGATATGGAAAAATATGGCAGGGGAGAAGGCAATGCTTATGTGGATTTTCTTGTAAAAACATTAAGACCTTTTATTAATAAAAACTACCGCACCAAAAAATGTGGTAAGCATCATTTTATTGCCGGTAGCTCAATGGGTGGATTGATCTCGTTGTATGCTATCTTGAAATACCCAAAAAAGTTTGGTGGGGCCGGAATATTTTCACCTGCTTTCTGGATCAACCCCCAATTAAAGAATATAGATCCCGGAAAAATTAAAAAAATAAAAAACAAGGTCTACTTTTTTGCAGGTATGAAGGAAAACGAATTTATGGTGCCTGATATGCTACAGGTTTTTGAGCAATTGAGAGAACATTCAAAAGCAAAAATGCATGTTGTTGTTCGCTCCGAAGGCAAACATAATGAAACCACATGGCGGGCAGAATTCCCCTTATTTTATAAATGGATGTTTAACTAAAGCCTGGGGCAGCTATTGTATTCTTTGTTCCCAATTAATGCACCTCGTATGTAGTGCCTTCAATGGCAAGGTCGGTGTTTATAAATACTTCCCTCGCCTCCGATTCAAATTGTTCCAGGGTACTGTATTTAGAACTGAAATGACCAATCAGTAATTTTTTTGCCCCGGCCGATTTGGCAATTTCGGCTGCTTGTTTTGTGGTACAGTGAAAACGCTCAAAGGCTTTTTCCTGCATATTATCATGATAGGTTGCTTCGTGATAGATCATGTCCGCTCCACTTATATATTTCAATAGATTTTCATCGTACCGGGTATCTGCACAAAAAGCATATTTTTTCCCTTTTCCCGGAGCGGTAGTAACCTCGTCATTGCTAATGCGTTGACCACGTGGAGTAATATAATCCAGCCCGTCCTGCAAACTGCTATAAAAACTAACGGGTATATTCAGCTTCCTTACCTTGTCGATCAATAATTTTCTTTTACCTTCTTTCTCTTCAAATAAAAATCCATAACATTCGATCCGGTGTGTTGTTGGAAAACAGCTGATCCTGATCTTTTCATTATCCACTAAAACCTTTGGTCCCGTAAGAGTATGAAAATATAAAGGATACGGTAGTACGGTTTCAGCTACCCGCATTTGCATTTCAATAATCTGCTGAAGAGGCGAAGGACCAAAAACATGCAATTCCTGCTTATGCGAAAGTAAACCAAACGTATTAAGTAAACCTACCAGGCCAAAATAATGATCACCATGTAAATGAGAAATAAATATGTGCGAAATCTTTCCGCGGCGTATCTTGTATTTGATCATTTGTATTTGTGTTCCTTCACCACAATCAACCAAATAATTGATACCATCATGTGACACCACCTGGCTGGTAGGATGCCGGTTAAAGGCTGGTACCGCTGAGTTATTCCCTAGGATAGTTACTGACAACATGCACGATAAATAAAGTGGTCAAAATACAGTATTTATTGAAACCGGGATAAAGTTTGTTCAACCTGCCTTAAATAACTGCTGCCAAATAGAAAAACATGTATAAGTAAAGGATATAAATTACAAACTTCCCATTGCTCACGGTAATTACGCGGCAGGGGCGAATTATAATGATAGGCATCATAAAAACCCTGTTGAAAACCACCAAATAAAGTAGTCATTCCCAGGTCAACCGCAGGATGTCCGTAATAAACAGCCGGGTCAATCAACACTGGTTGCGATTGGTGATTGCACATAAAATTTCCACTCCACAGATCACCGTGAACCAATGCTGGTTTTTGCTGATCATCAAATATTGAAGGCAATTGATCAAATAATTTTTCAAAATGCTTCTGGTGCGTTAAATTCAGCAATTGTCTGTTTATGCAAAGTTCAATCATTGGTTGTAAACGGTTATCCCGGAAAAACCGGATCCAATCATCATCCCGGTTATTACACTGAGGTACGCTACCCATAAAATTATCTTCGTCTAAACCAAATTGAACATTGGATACCTGGTGCACAGCAGCCAGTTGCTCACCAAATGATCTCCAGAAATTTTTATTTCTTTCACCCTCTTCAATCCATTCCGATAACAAAAGCTGTGTGTTTTCAACTTCAAAGTATTCTACCGGTTTGGGTGTTTTGATCAGATGTTGCTGTTGAATGAGTTTTAGGCCTTTAGCTTCCTTTTCAAACAAGTGTGGAAATTTAGTAGCAGAATTGGTTTTGCAGAAAAAAAGGTTTGCACCAGCGCTAATCTTATACGTCTGGTTGATGCTGCCTCCGCCAATTGAAGAAAACCGAATATCATTTGTTAAATGACCGAGGTGGTTTTCCAATTTTTGTTGAACAAACTTTTGTAAGGAGGGAGAAATGTTCATTTACTAAGTGAAGTAGGTATTTGACAATTTGATAGCTGAATAGCAAACAAAACGCACAAGAGTGCGACGCAACGAAAGCTAAATTGAAGTACGGTTGCCGGCTACAAACTATTCCTTTTCTTCTTCAAATTCATCATCACCAAGAAGTTCCCGCTCAATTTCTTCCATTTGTACAATATCTGAGGCTTCACTTTCGGTCGGCGTTACATTCATCAGCTCCAGTAATTTTTTTTCATCCAGGAAAGACTCAAGGTTTTTGGGTATTTCGCAAAAAACAAAAGAGGCACCTGATTCATAAAATTTCTGCTGGATCCTTACCAAAATCTCCGCGGCCTCTTCTTCCATAGATTTGACACCGCGAAGATTGACAACCACATTCTTTGTATTATCTTTAAGTAGCTCTACCAGTTGGCGGTTCAAATCTGCTGCCATATTAGCAGACAAATTTGAAGTTTCAACACGGATGACATGAAATTTCTCTTTGGTATCAGTTTTGACTTCCATATAAAGCACCGGAAAGACTTAACATTTTCCGTCTTACCCTGCTCAAAAATATTTTTTATTATTGTATAAAGCACAACTATTAAAATGGATAATAATTTTTCCTCACAAGTAAAAGAGATCATTTCGTTCAGCAGGGAGGAAGCATTAAGGTTAGGCAATGATTTTATAGGTACGGAACATTTATTGCTGGGGTTAATTCGTGAAGGTGATAATACAGCGGTTCGAATATTGAAAAGCTTTAACGTTGACTTATACGAATTACGAAAAGAAATAGAACTAGCCGTAAAAGATAAAACAGGTAAAAACATTGCAAACATCAATAGCTTACCTCTTACAAAACAGGCTGAAAAAGTGATTCGGGTAACAGTGTTGGAAGCAAAAGCATTAAAAAGTGCAACTGTAGAAACAGAACACCTGATGCTTTCCATCCTGAAGAACAAAGAAAATATTGCAACTCAAATCTTAAATCAATTTGACGTGGATTACGATTTATTCAGACAGGAACTAGGGGTTATGAAATCAAATGATCCCCGCGCAGAGTACCAGGAAGAAAACGACGATGATTTTGATGATGAAAAAAAATATTCTCAATCAAAATCCCGCCAGGCTGGTACCACAAAAAGTAAAACACCGGTTTTAGACAATTTTGGAAGAGACATCACAAAATTGGCTGAAACAGGAACGCTGGATCCAATTGTAGGTCGTGAAAAAGAAATTGAAAGGGTTTCCCAGATACTATCCCGTCGTAAGAAGAACAACCCTATTCTTATTGGAGAGCCCGGTGTTGGTAAAACAGCCATTGTTGAAGGTCTTGCCCTGAGAATTGTTCAAAGAAAAGTATCAAGGGTATTGTTCGATAAAAGAGTGATCTCGCTTGACCTTGCTGCATTGGTAGCAGGTACTAAATACCGTGGCCAGTTTGAAGAACGGATGAAAGCGATCATGAACGAGTTGGAAAAGAACCGTGATGTGATCCTCTTCATCGATGAAATTCATACTATTGTAGGTGCAGGTGGAGCTTCCGGCTCCCTGGATGCATCCAACATTTTTAAACCGGCACTTGCTCGTGGTGAACTCCAATGCATTGGCGCCTCCACTTTAGACGAGTACAGGATGTACATTGAAAAGGACGGAGCCCTCGATCGTCGTTTTCAAAAAGTGATGATCGATCCCCCAAGTGTTGAAGATACCATTCAGATTCTGGATAACATTAAATCCAAGTATGAAGACTATCACAATGTGAATTACGACCAGGAAGCTATTGATGCCTGCGTTAAATTAAGTGACCGCTATATTACTGACCGTTTATTGCCTGACAAAGCAATTGATGTAATGGATGAAGTAGGTGCAAGGGTTCACTTAAAGAACATCAATGTTCCTCAAAATATATTAGACCTTGAAAAGAAAATTGAAGACATCAAGGTCGAAAAAAACAGGGTGGTAAAAAGCCAGAAGTTTGAAGAAGCCGCAGCTTTGCGGGATACTGAAAAACGCCTGGGTGAAGAACTGGAAAAAGCAAAAGCGCAGTGGGAAGAAGAAAGCAAGCATAAACGATATCCCATTGGTGAAGAAGAAATAGCTGAAGTGATCAGTATGATGACAGGGATACCCGTTAAGCGTATGGTGGAAGCTGAAACACAAAAGCTGCGTAAGATGGCAGATGAAATGAAGGCTATGGTTGTTGGACAGGATGAAGCAATCAGCAAAGTTGTAAAAGCAATTCAACGAAACCGTGTTGGTTTAAAAGATCCTAAAAAACCAATTGGTACATTCATCTTCCTTGGTCCGACAGGTGTTGGTAAAACGGAGTTGGCCAGGGCACTGGCCCGTCATATGTTTGACAGCGAAGATGCGTTGATCAGGATTGATATGAGTGAATACATGGAAAAATTCACTGTATCCCGTTTAATTGGTGCACCTCCGGGGTATGTTGGTTATGAAGAAGGTGGCCAGCTGACAGAAAGAGTTCGTCGCAAACCGTATAGTGTGATCTTGCTTGACGAGATTGAAAAGGCACACCCGGATATTTACAATATTTTATTGCAGGTGTTGGATGATGGGCAGTTAACCGATGGCCTGGGTCGTAAGGTTGATTTTAAAAATACACTTATCATCATGACCTCAAACATTGGCGTACGCCAGTTGAAAGATTTTGGTGAAGGTGTAGGTTTTGCAACGGCATCCCGTGTTCAAAACCAGGACGAAGCTAATAAAGCAGTGATTGAAAAAGCTTTGAAACGTACATTCTCTCCCGAATTTTTGAACCGGATTGATGATGTGATCATTTTCAATTCTTTGACCAAAGAACACATCTTCGAGATCATAGACATTTTAATGAAAGGTGTAATGAAACGTCTGACCAATCTTGGTTTCAGCCTTGAATTGACAGAAGAGGCAAAAGGTTTTATTGCAGATAAAGGATATGACCAGCAATTTGGTGCAAGGCCTTTACACAGGGCTATCCAGAAATACCTGGAAGATCCGCTGGCTGAAGAAATATTGAATATGAACATAAAGCCGGGGGATGTGTTGGAAGCCGGCCTTGATAAAGAAAATGGTAAGCTTACTTTTACTTTGAAAAAAGTTACCGAAGAATCAAAAGCTTAAGTTCAAATAAAACAATTAAAATCCCGCCTAACACGGCGGGATTTTTTATTTCAGGTACCTGCTTTTTGATATTTAAAGAGCTATGTTTTTTGCCGTGTAATTTAATGACTGCATTTTTGCAAAGGTTGTTATGAAAAAGATTATTATCACCATAGATGGCTGGTCCTCCTGCGGAAAAAGCACCCTTGCCAAACAATTGGCAAAAGAGCTGAATTATATTTATGTTGATAGTGGAGCTATGTACCGGGCTATTACCCTGTATTTCTTACGCAACCACGTTGATTGGACAGATATTACTGAAGTAAAAAAAGCACTGGAAGATATTTCACTGGACTTTATTTATAATCCAAAAAGTGAAAGGTCAGAGATATTTCTAAATGATGAAAATGTAGAGTATGTAATTCGCGATCTTGTAGTTGCAGAAAAAGTCAGTGATGTTGCTGCCATAAAAGAAGTGAGAGACTACGCAGTTGCACAACAGCAAAAGATGGGTAAACACAGGGGCATAGTGATGGATGGTAGGGATATAGGCACCGTGGTTTTCCCCGATGCAGAATTAAAAATCTTTATGACGGCGGATAATGCCGTTCGTGTCGAACGCCGTTTCCAGGAATTGTACGAAAAAAACCCCAATATCACCATTGAAGAGATAAAAAACAATCTTGAACTAAGAGACTATATTGATTCTCACCGTGAAGTAAGCCCACTGAGGCAAGCTGAGGACGCCCTTGTTTTAGATAACACCAGTTTAACCGAAAAAGAGCAATTTCATAAAGCTTTAAAATGGGCAAAAGAAAGAATTGGACATGCCCCATCATAATTGGAATTCTTTTTGATTTACCTGGGTGAGCACTTTTCATTCCCCTAAGATTAACGGCAGCTTTGGTTGCTAAATAATCTCATGATCCCTGGTGATTATGTGAATTGATAATGTGATAAATGTATGGGTTATGAAAAAGCAGTTTTTTACGATTCTTCTTTTTGTCTTTTCAAATGCATTATGGGCTCAGCTTCAGCTAAACAGATCGTATACGGCCTTAAACGGCAACCCTTATTTTGAATTATCCAATGCAGGCACCACCCCATTATCGCTTGATTGCTTCTCCTTAATTAGTTATTACAGATCGCCAACAGAAAATGGTTTTTATATTATAAACCTGCCTAAACAGGAATTGGAAAGGAATGGCATTGTAACCATTAGTTCAGCCCCGGCTAACAGTCAAACTGCAAATAATATCCAACTAAACCTTAATGACCTTTACCGCAGTAACTATTTAATGAAACAGTCTGTAAACACCAATTCATTCTCCGCTTCAACCGTAACTAATGATCTTTTTTTCAACGATCTTATAAAAAATGAATTAGATGATCATTTGGTTTTACTCTTCAACGGCAATACCCTGGTTGATGCTTCGTTCACCATAAATGCACAAAAAAACCTGTCTCAATTTTTCAGATCGTTACCACCTCTCTCCTATAATAATTCCTGCGGCAGCCTGGTAACCGTTCGGTTTGGTAGCCTGCAATCTTTATACAGTAGCATTTTTAGCCGGCCTAATGAAGAAAACAACGTTGGTTATTTTAATGAATTCCAGGTCAGGCAGAATACAGCATCCGTGCAGGTAGCATGGCAAACCACAAAAGAAAAAAACATCCGGGGTTTTGAAATTGAAAGAAGAAATGGATCTGAGCCATGGACATCGGTGGCTTATATAGCATCAATAGCATCGCAGGATGATAATAACCCAACGCTTAATTATCTATATGGCGATAATACATTGACAAGAGGAAATGTACAATACCGTCTAAAACAAATTGATATGCAGGGCCGCACGGTGTATAGTCCTGCCCAAAACTTAAACAGTTTGGGATTGAAAGACAAAATGGTGGTATACCCCAATCCAAGTACCGACGGCAGGATATCTATTGCCTTTGAGAATGTAAATTCTTTCAGAGATGTACAGGTGTTGGACATCAATGGCCAGTTAATTCAGCAGTGGGTTTCAATAAACAATTCTACTCAGCAGATCAATAATCTTAAAAGAGGAGGCTACATCATTAGGGTAACTGACAGGCAATCAGGCAGTGTGACAACTGAAAAAGTATTGGTGCAATAAATTTGAAAAAAAATGATTGCAATATTTGACTTTTTCAAAATTGTTTCTACTTTTACGTCCACAAGCAATCTCATCTCCAACTTCCTTTTCAAAAAAGCCTTTACAAATTCAATCCAGAAACTCTCCAAACCCGGAGCTAATAGGTTTTTAATCCATCTTCCCCTGAACTCCCCTCTGAACCATATCCCCCAATAGGTATCCGCATCCTGTCAATTTCCTTCTATTCCAGCCTTGATGACCATCTAACCAGGATGAAATAACTCATCATATACCTTAAACGCGTAATTATGAAAACGTTTGTACTCTCAATCTTCGTACTCTGTGCGAGCCTTATAGGTTATTCGCAAACAACAAATCCCCTTCCTTGTGTGCAATATTATTCAAACAGCAACCTTGGTGGCGGCGACTGCAAAACAGCTAAACAAGGAAATCTTAAGTATTATCCTGGGTATGGAACAACCCCGGCGAATATGAATTATTTTCCTACAGGTAAGTTTGTTATCTATTTTAAATCCCCTGTTCCTGCAGGCACAAAAGCTCCTGAAATTTTAAGCGCTGGTGTGGATGATGGTGATGGTAATATTCTTCCTCCGCCATATGATTATAAATATGCACCTCACAACGATGATTTTTCAGTTGCCAGGTCCAGCATAACTTATTGCTATTACGGTTCTGGATCTAACCAGAATATTTTTAATGGTGCAAAAGCTCCTTATTTGGCATTCATTATCAAATATGAAGGTGCCGATTCTTCCATTTGTACTAAAGTGACTACACCTGTTACCCTGCCCGTAAGCTTTAAAACCTTTACCGCATCAAGAGTTAATTCTTCAAATTCATTAAAATGGACTACTTCTTTTGAAATGAATAATAAAGGTTTTTATGTTCAGCGTTTTTACAACAACAAGTGGGAAAACCTTGGATTTATTGCTACAAAAGCAGAAAATGGCCTGAGTGAGACTGACCTGAATTATACATACAGTGATGTCTTCAACTTTAAAGGTGTTGTTCAATATAGAATTTTGCAGGTTGATCTGGATGGCAAATCAAAATACAGCGAGATCCGTTCAATAAGCATCAGCACCGCTGCCAGTAATGTATTGGTTTATCCAAACCCGGCTCCCGCTAACGGAAACGTATCACTGGTTCTTTCTAATGCTACTTCTACATATGACATCCAGGTTGTTGACAATTCTGGCCGCATTGTAAAAGAGTTTAATTCAGTAAGAAGTACACAACAGGTTTCCGGTTTACCCAAAGGTCAATACCTGGCCCGTGTGAAAGAAAGAGAAAGCGGTTTGGTCTCTGTTGAGAAATTCATTATGCAATAATGATAATTTCAACCAG
>DASTMJ010000053.1:0-3645 GCA_035714205.1 Flavisolibacter sp. | reverse complement strand
TGTAGTTGTGGTTCATTAGACCTGCTGCGTTTTTCCAGGACACAACGAACTAAATTAACTACAAACCACAAACTAAGAACTTTTAAAATGTCTTTTTATCGCAACAGGATAGTCTGCAAGCGCAATTTCCGGTTCTGCAATTTCGGGGTGCCACATCTTTTCCCATTCAAAACTGTAATAACCTTTGTATCCACCTTTTCTTAAAACATCAATGGCTTCAAAGATGGGTACGTCACCCTGGCCTAACAGAGTGTATTGAAGTTTGCCATCAACCCACCTGGCATCTTTGATGTGTGTATGCCGGATGTATTTTTTTAATTGTTTGAAAGCCTGTACGGGTGATTCCCTTGTGATGGTCCACATATTACTAACGTCCCAAACCAGCCCTACATGTTTGTGTTTTGCGGCCCGCATGATCCATTCCAGGTCTTCAATCTTTACCAGGTCGCCATGGGTTTCCATCAGCACGGTTACATTTTTATTCTTCGCATAATCACCTAATTCCAATAAACCTTTTGCAATCAGCTCCATCGTGGGTTTTTTATCCTGGTCCTTTGGAAGGGTATTCGGGAATACCCGTACATAGGGGCAATTGACCTGTTCTGCCAGGTCAATAAAACGCCTGGCTTCGTCCAGGTTTTTTTCTCTTTCAGCACCAGGCGGCAGATGCAGGTTGGCAGATGAACCAAGACCTACAAACTGCAAGCCCTTCTGCTTCATCATTGCCAATGTAACCTTCCTGTTTTCTTCGCTATTGAACTCAGGACATTTGGTAAGGTCCATCTGTCTTTTTAATCCTCTTACTTCAATGCCCTTGTAACCATGCTGCACCGCAAAGCTGGTGATCTGCTCAAAGGTCCAGTCGGGACAACCCAATGTTGAAAATGATAAGAGAAGATCTTTTTTCGGAAAATCAAATGAACTGCCCGCAACAAGGCCCGCAAAGGCGAGGGTGGAGTTTCTTATAAATACTTTCCTGGTTACTATGGACATGAGGAGTATTGCTTTGTCGTTTCAAGATAAGAAAGATGCAGTAATGAAGGTGGGCGGAATAAAATCCTGTTCGTTTTCCGGATAGCAACTTCATTTTTTCAGATAGGCATTTGGAACATTGGGTGGAATATAGTCAATTCCATAAGCCGCCTTAATTAAATAGGATACTACGGTTGCAATGGTTGTTTCACTCCTGTGCATTTGCGGCAGGAGGCCCATCATGGCATAACTGACAGGGTTCACAGCTGGTATACAGGTTTCCCATGGGTAACCCTTACCCCAGATAATCCCGGGTACTGTCAAGGTTAGATCGGCAGACTTTTCAACCAGGTAATAAAGCATGTCGGCAGAGTTGTTAGAATTCTGATTGACGGTATGAAAAACGGGTGTTTGTCCTCCAAAACCGTATGCATCCGTTCCTGCTTTTGCATTGATATCGGCACCATATTGTACAAGAACCTTAGCACAGGAAAGGTGGTTGAATTCTGCGCAAATATGTAAGAGGGTAACTTCGTCCAGTGGAGTATAGGCACTCCTGATTGTGTACCGCCTTTCAACGATAGCGGGTTCGGTTGTTAAGCAATTTTCCAGTGCCCCGGCATCATCCATAAGCACTGCCAGTAATGTTTTGTCTTCAAAGTTTAATCCATGGTCTACAAAAGCTTTTACGCAATCTTTAAACCTGGGGGTGCGGGTATATTCACTTAATAGTTCGTAAATGAGTGGTTGGTTCTTAAAATGATCGTTTGGATGAATACCGTTTGCAAAACAGTCTTTTATTCCGTCAACAGAATGGAGTTCTATCTCGCCAATTATCTTTTCCAAATAATTCATGCTGTAAAAGTTTTCCAGGTATGGTGGTTCAACGAATTGTTTGATCTACAGGCAGATGCTAACTGTAACCATGGTTCCTCCATGTGCACCTGTACCTGCAGTTACTTCCCCGTGCACCGAAGCTGCCCTTTTTTTGATATTGTTAAAGGCCTCCAGGCTGTCAGCCGCTTCCAATTCAAAACCTTTCCCCTTGTCGTAAAATTTGAGGAGGAGCTGGTTTTTGTCCACTGAGATATCAATATTAATATCTATAGCCTTTGCTGGATCCACACAGCCGGTTAATGCCTCCTGGCAGATCCGGAAAACATCGAGCTGCAATTCTGGTGACAACAGGTGTTCTTCTATACTAAAGTGCATCCGGCAGGAAATATTGTGCAGGTTGGTAAAATGATTACACAACCATTTTAAAACCTCGTGTACACCCAGGTCTTCCAGCATGGCCGGGCTGATCTCAAAGGAAATACGTTGCATGGACTGGATCAGTAATTCGGCTGCCGAATGTGCATGGGCTAACCTTGTTTTTACAGGTTCTTCGGCATGGACCAGTTGCTGGCGCAGCCAATCGATGTCCATTTTTACGGCAACAGCAATCTGCGCCAAGCCTTCGTGTAGTTCCACTGCCAGCGATTTTTTATCTTTTTCCAGGCTATTCTTAAAATGACTGACCAATCCCTGGAATTTCCGGTATTGTTTTTCAATGTCCTGGTCAATAAGTTTTCGCACCGTGATGTCTTTGGCGATGGCAAAAACCACTTCTTTCTCCGGGAGGTAGACAGAGGTCCATTCCAGCCATACTACTTCACCTGCTTTTGTACAGTAGCGGTTCTGTAAATTGAGAAGTGGTTTTCCCTGTAGAAGTGCGGCTCTTTTCATAGCTGTATATTCGCGGTCTTCGGGGTGCATAAAAGAAGCAATGGGCCTTGACATTAACTCTTCATCTGAATAACCTAATGTTTGCGAGACGGCGGGATTGATCTTTTTGAAAAAACCATCTTTGCCTGCTATACATACAAGATCAGGTGTCAGTTCAAATAAGGTAAACATCACGTCTGAAGCAATGGGAAATGCTGTCATTGGGTTGATTTGGAGTCTTTCAAAAATAGGTGATCGGGTTTGCATAACGGTAAATAAATACCAGGTGGCAATTGATTTATTGGGCTGTGGGTACCAGCATTTTTTTTACAGGAGATTTTAATGAACCATTACCGGTTGAAAACAGCGCATCCCGTATTTGTTGTGGAATGAAACGTAAGGAGATATGGCTGAATACTTCCACAAAGTGGTGATCGTTTCTACTATTTTCTTTAGTTGGCTTTCGTCGTGTACCGGTGCACTCTGCAGAAAAAATATTTATTTTTTCCTGACGGAGTATCGGTGTACCCAACATTTACACCAGTTTTTCATCAAAGGATAAATGGATGTGACTCCTGTTAGCATCAACTTTACGGTAGGTTACCCTGGCCGTATCCAGCATTCGTTTACTGGCAACAGATACATCGGTGCCATCGTATTTATCACTCAGGAAGATCACTTCTTTAATGCCTGACTGTATAATGGCCTTGCTGCATTCATTGCAAGGGAAAAGGGCGGTGTAAATACGGCAACCGGTAAGATCCATTCCAATGTTATTCAGGATGGCGTTCAGTTCTGCATGGCATACATAGGGATATTTGGTCTCCAGGAACCGGCCTGTTTTATCCCAGGGGAAATCTTCATCGCTGCAACCCATAGGCAAGCCATTATAACCGGCCCCTACAATTTTATTCTGGCTGTTCACAATACAGGCACCTACCTGGGTGGACGGGTCTTTACTTCTAA
>DASTMJ010000052.1:0-19249 GCA_035714205.1 Flavisolibacter sp. | reverse complement strand
GCAATTGTTTCAACAGCATTTGCCGATGGCGGCGAAGGTTCAACACAACTGGCAGAAGCAGTAGTGCATAACATTGAGGCCAAACAAAATCAATTTCAACCTTTATACAACTGGAACATTTCTGTAGAGGAAAAAATTCATTGTATTGCAACCGAAATGTATGGAGCCGATGGTGTTGACTATTCTGTTAAAGCAAAACAAGGTTTAAAACAAATTAAAGAACTGGGTTTTGACCATTTACCTGTTTGCATGGCTAAAACCCCAAAAAGTCTTAGCGATGATGAAAAAAAACTGGCAAGGCCCAAAGATTTTGTTGTCACCGTGAGAGAATTTGAACTGGCAACAGGTGCAGGTTTTATCATTCCGGTTTTAGGAGATATTATGCGTATGCCCGGACTTCCCTCCATTCCCGCTGCAGAACATATGGACATCACCGAAGATGGAAAGATAATTGGCTTGTCCTGAAAGGATATTAGTGCATCATTTAAAAATCCTTCTGCTCTATGTCGTGTTGAAAAATACCCGACACAGGCTTGGTCAACCACAGCCTTGCTTAAAATTCTTGATAACAGACATGATTTATTCCCCAAGAAACAAATAAGCAGGCTGTGGCATAATATTTTAAAAGGTAATCGCCAATTGAACAGAGCACTATGCAAAATGGTACGATGATCCAGTTTTTCCACTGGTATATTCCCAACGATGGAAATTTTTGGAAAGAAGTAAAAAATAAAGCACCAGAACTGGCAGACCTGGGTATTACATCTGTGTGGCTGCCACCAGCTTACAAAGCAGCTGCCGGGAGCGACAGTGTAGGTTATGATGTGTATGATTTATACGACCTGGGAGAGTTTGATCAGAAAGGGACAGTTCGTACCAGGTATGGTACGAAAGCAGAATACATTGAAGCAGTCCAAAGTTTACAGCAGCAAGGCATCCAGGTCATTGTTGATATTGTGCTGAACCATATGGGCGGTGGCGATGAAACGGAATTGATAAGAGCAGTGAAAGTACACCACGAGAACCGGAACGAAGTTCTGTCAGAGCCGGTAGAGATTGAAGCATTTACAAAATTTACTTTCCCCGGACGTGGCGGTAAATACTCTCAATTTATTTGGGACCACCAATGTTTTAGTGGCGTAGACTATGATCACCGCTCCGGTAATAGGGCCATCTATAATATTTTGCAGGAATGGGGTGACGATTGGGAAGAAATGATAGACGATGAAAAAGGCAATTATGATTACCTGATGTTTAACGATGTTGAGTTTAGAAATCCCGCTTTGCGGGAAGAACTGAACCGTTGGGGTAAATGGTATCACGATACGGTGCCTTTTGATGGTGTTCGGCTTGATGCTGTCAAACACATTTCACCCAAACTTTATAATGAATGGCTGGTAAAGCTGCGGCAATCTACCGGTAAAGAAATTTTTGCTGTAGGCGAATATTGGGCACCTGGCAGGTTGGAACTTTTACTTCGCTATATCGAAGCTACAGAAGGCCACATGAGTCTTTTTGATTCATCGCTTCATCACAATTTTCATAATGCAAGCAACAGTGGCAACAATTACGATCTGCGCACTATACTGCATGATTCCCTGATGCAGGCAATGCCCGGAAAAGCAGTTACTGTTGTTGACAATCATGATACACAGCCTTTGCAGGCATTAGAAGCCCCGGTAGAACATTGGTTCAAACCATTAGCCTATGCACTCATCCTGTTAAGAGATGAAGGATATCCCTGCCTTTTTTACCCCGATCTGTATGGTGCTCATTATATTGACAAAGGAAAAGATGGCAAAGAGTACGAGATCTTTTTGAATAAGGTTGAAGAATTACCGGCGCTTGTACATGCCCGAAAGAACCATGCATACGGCATGCAACGCGATTACTTTGATCATCCAAATTGTATCGGCTGGACAAGAGAGGGTGATGAGGAACATACAGGTTGCGCCGTGGTACTTTCCAATGGAGATGCCGGCCATAAGCTAATGGAAATAGGCAGTCGTTACGCAGGCAGAACATTTAAAGACTTACTACAAAAACATCCTGCCCGGGTTATAATAACAGAAAATGGATGGGGAGAATTTTTTGTAACACCTGGTTCTGTCAGTGTTTGGGTGCCGGAATAAGTAGGATCAACTTATTTCCATCATTTCATTCCCGGGCTTCAAAAAATGCATGATGAATAAACATCAAACAAAAATTATAGACAACTTCACACATACCCGCAAAGGCAATTGAAATGGCAATCCAATACTTAGCAATGTTTGCCGGAACAATCATGGAAAGTTGCAACAACAAGATTAAAGAACAGGCAATAAAACATTAAACACAGAACCCACACCAGGTTGACTTTGGGCCCAGATATGACCATTGTGATTTTTTACCACCCGCTGCGCAATGGAAAGCCCTACGCCGGTGCCCCTGTATTCTGAATTGCCATGTAGCCTTGTAAAAACATTAAAAATGCGTTCAGCATCCTGCTGTTCAAATCCAATTCCATTATCAATTACCTGTATCAAATGATAATCCCTGTCTCTCTGTTCCGCCAGTAAGGGCAGGGAAACATCATTACCGCTCAACATTTTATATCGGATACGAATGTCGGGCCTTACATTGGGCCGGTTATATTTTAATGCGTTGGCTAGCAGGTTTTGAAAGGCCTGTTGCAACTGGCGGTAGTGTCCTTTTGTTATGAATAGCGGATCCGTTGTTATAGTAGCCTGTTTTTGTTCTATTTCAAGATCCAGATCACTAAGCACCATTTTGATCAGATTATTCATATTGACCTCTTCCACAGTTTTGGGTTTTAGTCCAACCTGTGAATAGGAAAGCAGGTCATCGATCAGCAAACTCATTCTTTTGGAGGCCTCTTCCATCCGTGAAAAATACCTCGTTTCTTCCGGCAAAAAACGTTCATTGAGACTGGCCTTGATACGATCTGAAAAGAAATGAATCTTCCGGATCGGTTCTTTCAGGTCATGCGAAGCCGCATACGCAAATTCTTCCAGGTTTTGATTGGAACGTGCCAGCTCCTGGTTGGTGTGAAGAAGGGCTTCGTTTGCCTGGGCCAGCTCCCTGGTTCTTTCAGTTACAATCTCTTCAATTTTTCTTCGTGCCAGTACCTGCGGAGTAATTTCAATCACCAGCATCATTACTTTACTTACAATACCATCTTCTTCTTTTATAGGATCGTAAACAAAATTTACATATACTGTTTCCGGCTTATTATCGCGGATAAGCATGATCTCATGCTCATGCGCATAATAAGTGTTGCCGGTTGTAAACACATTATTTAAAATAGGCTCATAAAATGTGGCAACTTCAGGCACGGCATCCCAAAACGATTTTTTCTCCAGTACTTCCCGCCTTTTCCCTGCAATTTCTAAAAAAGAATCATTCACAATTTCCACCATCAAATTTTCTTTGTTTACAATACAGATACCAACTGGCGCCTGCATTACAAGCCGGCGGAAATTGCGTTCACTCTCTTCAACTTTTTGTTTGGCAATATTCAGATCGGTAACATCAGCAGCTGTGTTCATTACTCCATACACGTTTCCGGTCGCATCAAATAAAGGTGTGAAGCTGTAATTAAAATAAAAAGGCTGGAGTTTTCCATTAACAACCAGGTCTACCCGTTGGTTTTTGGCATGGTAAGGAATTCCCGTAGTATATACTTTGTCCAGCTGTTCATAAATTGACTGACTTTCTAACTCGGGCAATACTTCGGCATACCGTTTACCAAGAAGGTCAGGACCTTTTCCCCAGGTATCAAGTATGGATTGGTTCACAAGCGCAATACGCATTTCTCTACCAATATAAACGCCAATGGGAAAGGGAGCACTTTCAACCAGGCTGCGAACCTGTTGTTCACTTTCTTCTATTTTTTTACTGGCATGAACCTGTTCGGTAACTTCGGTGGCAACCACCATTACACCGGCAATAGAAGTATCTGTTTGCCGGTATGCTTCGTAAACAAAATTTACAAAAACAGTTTCTGTTATGCCATTTCTTATTAGTGTTACGGGAACACCTATTGCAGTATAGCTTTTACCTGTAGTATATACATCGTTCAACAATTCCTGGAAACCCTGCTCCCGGATCTCCGGCAGCCCCACTATTATTGGTTTATGCAGCATGTTTTCGCTAGACTTACCCCATAATTCAAACATGCGGTCATTGGCAATTTCTACTACATGATCCGGACCTAATAGTATGCACATGGCTACCGGTGCCTGTATAATAATATTGCGCAAATTCTTTTCACTTTCCTTAAGTGATTCTACCGTTTTTTTCCTTTCGGTAATGTCAGGGCTTACAGTTGCCAGACCAGTTATTTCACCAGTAATGCTATCGCGAATAGCAAATGCATTCCATAATAACCAGAACGGCTCTCCGGTTTTACTGTTCATAAAACGGATCTCATGGGAAAAGTGCCCTTTTTCAAATAAGATGGGAATTAAGGAATTAGCCAGTTCCCTGTCTTCAGGGAAAACGCAATCAAGAATCTTCTTATTTTCATAACTATCCCAGCCCAACATTTTTAATCCTGCAGGATTTACATATTGAGCACTGCTATCAGCACCAGCCAGCCCAATAAATTCATGACTGGCTTCTATAATGGCCACCTGTTTTTGATTATTGGATTCGTTTATTATTTGCTCCGTTACATCCTGCAGGGTACCGTTAAACCGGCTGGCAATATTTTCTTTATTAAACCATACTTTACCCTTTGCCCTGACTATTCTCTCAGGCCTGTCGTTGGGCCGAATGGTAAACGTAATATCATACCTGGGTTGCCATGAGGGATCTAACACTTTTTGATAGAATGCCTTTACTCTTTCCCGGTCTTCCTGAGCAATAACATTCAAGGCCTGCTCAATTTCTATTTCACCAGTAGCTGAAAAGCCGAACCAATCTAGATACCGTTTATTTGCTTTGAACGTTTTGGTTGCCGGGTTAAAATCCCATGTAGCCAGTTCTGTAGCTTCAATTGCAAACCTTAACTGCTCTTCGCTTTCTTCAAGCTGCTTCTGGTTCATCACTTTTTCTGTAGTCTCTACACAGGTAACCAATATACCTGCATGCCTGCCTTCGTCATCTAAAACAGAGCTATAACTGTATGTCCAGTATACATCCTCAATTTTTCCATTTCGGTATATGGGTACTAACTGGTCCTCCCTCCATGTAGCTTCACCAGTAGTTTCTACCTGCTCCAACAAAGGATAAATAATCTCCCAGATCTCGGGCCAGCATTCCCTGCCTTTTTGACCAAGCGCAAATGGGTGTTTGCCGTTGTTACCTAAACTGGGCCTGTATGCATCATTGTAAAACTGGGTCATTTCTTTACCCCACCATAAAAACATAGGGAACCTTGACCGGAGCAAATTACTTACTGTAGTACGCAGGCTTTGGGGCCAATGATCCGGGGAGCCAACAGGAGAATCTGACCAATCATACTCACGGGTACGTTTACCCATTTCACCACCGCCATCCAGGAAAGGGTATATTTTTTCAGGTGTAAAAGTTTTCAAAACGAATGCAAAAATTAAGAGATGTAGCTATGAAAATACACAATAACTTAAATAACCTTTATTTAATATTTATTGCAAGCCATTAAAAAAATAAAACGAAAACCAGAGTAAACAATATCAATAATCATACCCCGACTGCTTCGTGGAACTTAAGAACACCTTAAGAAGATAACAAGATCAACTAACTAATGATTTATTCGTGTTATTCTTGTAATTGTTCTTACTATCAATAGAATATTGCGGGACGATAATTTTTCCGGTCATGAATCCTTAACCATGAAAATGATTTTAGATCTTTCTGATCCGGAATAAAATTTTTGTAACCCGTCATAACCATCCTTAATGGTTATGCTTTCGTACAAATTTTGTAAGTATTACGATCATTTGTCCTTCTATCCTACCCTCAATTTGTTCGGTATTGTTTTCAACCAACCGAATGTTTCTTATAACCGTTCCAACTTTGGCATTAACGGAAGACCCTTTAACATCTAATGATTTGGTAAGAACTACGGTATCCCCGCTATGTAGCATTGCGCCATAAGCATCTTTATGAAGATCAACAGAACTGTCACTTTCATGATCGCCGGTAGCTTTGGCCCAGGCAAGTTTATCATCATCAAGATAGAGCATGTCAAGATTATCGGAAGCCCAGCTTTCATTTCGCAGCCTGTTTAACATCCGCCATGCAACTACCTGCACACCCGGCACTTCGCTCCACATAGCTTCCGATAAAACTTTCCAGTGATTGCCCTCCAGTTCTTCCTTCCTTTCAATTTGTGCACGGCATTTTGCGCAAGCCATAATACAATTTTCTTCATTCCTGGTATCCAGGGGTTGAACTTCAAACAATTGCACACCATCTGTACCTCCGCAGAGTTCACACTTATTTCCACTTCTTAGCCCTAATGTTTCTTCCAATTGCATACCTGTTATTTGAGCGGCGAAGGTAAAGAATTGAGAACTGACAGGATTTGATCCTGATGTTAATCAAACCTAAACCCGTCGCTCATATACGCAATCACCCCCTGCAATTGGCGCTTTACTACAGCTGCCATTTTAGATGAGCACTGTAAGTTTGTATTGAATTTAAAATCAACAATCATGGAAACAGTTACTCCCACAATCATCACAGTTGAAACAATAGTAAATGCCCCGGTTGAAAAAGTTTGGAATTACTGGTCAGATCCCCAACACATCACTAAATGGTGCCAGGCATCGGACGACTGGCATGCACCATATGCTGAGAATGATCTGAAAGAAGGAGGTAAATTTAAAACGACCATGGCCGCAAAAGACGGAAGTTTCAGTTTTGATTTTGCTGGTGTATATACAACAGTAGATAAGAATATGAATATAGCCTACACTATGGATGATGGCAGAAAAGTAAGCATTCACTTTACTGACCAGCACGAGACGACCAAAGTAGTAGAAAGTTTTGAAGCAGAGACTACCCATTCAGTTGAAATGCAAAGAGGTGGCTGGCAGGCTATACTTGACAATTTTAAAAAGTACACCGAAACGCACTAAATTCAATACCGGTTTCCTGTACTAGACTAAAGCAAAAAATTAGAAATATTTAGCTGTAATAGCGGCTACACATTTCACACTGACCGGTGGCCTTTCCTGTATATATAAAAGGATATTTACTTAACTGCATTAGTTCCAAAAGTTTGGAAGCACTGACGCCGTATACAAGGTTGATCTCGGAGAATTCGCTTTCAGAGATGCCCATTTTTTCTATCAATAACCTGGCGGAGGCATTTTCAATAGCCTCCATGGAGGTTTTTTTCCGGAATGGTAATTTATTCATAGGGTTCGGATTTAAAACAGTCGCAAAATAAAAACGGAACCGATGGTTGCATAATCCAGGTGGTTGAAAATTGAAGTAATACAGGTTTCTACCTATTCATTTTAAACCATTACATGTGCTTAAAAATAAATGAACACTTAAGAGGTAGGCTAGGGTTCCTTCCAACATAAGATTTATAAAAAATTAAGTTCCGTCTTCAGTTTCTCAGAAGAATGTTAAAACTTTCGCAGATTGTTTTGTCCGGCATTCACAATTCATGAATTAACAGCGCCTTATAATAAGTATTTCGAACTTGAAGTATCTCTAATCAAGAAACCTGACTTATGAATAAGATTTACGTTTACTTGTTACTCGTTACCGTTAGTACTTCATGTGCCACAACTATCAATTACGTCGGCACAAGTTACAAGGCCACAGAAAAGATCGATGTATTTGTTGATGAATCAGCCATTGAAAAAAATTATGTGATCGTTGGTAAGGGATACGTAAGATCTACGATGTACACCAAACCAGAAACAGTACAAAATAAAGCCATAATAAAGGCAAAAGAAAAAGGTGCGGATGCGATCCTGATAAAGGATTATTATATTCCCGCATCTGCATCCGGAATGAATATTGCCATTGGCACCGATAGTACCGGAAAAGGAAGTTTCTCCGTTGGAAATTCAATGGTACCATCAGGCCATTCATCTGATCTGCTGGTACTTTTTCTAAAATACAAATAGGCAGACTTTGCATTGTATTTGAAAGTTTGCAAGAATCGTCATTCTGCAAAAGGCGTATCCAGTACTCTACCTATGGTTCAACAAGGTCATTGAGATGCCAGGTAATTTTTTTACCAAATCCCAATGTGTTATCCGTCATTTTAATATATTGGAATTGAACCGTCCAAACTTCTCCCGGCATGGCCATAGCAAAAGGATATTTCTTATGATAAACCGATTTAGCAGCGGAACATAATGGATCAGTTACATCCAATATGGAGCCGGTAAATTGTATGCCCTGTATGGCCAGTGGATTTAATTTATCAGGTTGAATGGTTCCGGCTACAACCGGGTTTTGATGAAGTATCTGTCCATGATGGGTAGTTGCAGAACTTTTAAAATAGATCACCTGCTTTTCTTTATCCAGCACAAAAAAACAACTAAAACAATAAGGTTTGTTTTCCTCATCAAGGCAACAAATTGTAGCTACTTTCTGGCCATCAATAAACTCAGTAATTCTTTCATTCATATCAAGGAATTAAGCAACAAGATCTTTCAGGGAAAATGAAATACGGCCATCTATAATCACCATCGGGCCTGAGTTTACTCATCTTCTTAACTATTTTTGATTCCGGCATCTCCTGTTCACGCAGTTTTTTTAACAATTGGCTACCACCAACCCACAACAGGCACTAATTGCTGGTTTCCATTACAAATGCTGAGGTAACTTTGTTGTACTACCTGATAAAACTTATGAAATTCAAAAAAATACTTTTACCACTATTCGTTTTTACAGGCTTTTTCAGTTCTGCTCAGGATTGTAATTGCAGTAACGAATTTCTTTTTATCAAAAATTTCATTGAACAGAATTATGCCGGTTATTCCGATAAGTTGACTGATGCCACAAAACCTGCTTATACAAACATGAGCAACCAATTGCTTCAGCTTACCAAACAACGGTTATCCAAACAAAAATGTTTGTTGATCATTTCACAGTACCTGGATTGGTTTAAAGATCACCACATACAGGTTAGTCCAAATTTTGATGCAACAAAAACCGATTCTTCTTACATAAAAAAAGGAGAAGTTTATAGGATCACTCCTGCCAAACTGGAGCAATTGCGTCATTCAAAATCTATTGAAGGGATCTATTATTTCGGATTTGATTCTTCTTATAAAATTGCGGTCATAAAAGACAAAACACCGCTTCGCGATTATGTGGGGATCATGCTCGAATCAAAAATTCCCACCTGGAAAACGGGTTTGGTAAAATTTGAAGCCAAGCTTGTAGAAGACAGTTTGCTAAAAGGTGTATTATATATTCGCAACCATATGCCCCGGGTGGAATGGTTGTTTGTAGGAAAAAACTCCCTTGGCGTAGATTGGCAAAGAGAGGGGACGACAAAAGAAACATATGCCGGCAATCCTTATGTTGCTGTTGATTCAAAAAAACTTAGCGACAGCACTCTTTATCTAAAAATTTCAACTTTTAATGCTTCCAATGCCAAAAGAATTGATTCCATGTTTAGAGCCCATCGCCAGGATTTGACATCCATGCCGAACCTTGTATTGGATTTGAGAAATAATGGTGGTGGTTCTGATTTCTCATATAAGCCTATTCTCCCCTATTTATACACTAATCCGGTTAAAACAGTGGGGGTAGATGTGTTTTCTACCGATGCTAATATAGCCGGATGGAAGAAAATATTGGAGGACAAAGACATTCCGGAAGAAAGTAGAAAATGGATCAATAACATTATCAACAACATGGAAAACAATAAGGGCAAGATGATATCTATGGTGAATGATGAAATTGATACTTTGGATAAAGTATTACCCTATCCCAAAAAAGTAATCATACTGGTCAATAAACGTTGTGCCAGTACAACAGAACAATTTTTACTTTATGCAAAACAAAGCTCCAAAGTTATTTTGTTAGGAGAAAACACACAGGGCACATTGGACTATTCAAATATGAGGGAAACAAATTTTTCCTGCCTACCCTATGTTCTGGATTATGCAACTACAAAAAGCCGCAGGTTAAACATAAAACAGGGAATAGATAATATTGGCATTAAGCCGGATCAATACCTGAAGCCTGGCACCGACTGGCTTGCGGAAGCTTTGAAAATTGCTGAACAATAGTTTTTGTTTCTTGAATAAGATTCCTAACAAACATCTATAAACAAGCCATAAAGCTGATATTTTGTAGAAGAAGTGATTGGCCGATCTGTTTTTAGGTTTCATATTATAATTTTACCTGACTTGGATTGATTCACCAGGGTTTCTGGACGGCATTATTTTTTATATAGATAATGTATGGAAATTTTGTTGGCAATCATCAGCATAGTACTGATCATTTCTGTTTTCCTATCTCTTATCAAAAACGATTTCTGGGTTTTTAAGATCCTGGAGTACCCACGTTTACAAAAACTGGTATTGATACTTGTAGTGCTTGCCTGCTGGTATTTTTATTTACCCGTAACAGAACTTTTTTACCAGGTAATTATCGGCATGCTGTTTATTTCTATTCTTTACCTGGCATATAAAATATGGCCCTATACCGGGCTTGCAAAAAAAGAGATGGTGCGGGTGCCATCAACCGATAATGACAATGAATTAAAAATTTTTGCTGCAAATGTGTTACAGGACAACAGGCAATACGAGATGCTACTGAACCAAATAAAAAATTCGGATCCCGACATTATTTTTCTACTCGAAACAAATGAGGCCTGGGCAAACGCCATGAAGAAACTGGAAAAAGAATATACATATACGTTACTGGCACCACAGGAAAATACGTATGGACTTTTATTTTACAGCCGCCTGAAACTGGAAAACCCGTCTATAAAATATCTTGTAAAACAAGAACTGCCCTCCATTGATACGATTGTTGAGCTACCATCGGGAAACAAATTCCAATTGTGGGGTTTGCACCCGGAACCCCCGGTACCGGGAGAAAACCTGTATTCAACGGCTAAGGACAAGGAATTAATGAAAGTGGCTTTAAAAGCAAAAGAATGCAAACTTCCATGTATTGTTTTTGGAGATCTGAATGATGTGGCCTGGAGCCATACAACAGAACTATTCCGGAAAACAAGCGAGTTGCTGGATCCAAGAAGAGGCAGAGGTTTTTACAGTACTTTCTCGGCTCACCATTGGTTTATTCGTTATCCACTGGATTATATTTTTTGTTCCAGGGAATTCAGCCTGGTTCATATGCAACGAATGCCAAAAAATGGCTCAGACCATTTTGCCACACTTACGCAACTGGCTTTACGCAAAGACCTGCAGAAAAAACAAGATCCGCCGCAGGCTGACAAAAAAGAACTGGATGAAGCACAAAAAATGGCTACACAAAAGGTGGAAGAGTAAGCGACTTCTTTCCATTACGTTTTTTCTACTCATAGTAGGTATATGAAGTGCGCAACTGGAATGTTTGGCCCTCCTGCGTACCTGATGTGATGAGCATCACACCGTTCTTTTTTACGGGATATTTATTCTGGAGGTAATCATACGTGTAGGTCACCTCGTAGTTCACACCATCGCCTGTACGAACGTTTTTCCGTGGGTTGTTTTTCTGTAGTACCACATTTGGAAGTACCGGCAAATGATCGCTGCCATCATGCAATAACATAAAACCATCCACATTTGTATTTGCATCGTACTCTTCAAACCGATCTGTAAATGTTACGTCCTGCTGAACATTCTCAATAAATGGACGGTGTTCAACCAATTCAAAAAGATTACCATCGCCAGCATATGTAAATGATAAAATACGGTACACAACAAAGCCACCGGCAGCGGTTTTCCTCTCCCATTCCATTTGTTTCAGGCTGCCATCATTATTATATAAGAGGAAACTTCTCTTATAAACGTCACCAGCTTCGTTTACAATTTTTAATACACTCACTTTGCCCGTGTTATCATACACATATTGTACCCTATCCTTATTTACAATGATATTATTTTTTAACTCGCCTATTCTTTCATTCTCATAGTGCACATCATAGTTCAATGCACCCGAGGCAAACCCGATCTTATTTAGACGACCTGTGGATGCATATTCAAAATGATAATAAGGCGAGGGAAGATTTTGGATAACGATATCTTTCAGTAATGTTTTTTCAACCGGTCCAGGCTGTTGAGGCAGTTCATCTTTTTTGCAGGATAATACGGCAAACGACGCAAGCACCAAATAATAAATAATCTGTTTCATATAATTTTTCGAATCCTTAAAATTGAGCTGTTTTTTATTTCAGTTTGTGTTATTGTGTATGAACAGGTGAAATCAAAGTATAAGATGTACGTAACCTATAATTAGTAGTATTAAATGAAATGGTGATATGGATTACAGTCTTCAACCAATACATTACTGGTAAAATAAACATGTGAGCGGAGGATCTTGTAACCATCAACAACTTACCTTAACCAACGCAATGAACATTATGAAAAAAGAAATGATTCTTTCAATCCTGTTTTGCCTTACGCTGGGGCATACCTTTGCACAAGACCCGCATAGTGCTAAAATTTCGGATCTTAATTTCCTGGTTGGAAATTGGTCGGTTGAAGTAGAAAGCCGGCTCTCCATGCAGGGACCCTGGGAGCAATCAAAAGCTTATTCTGTTATTCAACCTGTATTAAAATCAACGTTGCTGGAGGAAGAGTTTACAGGAACCCGGCAGGATAGACCTTTCCTGATAAAAACCCTTTTCGGAATCAACAATATAAATAACAAATACCAGCGCATGTTTTCTGATTCGGAACATGGTGTTTTGGTTGTATTTGAAGGTGCCCATGAAAAAGAAACAGTTGATTTCTATAAAGACTTACAGTTTACCGACGGAACAATTGTAAAACTAAGGGTAGTATACACCATAGTTTCGGGGGATGAGTTTACCATTGAAAGCATGCGAATGGCACAAGGTATGACTGCCTGGGATACAACCGGAAGGATGCGGTACCTGCGGGTAAAATAAGTTTCAGGTTACACACATCTTATAGAAACAATCACCTACTTGCGTTCTTCAAAACAGTAGCAGAATTTTAACGCCATATAAAAAAGCAGGAGCTGAAACTATGTTTCAGCTCCTGCTCATGTCGATTATACCAAAACCTTTTCCCGGGGCTTATTTGAAAATACTGTACTTCCGTTATACTTCACATCCCAGGTTACAGGTAATATTTTCTTTAACATGTTACTTACTCCGCAGTACTTTTCCTGTGAATCAGTTACTGCATTCAGCGCCTCTTGCCTGAAAGCTTCATCACCTGTAAATTCATAAACAATATGAATAGAGGTATATTCTATGGGAGCCTTCTTGCTGATCTCACCACTAACATTTATATAGAAATCTTTTACATCCTTGCCAGCTTTGCGCAAAATGGCAACGATGTCCATTCCTGTGCAACCAGAAAGTGCGGTAAGAATAAAAGGTTTTGGTATAGGACCATTGTCCTCTCCACCAACACGTTCCGGCGCATCCATAACAATAGTATGACCATTAACAAGAGCATTGAACTGCATTTTTCCCATCCATTGAGTTTCTACCTGATGAATCATGACGGTTTTTTTAGAGTTAGATGAAAAAGAATATAGCACCGGGGACCATAATTATAGGACGGGCACCATAACCATATTCATTTTCATAAAGATTATATTATGAAACAAAGTTGAAAATGAATGCTGTATTTATTGGTGACTTTGGTCACGTAGGGATAGTGATTTCACAACAATAATAGCAGGAGGGCTTGCAACAGGGTGAAAACATCATTCAGTTGCAGCCGGCAAAGTATATTTCAATGAGAATAAGGAAATAAATAATATCAGATCAGTTTCCCCAATCTACTAGTCGCAAAGCTTAATGCAGCAACAGGAGATTCAAAAAGTTTCACTTCACCATCTTCATCCTTTAACGGCTGCCCATTGCTCCCATCAGATGCCGGATCATCAAGATAATACGTGGCAGTAAAATACTCGGTAGGAATAATATTGGGATTTTCCCTTTCTACATGATAAGGATCTACTTTAAGCCAAACTTCTTTTCCATTAATGGTTTGCCTTTCTATCATATTACAAATACTAAAACTAAACAAATTGCCATGAGGTAAACCCCATGGCAATTAAACTGCTTATAAATATTAATTCATTAATCCTTTGATGGATTGGTACAACTGGTCTCTTGTGAACGGTTTTTCTAAAAAGATATCTGCACCATTTTCCAGGGCCACATCTTTTGCAGATGCATCAAATCCTGAGATCATAATGATCTTAATAGCGGGATAATTTTTTTTGATGTAGGTGATAAAATCAACCCCGTAACCGTCAGGCAGTTTGTTGTCCAGTATCACAACAGAAGGTTGTTCTTTTTGCAGGTATTCATCGGCAGCTAAAAGATTTTTTACATGATCAAGCTCCATTTCTTTGCCATTGAGTAAAATGTTCAACAATAAACACATGTCGCCTTCATCCTCAATGATCAATACTTTTTTAGCTTTAGTGGTCTGCAGTGTAGTCTTTGACATAATTCAATTTTTAAAGGTGATTCGGTAGTGGTTTGAATAATACTTTCTGTCAGTTTTATGGCGACAGAGCACCTGTTTAACCAGATACCTTATAGCTGAATAAAAAATCGTTCCACCTTTTTTTCGCTTCCCGGATGAATGCCTGAAACACGGATCCTGCAAACCCGGGTAGAAAATCCCGAAGTATAGATTCAGCTTAGAAACAAACGTCTTAGAAGAGAAAATATCTAAAATTGGCTTGATAATCAACAAACTACAAATCGTTATACAAGGTTGTGCGGGAATGATCAGTGTCAGCGCTACAAAAAACGGATCTTTAAAGTGACGCTTTCCCCAACCAGGTCACCAACGCCATGTGTCGCCACAGCATGAACATACAGAATACCATTCCGTACTAAATAATAATAATTTGTATTGGCAGGTAGCGGATTGGTATAAGCCGGAACAGCAATCCAGTTTGAAAGAGGGTTCAACAAAATAAAAACTTCCAGTGGAGCATTGGGATCACCAAACAGCCCTAACCCCTGTAATGTTGAGAGGTACACATCCGCATCGGTACAGGAATTATTGCAGCTCCATTTAGTATAAAAAACAAATTCACTATTTGAGGTTGTTCTTTTTATACAGGAAACCTGTATGGTATCCCTGTGCTGGAGCCCACTGTTATCGGTTACCCGCAAACTGAACTGATAATTGCCTTCTGCAAAACCAGTAGCAGTGGCTTTCGCGGTATTGGAATTGGCAATAGTGATTGGTGACGGGCCATTGAGCTGTAACCAGCTATAGGAAACAATAGTACCATCTGTATCAAAAGAAGATGTACCATCCAGATCCAAACTGGCAATTGGCAAAACGACTGAAATGTCCGGGCCAGCCCTTGCCAATGGGGGCTGTGTTGGTTGGGAAACAGCTTGTAAACTCTTTTCGCAATCTTCGCAGGAATATTCTTTATTACATGAAATACCTGCAAAAAACCAAAACCCAATTACAATTGCAGTCCTTTTCATATCAGCACTAAAAATTACCAACTAAAATTACATGTTTTTGGCAGGGCAATAATGGGAGGATGAAAAGACCATCAACGGTCAAGGTTCCAAATTTAACCAGGAGTAAAAAGCTCTCACTCTGCTAATCCTTATCTTCGGGCTTTCAGAAATTTTTTATGGAAACGACTGCCATTAAGGAAGATTTTGGTATACTCATCGATTATTGTTGTACCACCGCAGAAGAACTGTTATTAGTACATAATGCTTTTCACCCATTTGGTGTTTTTTTTGATGTGAACGACAAAATGACGCCGGTTTCTTTTTATGATAACAGGGAGCAACTAGTAGATCAGCAATTAATAGATGCCGCTGTCCGGAAATTTGAAAATACAATGGCAGAACGAAAAACCAGGGCTTATGCGGTTGCTTTTGATGCAGTTATTTCAAATGAAGATTTTCCTGATCCCACTTCCGCCATTGCCATCAAAATAATTCATTCAGGTATGGATGATAAATACGTTTATTACTATCCTTATAAACTGCAGGATAAGCAAGTTGAATTTTATAAAAGCTGGGGTGAACGTCTTTAATAAAAGAGTATTAAAATTTCAATCTCTGATTAAAATACATTTTCAATCGATTGCTCCAGGTAACGTGGTGCACGGGTTATAACTCCTGTATCCACCAGTGTACCAAATTGTTTTACGCTAAAATTGGTGAAATACGGATTGGTTGCAGAACCCAGGAATAATTCCGATTGCATAAAAGCTTCAACAGCTGCCTTATCTGCAAACTGGTAAATGCCTCCGGCTTCTTTGCTTTCCTCATTATATAGCCAGATTTTCCATTGCAGCCCTGGCAAAGCGGCAAACTTTTCTGCAATGCCATTTACCGCCTGCTTATAATCATCTGAGGACAGGTTGAAGTTGAAATTGATTTGTAAGATTTGTTGTGCCATTTTGATTGATGTTTTTTTTGCACAAAACTCTACTGCAGCATTTAATTTCCCAATCCCTTTTCCCGGTGGTTTTTCCTTCACAATGGGTATGACAGCCCTACCACAAACCGGTGATACAAAACACATTTTTGGCGATTGTATTTCGGCTGCTGTCGATAGACTTTTGCATGTCGATACTCACCTCCTTAAAAAAAGTAGTTATGCCAACACCGTTTGAAATTTTATTGGACCCTATATCATTAACGATACTGGGAATGTATTTTCTGCTGATGCTTTGGGAAGCACTTTTCCCTGGCCGGTATTTGCCTTCAGTAAAATACTGGAAACTGAAAGGGATTATTTTTTTCCTTGTTTATTTTTATCTCTCCACTTACCTGCCTTTATTGTATGCGGCTTACCTTCCCCAAACTCAATTGATCGATGGTTCTGCATTTGGAACAATAGGGGGAGCTGTGTTTGGTGTTTTGCTTTATGAATTTGGAATGTATGTATGGCACCGCACCATGCACAATAATAATTACCTGTGGAAGGTGTTTCACCAGATGCATCACAGTGCTGAAAGACTTGATACCTATGGAGCTTTTTATTTCAGCCCTTTTGATATGGCAGGATGGACAGTACTGGGCACCGTTTGTTTTTCGGTTTTGACAGGATTGAAGCCGCAGGCCATTACCATAACATTGTTATTTACCAATTTTCTTGGAATTTTTCAGCATGCCAACATTAAAACACCTGTTTGGCTGGGTTATTTTATTCAGCGTCCTGAAAGTCATACTATTCACCATGCTAAAGGTATTCATGCCTACAATTATTCTGACCTGCCATTGTTCGATATTTTATTTGGCACCTTCCGGAATCCGGAAAAGTATGAGCATGAAACCGGTTTTTATGATGGTGCTTCTTCGCGGATAAAGGATATGTTATTGTTCAGGGATATTGACCGATCTTCAAAACCCTAACAGGCTCAGAGGTTTAATGATACCTAAGTCTGGAAAAGAGTAATGAAATTCATTACTCTTTTTGTTTGCCCTGATCATTACGCTTGTGTCAGTCGTTTGAAAAAAAATTTGCGTAACCGGAATGTTACATATAGGTTTGTAACTGATTGGTTACATAAAAAATTATGAGAAGAGATGTATTCCAGGCCATTGCCGACCCAACAAGAAGGGAGATCATAAACAGGATTGCCGAAGGCCCGTTAAACCTGAATGCAGTAGCTGAAAAATTTGATATTAGCCGGCCGGCCATATCAAAACACATCAAGATATTAACGGAGTGCGGATTGGTCATTATTGAGCAGAAAGGCCGCGAACGCTATTGCCAGGTTAATTTTCAACCATTGGCAGACGTATCGGAATGGATTGAGCCTTACCGTGAATTCTGGACAAAAAAGTTAAATGCCCTGGACAATTTTCTTCAAAATAAAACGGGAACAAAACACAGGCGTGCCGTTGTTAAAGGCACATCACCCCGAAATAAAAACAAACGAAAATGAAACAGGAAACTTATGTAATTGAACGCAGTTTTAATGCCGGTATTAAAACGGTATGGCAGGCCATTACAGAAAAGGAACAAATGAAACAATGGTATTTCGACCTGCAGGAGTTTAAACCCGAGGTGGGTTTTCAATTCAGTTTTGAAGGGCACAAAGATGGTATAACCTACCTACATCTTTGCCAGGTAACTGAGGTTATACCAGGCAAAAAACTGACTTATAGCTGGAAATACCATGGGTACGAAGGATTGAGCTATGTAACTTTTGAATTGTTTGAAGAAACCCAAACAAGGACCAGGCTGAAATTGACTCATGCAGGACTGGAGACATTCCCAAATAACCCGGATTTTGCCAGAGAATGTTTTGCAGAAGGATGGACATCTATTATTGGTACTTTTTTAAAAAACTATCTGGAAAAAAACACCATCGAACAACCTGCATAACCTCGCATTAACTACGGCAAATTAAAAAGACCTGAAACCCAGATCTTTTTATTTAAAATCTTCTGCCTGAACATTACAATGAAAAATCAGAAAACAACTAAGATGTAAAAAAACTATTCACTTTAGTTTGGTGTATTTTCTTTTTGCAGCGTTCATAATGAGCAAACTCTTTATTGCTCCTCTACTATCACGAACAAATTGTACATCGAATGGATCCTCTTCCTTTACAAAAAAGATATCCTTTGACGAAGGGAAAAGTTGTTGTGATTTTTTGCCGCTGGTCATTAAAAGCTTATCTCCCCTGAAACTAATGCGTATCGATTGTTTACCAGAAACAAACCTGCCGGTATACGATGGCAGCATTTCTGCAGGAAAGCGTATGACCTGGTGACGAAATCTTTTTTGCCGGAGCAGCCAGCTATACAGGCTATCATTTGTATAGGCTGCAGACCAGCTGTCATGACCCGCATTAGGATACACAGTAAAACAAACGTCCGGGTTGTATTGTTTCAACGCATTGATCATATTCTCACTACTGGATAAAGGCACTACATTATCTTTTGCTCCATGAAAAGCCCAAACCGCTGTATGACGCAATCTCCACACCTGCGACGTGTCGCCTCCACCACAAATAGGTACAACAGCCGCAAATTCGCCGGGATACTTTATCGCCAGGGACCATGCACCAAAGCCTCCCATGCTTAGCCCCGTAAGATAAATGCGATCCTTATCGATCTTATATTTTTTCTTCAGGGTTTGAATTAAACCATAAACCGTTTCAATATCCC
>DASTMJ010000051.1:0-37369 GCA_035714205.1 Flavisolibacter sp. | reverse complement strand
GCGGGCATTGATACCCAGGGTGGAAGTAACTTCTTCCAACTCCATATTTAAAAGCTCCGCTAATTCTTCTGCAGAAGGTTCTCTTTCAAACTCCTGCTCCAATTGAGAAAATGCTTTTTGAATACGGTTGGTTAAACCTACTTTGTTCAGTGGTAAACGAACAATCCGGGCCTGTTCTGCCAATGCCTGTAAAATGGATTGACGAATCCACCATACTGCATAGGAAATGAATTTAAAACCTTTGGTTTCATCAAAGCGTTGAGCGGCTTTAATTAATCCAAGATTGCCTTCATTAATAAGATCAGGTAAGGAAAGTCCCTGGTTTTGGTATTGTTTTGCAACAGAAACCACAAAACGAAGATTGGCTTTTGTAAGACGGTCGAGAGCTCTTTGATCGCCCTGTTTAATTAGCCGTGCCAAACGGACTTCTTCTTCGGGTGAAATCAGCTCCACTTTGCCGATTTCCTGGAGGTACTTTTCAAGACTCTGAGATTCACGATTGGTAATAGACTTCGTGATCTTTAGTTGACGCATGCTCATAGGATTGGTTTTTAGATGGTTATTTTCAAGATTTAGGTTTTAAGTTAGTTTGGTTATGATCCCAAAATATCCATCACAGTTCTGGTCTTCAAGGACAGCCTTAGGCTGAACAATACATCCAAATTAACAAAAAGGGATATGTGAAAAAAAAATTTTTACACTTTTTTTTGAAATAGGCAAATTTTGGCGGTGAAATATGTTTAAAATAGGGTGAAAAAAATTTTGATGGATTGATTAATTTGATATTATTGCAGCCGTTGACATTGTATAATGGACTAAGATGAGCAAAAAACAACTTTACACATTAGAATATCCTGTGAGATGTTCCCCGACTATCCTTTATGACTTTTTAGCTACCTCCTCTGGTTTGCAGGAGTGGTTTGCCGATAAAGTAGATGATGAAGATGGCGTTTTTAGTTTTTCATGGAATGGTTCTGAGGACACTGCCGAAGTCCTGGACCAGGAAGAAGAAAAATTCATTCGTTTCCATTGGTCACATGCACCAAAGGAGGAATACTTTGAATTTGCTATCGAAAAATCTGAGGTGACGAACCAAACCATTTTGGTTATTAAGGACTTTGCTGAAAAAAAAGAGATCAAAGATCAGAGCATGTTGTGGGATCACCAGGTTAAGGATCTTTTTCACCGCCTAGGTAATTAACCCGGTTAAAAGCTTCCAGCTATATAATAATTTGCTTGCTGCCTTATTCCATTCCTGTAATGGCCATTTGGCGGCAATTTTTATATGCTGCTGTTCCAAAACGATGGCTTGAAACTGTTGTTGTGAAAGATTGGCTATCGCCTGATAATTATCTGATTCAAAATGATGTTGCCAGGGATCTTTGTGTACACCTATATAATAATAATTACCAGCCAACATTGAATAAGCTTTTGTGACGTTTAGTGTAAATTGTTGTTTATGTGCACCTGACAATTGCAGGGTGCTGCTAAAAAAATGACCCCACCAAAACATGGTTCTTATAAAACACAGATCTTTTGAAGCGGAAAGCCTTGGATAATCCAGAACCACGTAAGGAAGTCCTAAATAATATTCACCCTTCGAGATTTTGGGAGACACATAAAAAATTCCGGTATCATTTTTTTCAACCTCCAGCATAACATCCTGGATAGTTTCAAACAAAGCAATCGTTTTATTTATAATCCTATTTTTTGTTAAGATGATCTCTGCATTGCAAGCTAATTCCATCTCAGCTACTGAAAGCTGTATTTTTGATTCTTCCATTGAATAAAATTATCTAAAACCAGTAGGGAATAGTGATAAAAAAACTAGATACACTTATTATAAAAGCATTCATTGGTCCCTTTGTGGCTACATTTTTTATTACTGTAATGGTTTTGGTAATGCAGTTTTTTTGGCTGTATATAGATGATTTTGTTGGAAAAGGATTGAGTACCAATATTATCCTGGAATTTATTTGGTATCAGAGCGCAGTACTGGTACCGCTGGCACTGCCTTTGGCTGTTTTATTATCGTCTCTAATGACCTTTGGAAATTTGGGTGAGAGTTACGAACTCATTGCCATTAAATCTGCTGGTATCTCGTTATTACGTTTTATGCGGCCATTGTTTATTGTTACCCTTTTTATTTGTGGTATTGCCTTTCTGTTTTCAAACTACATTATTCCCGTTGCCAATTTAAAGTCAAGAACCCTATTGGCGGACATTGTTTATGCCAAGCCCTCCTTTGATTTAAAAGAAGGTGTATTTTATGATAAACTCAATGGATTTGCCATCAAAATCGGGGAGAAAGAAAAAAATGACAGCGTTATCAAAAACATCATCATTTACGAACAATCCGGTGGATTGCAGGACAACTTTATTATTGCTTCTGATGGTGTTATGCGGGTTTCGGAGAATAAGAGGTATATGGAATTTGTATTGAAGAACGGTTGGCGTTATGAAGAACGTGCCAACCAGGGCTCGGCTATCAACACAGATTATATCCGGCTTGGCTTCAAGGAATATAAAAGACAGTTTGATCTTAGTTCTTTTGGGTTGCAACAACGTACAGCCGACAGCGTAAATAAAAACAATGCACGGATGCTTAGCATGCGCCAACTGAACGTGGCTATGGATTCAATTGCAAAAACCAATGTAAAAAACAGTAAAAAAGTTCGATCGGAGATTTTTGGAGCCCTTCCGTTTTCAAAATACCTGGATAGTACCTGGACGGCCGATACAAGCAAGGTTAAGGCAAGTAAAATGGATCAACTGATCCCGGATAGTATCCGTACGCTTGTGTACCAAAAACTAAATAACAGGTTATCATCTTTAAAGATGAACAACGAGATCGTAGTTTCTCAATACGAAGAAGGACAAAGAAATATGCGGTTGCATCAAATTGAATGGCACCGCAAAATATCTTTATCAGCTGCCTGCCTTGTTTTATTTTTAATTGGTGCGCCACTAGGTTCTATTATTCGTAAAGGAGGGTTGGGTAGTCCTCTTGTATTTGCCATCATCTTTTTTATGCTCTTTTATTTCAGCAGCACTACAGGAGAAAAATTTGCAAAGGAAGGTTCTGTGGAGCCACAGGTAGGTATGTGGCTTTCTACCTTATTTCTGCTGCCTGTTGGAATATTTTTAACTTATAAGGCCATGCGGGATTCCCAGTTGTTCAGTAAAGAATCATATGGCCGCCTGGCCAGAAACGTAAAAGCTTTTTTACAGAGAAAAAGAGAAAGCAGGGTTAAGTAAATTCGTGAACCTCTCTGAGGATGCACGAGCTTTTTTTCAATCATTAATAGAATTATTTGCCAAGCATAGCCACAAACAAAAAAAACAGTAACCTAAAACTGCAACGAACCATTGCAATTTCATCGTCCGTTCTATTAGTTGCCAAATTCATTGCTTATTATGTTACGGATTCGGTTTCAATACTTACCGACGCCCTTGAAAGTATTGTAAATGTAGTAGCCGGTTTTATAGGGTTGTATAGTTTATATGTGGCGGCAAAACCTCGTGATATGGATCATCCTTATGGGCACGGAAAGGCAGAATTTGTATCGGCAGCAGTGGAAGGAACATTGGTATTTTCAGCCGGGTTGATCATAATCTACAGTGCCGTCAGGAACTTTTTTTTCCCTATGCCTCTTCACCAGCTTGATCTGGGTATTTACCTTGTTGCAGGTACGGCCATAGTTAATTACTTTTTAGGTTTTATATCATTAAAACAGGGTAAGAAAAATAATTCGCTTGCATTAATGGCTAGTGGCAAACATTTGCAAACGGATACTTATTCTACCCTTGCCATTATTGCGGGCCTGGTACTAATCTCTTTTACCGGTTTTTTATGGATAGATGGTCTTGTTGCTATTTGCTTTGGCTTATACATTGTATACACCGGTTATAAAATTATAAGGGCTTCACTGGCAGGTATTATGGATGAAGCAGATATGAAACTGCTTGAAAAAATGGTAGATCGTTTAGAAAAAAACAGGAGGGATAACTGGATAGATCTCCATAACCTGAGGGTTATAAAATATGGAGATGTGCTACACATTGATTGCCATTTGACGGTACCCTGGTATTTTAACATTCACCAGGCACATTTTGAAATTGATGAACTTGGAAAACTGATCAGGAGTAACTTTGGTGAATCGCTTGAGTTTTTTGTGCACAGTGATGGCTGTCTCTATTTTCAATGCCATATCTGTAAAAAACAGGATTGCCCTGTACGCCAGCATAGTTTTATAGGATCTATAGACTGGACATTGGACAACGCACTGCAAAACGAAAAACACGGTTTGAAAAATATAGAGCAATAATTACCATGAAGACGATAACTACCTGGAAGACTGGACATTCGTTTAACAGTACTCAAAATGGTTCAGCAATAGAAATAGATGCTAAAAACGGTTTTAGCCCCAAAGCACTGTTGTTAACTGGCCTTGCGGGTTGTACAGGTGTTGATGTAGTGGATATCCTTGAAAAAATGCGGGTGCCTTTTGCAGATCTGCAGATAGAAACCGAGACGGAGCAGACAGATGAAAACCCCCGTGTTTTTAAAACCATTAACTTAACATACCGAATTAAAACCGGCGAAGAAAACCGGGATAAAGTAAAAAAAGCTATCGATCTCTCCCTTGAGAAATATTGCGGGGTTGCTGCTATGTTGAAAAAGAATTCCCGTATCGATTATGAAATTATTATAACAGAATAATTATTTGTTAACAGCCTGCAAGTAACAGGCACAAAATCTTTTATTATGAGTTTACGTCTTGGGGACCCGGCTCCTAATTTCAAAGCAAAAACAACTGAAGGAGAAATTGATTTTTACGAATACCTTGGTAACAGCTGGGGTGTTTTATTTTCACATCCTGCAGATTACACACCTGTATGTACTACAGAATTGGGTAGAACAGCTTTATTAAAAGAAGAATTTGCGAAGCGTAATGTAAAGGTTCTGGCATTAAGTGTTGACCCATTGGAAAGTCATAAGGGTTGGGTGAATGATATTAATGAAACCCAGCATTGTCATGTTGATTTTCCAATCATTGCGGATGAAGACAAAAAGGTATCAACATTGTATGACATGATTCATCCCAATGCTTCGGCTACTGCTACAGTTCGTTCTTTGTTCATTATTGGCCCGGATAAAACGGTTAAGCTGATGATCACATACCCTGCATCTACAGGGAGAAATTTTCATGAAGTGTTAAGGGTGATAGACTCATTGCAGCTAACGGCAAAGCATAGTGTAGCCACACCTGCTAACTGGGAACACGGGGAGGATGTTATTGTGGTTACTTCCATTCCGACAGATGAAGCCATCAAAAAATTTCCGAAAGGAGTGAAAGTGGTTAAACCATATTTGCGTTATACCCCTGTACCTGAAGACAATAAATAAAAAGCTCCATTATACTGAAAAATCTCCTGCTAAAAACAGGAGATTTATTTTTGTAATATAAATTCTATCCAGAGATTTTTAGCTGTTTGTTCAATTGGTTGAGCAAGGCCCGTAAGTCTTTTGGCAAGGGAGCTTCAAGGTTATAGATCTCGCCCTTCATTCCTTTAAAACTCAACTGCGAAGAATGTAAAGCTAAGCGGTTTAATAACGGACGTTCTTCATCTTCTGATTTCGAAAGTTTGTACCTGCTTTTTAGTTGCGAGATAAAAACAGGTTTTCCATCACCATACAATTCATCGCATACAATAGGGTGACCCAGGTATTTCATGTGAACACGAATCTGGTGTGTACGACCTGTTAAAATGCGGAACTGCATCCAGGAAAAAAATTTATATTTCTGCACTACTGCGTACTCAGTAATACTTTCTTTTCCTTTTTTATATACAGTCATTACACCTCTTTTTGTCGGATGTTCCGCTATAGGTTCATTAATGACTCCGGAAGTTTCTACCGGTGATCCCAACACTAACCCATTGTAGACCTTCTTCGTCTCACGGGTTTCAAATTGCTGGGAAAGATGCTTATGCATTTGTTCGGTACGGGCAAAAACAACTATGCCGCTGGTTTCCCTGTCTAACCGGTGAACGGTATAAATATTGCCGTATTTATTTTGAAGAATTTGTTTAAGTGCAACTGCTTTTCCCTCCCTGTCAGGTATAGTTAATAAACCCGAAGGCTTGTTAACAGCAACAATATTTTCATCTTCCAAAATGATATGCTCTTCTATCTTTATTGACATACTGGTTTTTGTAATGCAAAACAATTGACTTAAAATCCCTGGTTTGATCTGCAGTAGGTGTCATCCCTGGTCTTATTTGGCTCAGGACTTCCCTTTCTTAAAATATTTCAGGTCTCTTACTTCTTTTTCGGTTAAAAAACGCCATTTGCCCCGATCGACATTCTTTTTGGTAAGGCCTGCAAAAACTACCCTGTCAAGATTCTTAACATCATAACCATAGTGTTCAAATATGCGGCGAACGATGCGGTTACGGCCGCTGTGGATCTCAATGCCTACCTGAGTTTTGTCGGAATTATCTGTAAATGCTAATACATCCACATGTGCCATCCCATCTTCCAGCGGCACCCCTTTCAAAATTTCATCAAAATGAGATTTAGTTAATGGCTTATCAAGAGTTACGGCATATAGTTTTTTTACTTCATTGCTTGGGTGAGTAAGCTTTTGAGTGAGATCACCATCGTTGGTTAATAAAAGCACACCAGAGGTGTTCCTGTCCAACCTACCAACGGGATAAACCTTAATAGGTGTTGCACGTTTTATCAGGTCCAAAACCGTTTTCCTGCCCCTTTCATCATCCGTGGTGGTTAAATAATCTTTCGGTTTATTTAGAAGAATATAGACCAAATCCTTAACGGGTTGAATTTTTTTGCCATTTACAATCACCGTATCGTTTGGAGAAATTTTATGGCCAGGTTCCGAAACAACCTCTCCATTCACTTTCACTTTCCCGGTTTTGATAATGTCAACAGCATCGCGGCGGGAGCAAATGCCGCTGTGAGCAATGTATTTATTCAAAGGCATTTTTTCTTCCACAGCACGGGTTAGCGTTGGCTTTTGTGCAGCTTTTACATCCTGGCCAGCTGCACCTTTAGCTTCAATTCTTTTCTTTTCAAAAAACTCTTTCCGCTCTTTTGTTAACTTCTTCTTTTCCTGGCGGAACTGTTCTTTTTTGGCAGCACCTTTTTTTTCCGAAGACATAAATTTTTCAAAGCCCGATTTCTTCTTCATGCTACAAAAATAGAAAAGACCGTGCAGCACACGGTCCTTTTGTTTTTCAATGGTTGGGAATGATCCCGCTTATTATTTTGTTTTCCGGGAAGAACGCTCTTTACGCATACTTTCCATTTTCTCGATTTGCTCTTTGGTTAATATGGATTTTGTTTGTTCCTGCTGCGCCTTCATCAGTTCTTTCATCTTTTCTCTTTTCTGTTCCCGGGAGAGGTTTTTATCATTGCGCAGGGATTCAAACTGGCTTCTAAAATCTGTTCTGATCTTATCCATCCTAACTTTTTGTTCATCGGTCAATCCCAGTTCTTTACCAAATTCAGCACCACCTTTTATGTTACCTTTTCTACTAAATTTTTGGCCTTTTTTAAAATCACCATTTTTGCGGCCTTCTTTTCTTTCAGCCTTCATTTTCTCCATCTGGAGTTTTTGTTCGGGGGTAAGAATGGAGAGCATTTGATTATGATACTTCTTTTGCATTTCCTTTCTTTGCTCTTTGTTTGCTTTTTTGTTTTCTTTTAAAGCCTGCATCTCATTCTTTTGTTGCTCACGCAATTCTTTCAGTTTGGCTTTTTGATCTTCCGTAAGATTCAGGGACTGCATTTGATGCATTTTATGCTCTTTCTTATGACCCTTTTCTTTAGGTGAAACAGTTTGCGCTTGTGCTGAGCCAATTGCTAAAGCAAGTACAAAAGCACCTGTGATTAGTTTTTTCATATTTTTTTTTCTTTTTTTAAATGGAATGTATAAGAGACACCATTACTAACGTGTAGTTTAATAACTGTTGTGTTTATTAAGGTTAATTATAGTTAAGGTGAATTAGAGGGATAGATGGTCTCTAATGCAAAAGGTCTTCACAAATGAAAGACCTTTATAATTTTTTGTAGAGGTATGCTTAATTTTTATTGGCCAACTGGCCGCAGGCAGCGTCAATGTCTTTACCGCGACTGCGGCGTAAACGTGCATTAACCCTATTTTTTTCGAGATAGCTCATGAATTCTTCCATCTTCTTTTCAGACGGTTTTTCAAATTTGGCAAAGTCAATAGGATTATACTCAATAATATTAACCAGGTCGGCGGGCACCTGCCTATAGATTTTAATCAATTCATCAGCATCTTTCGGACTGTCATTGAAATTGTTAAAAAGAATATATTCTAATGTGATCTCGTTTTTTGTTTGCCTGTAAAAATGGTTCAATGCCTCTATTAAAGCCTTTAGATTGTTGGTTTCATTGATTGGCATGATCTCGTTACGCTTAACATCGTTTGCTGCATGTAACGAAAGAGCAAGTTTAAACCGAACCTTATCATCTCCCAATTGCCTGATCATTTTAGATACACCGGCTGTGGAAACAGTAATACGCCGCGGACTCATTCCCAAACCATCGGAGGCTGTTATTTTATCAATAGCCCTTAAAACATTTTTATAATTCAATAGGGGCTCCCCCATACCCATGAACACGATATTACTCAGTTTTTTACCATGTATCTTTTCGCATTGTTGGTTAATCAATACTACTTCGTCATAAATCTCATCAAAATCAAGGTTGCGTTTGCGTTCTATATAGCCGGTTGCACAAAAACGACAGCTTAAAGAACAGCCTATTTGGGAGGATACACAAGCTGTAAAGCGGGTTTCAGTAGGAATCAAAACGCCTTCACACAAATGACCATCATGTGTTTTAAATCTTGATTTTACAGTGCCGTCATCACTGTATTGAGTAGCATCAACCGATAAGGCAGGTAACGAAAAATTATCACCCAATTTCTGGCGTAGGTCCTTACTAAGGTTGGTCATGTCGGCAAATGAATGTGCATGTTTTTGCCAAAGCCATTCCCAAACCTGTTTGGCTCTGAATTTTTTTTCACCCATAGCTTCAAAATAATTCTCCAGGTCGGGCAAATTTAACTGGCGGATATTTTTACTCCCTTTAACCTTTACTGTTGCGGTCTCAAGCATTTTGCAAAGATAAATTTATTGGCCCGAGTGCTTTGTTAAAAGGAATGCTATTCTGTGCTTCATTTTGCTATATTTAATTTGAAATTGAATTTATTATGAAAATTGTTATTGCTTTTCTTGCATTTACTTTTTTTTCAATGACCTCTGTTGCTCAGGATTCAACCCTACACGAGTATAAAGGTGTTTATAAATTTCCTGATGGAAGTGCCACACCAGAGGTTGAGATCAGCATTGTAGAAGGAAATTTATACGCCAGTGCAACAATTGGCTCTGCGGTTTTAACTAAAGTAAGTAAAGATACTTTCAGTATACCCGATCATAACGGGATGGCGTATTTCTATCGTAACGGTGACGGTCAAATAAAAGGCATAAAGGTGGAAGTAGGTGGATTGATCCTGGAAGGGGATAAAAACAGTCATTCCCTGGTTCTTTACTCCCGAAAGAGAACATATATCGTTAAGTAAAGGTTACTTCTCTTAGTAGTAACTTGCGTTGCTGTAATCCCGGCTTAAAACGGCTGCCAGGAATAGAGTTTTCAAAATATTTTGGATGAGAGATGTATTTGTTATTGACGCCATTCGTACACCTATCGGTAAATATGGAGGTGTATTAAGTTCCGTAAGACCTGATGATTTATTGGCCCATGTAATCAGGGAATTGTTAGTTCGCAATCAATCTATTGACTCATCTGAAATTGAAGATGTTATAGCCGGCGATGCCAACCAGGCTGGTGAAGACAACAGGAACGTAGCCCGTATGGCTGCTTTGCTGGCAGGTTTGCCGGTAACAATACCTGGAAATACTGTCAACAGGCTTTGTGCTTCAGGTTTACAGGCAATTATGGATGCCTCCCGGCAAATAATGTGCGATGATGCGGAATTGATCATAGCCTGTGGTGTGGAAAGCATGAGCCGTGCACCCTTTGTTATGTCAAAAGCATCAACTCCGTTTCAACGATCAGCAGAGATTTACGATACAACCCTGGGCTGGCGGTTTATAAATGATAAACTGAAAGGGCTGCACCATCCTTACAGTATGGGTGAAACAGGAGAAAATGTAGCAAAACAATGGGATATAACACGGGAAGCACAAGACACATTTGCTTTATCATCCCAGCAGAAATATTTTGAAGCCCTTGAGAGGGGAAAATGGAATGATGAAATTGTTCCGGTAACGGTGGAAGGAGCTAAAGGAGTGTCAACCACAGTAGATACGGATGAGCATCCACGTAAAACAACCCTGGAAAAACTAGCTTCTTTAAAACCGGCATTTATTAAGGACGGAACTGTAACTGCTGGTAATGCGGCGGGGATCAATGATGGTGCTGCCGGCATGCTGCTGGCAAGTGCAGAAGCCGTAAAAAAATATGGATTGAAACCAATTGCCAAAGTGATATCAATGGCTGTTGCTGGTGTAGATCCTGCAATTATGGGAATAGGACCCGTGCCCGCCACACAAAAAGCCTTAAAAAGAGCAGGCCTTTCTATTGCCAACATGGATTTGATTGAATTGAACGAAGCCTTTGCATCTCAGGCTTTGGCATGTATACACGATCTGCAAATTGATATCAATAAGGTAAATGTAAATGGAGGTGCCATAGCCTTAGGGCATCCGCTGGGCTGCAGTGGCGTTCGTTTATCAGCAACACTGGTACATGAAATGAAACGCCGGAGAAGCAAATACGGTTTGGCAACTATGTGTGTTGGGGTAGGACAGGGAGCAGCAGTGATCTATGAATCGGTACAATAGCCTAGTATAGTTTTTGATACAGGATAAATAATGAAATGGTTGGTTGTAGTACTTCTTTCAAGTTTATTTTCTTCCTGTTTTCTTTTCCCGAAATATAAAAGAACTAGTTTTAGCTATACCAGTAATGGCCAGGCGAAGACAATTCCTGTATTGGTTCCGAGAGGATATCATAAGCAAACATTGGAAACTGATAGTACAGGAACCATTATTCAACAATATAATTACGGTAACAGTTTGTTTTACATCGCCTATTTACAAGATACAGGTAAGGCAATACAACCGATCATTGAAGAAGAGAATATTCCCAGGGTGGCAGAAGCTACTGGTGCCCGGGTATATAAAGGAATGGATTCTGCTTCTTTGTTATGGAGAGAGGTTCGGAACGGCAAAATACGGGTAGGCTATCGGTTTGTACCAAAAGCATTGGAAGAAAGATTTGACTCAGCTACCAATTTTTCATTGGTCCGTGCGGTAGAATGATCTACGAAGCATTGTTTTTGAAAAACGCGGGCATTGTCTCAAAAGAAACAGGTTGTTGATGGCCAGTACTTAAATTTTTTATCATTGCGGTTTTTTCCTGCAGTTCTTTGCTCCCTACAATAGCGATATAAGGTATATTCTTTTTTTCTGCGTATTTAAATTGTTTGTCAAATTTGGCTTGTTCATGATAGATTTCAGATGCAATATTTGCTTTTCTTAATAGTTGTACCAGTTCATATGCCTTAATACTTTCTTCCTCTCCCAGATTGAAGAATAAAACTTTAGTTCCCTCTGAAATGGTTTCAGGGAACAATTGCAGTTCCTCCATCACGTCATAAATTCGGTCAACACCAAACGAAATACCCACCCCCGGGATATTCGGTACTCCAAATAAACCAGTCAGGTCGTCGTAACGACCGCCGCCACCAATACTTCCCATCTTTACCTGGGCAGGAGCCTTTGCTTCCAGGATGATCCCTGTATAATAATTTAAGCCACGGGCCAAAGTGAAGTCAATTATTAATGGTGAATAATGAATGTGGAGTTCTTCATCTTTACCATCTGAACCTTTCCTTTGCTTTGTTACCATTGACCACACAACTTCAATTTCCTCTATTCCTTTTTTCCCTGTTTCAGAATGTGCCAGCAAATTTTTGATAGCAATTAATTTTTCTTCGTTGCTCCCATTAATGTTTAAATATTCGTTTATGATGGAAACCTGGTTTTCGTTCAATCCTCTTTGTGCTAATTCCTCTTTAACGTTTTCAATTCCAATTTTGTCAAGTTTGTCAATGGTAACTGTAATGTCTATCATTTTATCAGCTCCGCCGCAGACTTCTGCCAGCGCAGCTAATATCTTTCTTGAATTAATTCTTAATTCAAATTTTTCAATTTTTAGTTGGGAGAATACATCAATATAGATATTTACAAGTTCTACTTCATTTAATAAAGACTGGCTACCTACCACATCGGCATCACATTGATAAAATTCCCTGTAACGACCTTTTTGTGGCCTGTCTGCCCGCCATACGGGCTGCATTTGGTAGCGCTTGAATGGAAAACTGATCTGTCCATGATTCATAGCCACATACCGTGCAAAAGGAATAGTAAGATCGTATTTCAATGCTCTTTCTGTAAGGTTCTTATCATTCTTTCCAGCCAATATATTTTCAAAAGCGGCCTTTGATTTTTCTACATTTTTCGGATCGCTAATGCCGTTATTCAATATTTTAAAGATCAGTTTATCGCCTTCATCTCCATATTTGCCTAATAACGTTTCCAGGTTTTCCATGGCTGGGGTTTCCAGGGGCTGAAAGCCATATAGTTCGAACACATGGCGTATAATGTTGAAAATATAACTGCGCTTGCGAACTACATCTGCGCTAAAATCCCTGGTGCCCTGCGGAATGGAAGGTTTCATAAATCTGAAAAAATTAGATCAAAAGTAAAATCAAATCAGTAGGAAGTGTTTTCTATTTCCTGTTTTGCTTTTTGTATGATGACATCACAGGTTTGTTCAATCAGTTTGAACACCTCGTGATAACCGGGCTCTGTTCCATACCAGGGATCAGGGACCGATGCATTTTTGCCCGGAAGTAATTCATTCAGAAAAAGATCAACCTTGGCTGGTTGAAAATTTTCCCTGGCAATGCGTTTCATGTCCTCAATAACATCATCTGCCATCGCATAAATTTTGTCATAGCGTTCAAAATCTTCCTTAACAAAACGTCTTGCTCTTTGTTCACAAATATCAATACCATTTAAACGTGCAACCTTTTGTGATAAATGATGTGGCGCTTCACCAACATGATAGCCATTGGTACCCGCACTTTCAACGATCCAATTGAAACCGGCCTGTTGTGCTTTATGTTTTAACACTCCTTCTGCCAGGGGACTGCGGCAAATATTTCCTAAACACACCATCAATATCTTCATACCGAAATTTTAAGCTTGCAAAATTACGAGAGAATGCTTTAGATGAATAAATGAATAACAAGATTGTTGATTCTTCACAATCTGTATGGAAATAGTTTGGCCACGCATCTCAATAGAAATTTTTAACCATGACCAGTCATGAGATTTTAAAGGCCGACCTGCTCGACATCCTGTTCGACAATCGTAATAAACAATATGGTGCTTATACGCTGCGAAAAAATTACGAACGCCGTTTAGCGGTTGCACTTGCTTTTGCAGTGAGCAGCGTGTTGCTACTACTTTACCTGATGAAACCAACGAGCAGTTTCAGTACGCTTGAAGAACCGGGAATTATTGAAACCAGGATCATTGATATACAACCGGATAATTTAAAACCACCTCCTCCGCCACTACCCACACAACCAACCTTACCAGTAGCCCGGCGCAGCTATATTGATAACATTCGCATGGTGGCCAATCCGGATCCTGCCAGGTTTATTGCACCAGTGGAAGAAATTCGGGGGGTAATACTCTCAACAGATAATATAGATGGAAGATTTGTCCCGGAAATTCAGACGGTTGCACCGGTTGTAACCCAGGTAATAAGTTCCACTACAGCACCAGGCACAGAAGTAGCTTTTGATCCTATAGAAAAAGAACCTGAGTTTCCAGGTGGCAGACAAGCCTGGATCAATTTCTTATATCGTCATTTACAAACCCCTGAAGAACTGGAAGCAGGAGAGAAAAAGATGGTTCTGGTTCGATTTATGGTGGATGCGGATGGAAGTGTGACCGGTTTCCAGGTTGTGCAGTCCGGGGGCTACCAGTTTGATAATGAAGTGATCAGAGTTTTAAAGAAAATGCCTAAATGGAAACCGGCCATTCAAAATGGACAAGCAGTGGCTGTGCCATTTAGCCAGCCGGTAACATTTGTAGGCGTTGAACAGTAAAAAGTTTTAAATTGCCTCTCCCAAATTCAATTATGCTGGAAGATTACCAGGAGAAACAAAGAAAAAAAACAATTCGTTTACGCTCAACCATGGACATGGTTATGGGTGGGTTGATCATATTCATAGGAATCTATTTTCTTACCTACGAAAAATTGGGGATCAATGTTTTTAGAAGAGAGCCATCATCAATTGATTATTTCATTGGCGGCCTGTTCATTCTGTATGGAATATGGAGGGTTTACCGGGGTTATAAAAAGGATTATTACAGATGATGAAATTCAGAACGGCAATTTTCTGCCAACTATTGCTGGTGGTTGTATTGTCAGCGGCTTGTAATAATAAAAAAATTTCTGAGCCAACCGACAGGTTTGATAAGGGAATCATTCATGTTAGTTGTGATGAAACGTTCAAGCCGGTTATAGATGCACAGGTAGACGTTTACCAGGCAGATTACCCGGATACAAAAATCATAGTACATTACAAACCTGAAGCCGATTGCCTGCGAGATTTTGCTGTAGATTCAATAAGAATGATTATTGCTACCAGGGGATTTACCGAAAATGAAAGAGCATTTATGATTAAATCTCTTAATGTGGGGCCTCAAAAACAAACAGTAGCATATGATGCTATTGCGCTGGTTGTAAATCCAATGGCAAAAGATTCTTTTTTTACGATGGATCAGGTAAGAGATCTTGTAGCAGGAAAACTTAAAAAAAATTTAATTCCGGTATTTGATGGCGGTAAAGCTACAAGTACGGTTCGATTTATGCTTGATTCGGTGCTTCGCGGGCAAAACCTTGGAGCAAACGTGGTGGCAGCACAAAGCAGCGAAGGGGTGATTGATTATGTCTCCAAAACTCAAAATGCGGTGGGTTTCATTGGTGTTAGTTGGGTAGGAAACCAGGCAGACACAACCCAGCAGAGTTTTTTGCGTAAAATAAGGATTGCAAGGGTAGAAAGCACGGATAGCTCAGGAGGCTTTGTTTTACCGGTTCAATATCTTATTTATACAAGAACGTATCCTATGGTACGTGAATTGGTATATACTTTAAAGGAAAGGCATTTGGGATTGGGACAGGCGTTTGGAAATTTTTTAGAAAGTGAAAGAGGGCAGCTTATTTTTAAAAGAGCTTACCTCCAACCTTCCATTACATCCTTTTATGTTCGGGAGGCTGAATTGGTGGAATAATATTAACAAGTACTGAGTAAACCAGGTAGAGTAATTATAAATCTTAAAAAGAAAAAGAAAAATGAAGAAATCAGCTATTGTTTTGTTTTTTGCTGCTTTCCTATCCATTACAGCTTTGGCGCAAAATGTACAGGAAGGGGTAAACCATTTTTATGCAGAACGGTTTGGGAGTTCCAAATCAGTTTTTGAAAAGCTGTTAGCCGCAAATCCAAACAATATTGAAGCTACGTATTGGCTGGGGCAAACGTTAATTGCACAAAATAATATTGCTGCAGCAAAAGGTGTTTACGAAAAAGCACTGGCTGCCAACGGCAATGCTCCGCTGGTTTTAGTGGGAATGGGCCATATTGAGCTATTGCAAGGTAATCAACCTGCTGCACGGCAGCGTTTTGAACAGGCTTTAACTGTTAGCAAAGGAAGAAAAGGTAACGATCCTGCCGTTTTAAATGCTATAGGACGTGCCAATGTGAATTCTTACACAGAAGCTAAAAAATTAGGCGACCTGGCATATGCTATTGCCAAGTTGAATGAAGCTGCTCAACTTGCTCCGACCAATCCTGAGATTTTCCTGAATTTAGGTAATGCTTATCGTAAGTTGCACAAAGGCGGTGAAGCCGTTCAGGCTTATCGCAGAGCCGGCAATTTTGCCCCTGCAATCTATCGTACGGCTATGTTATATCAAACACAGGTGCAGCCTGGACAGGGTTACTCTGATATTGTGATAGAGAACCTTAATAGTGCACTGGCTGCAGATCCTAAGTTTGCACCGGCCTACGAGCAACTGTATTATTATAACCTTTTGTACAAAAAAGATTTTACTACAGCAGAAAACTTTGCCAATAAATATATCAGCAGTTCTGATCCTAGTGTAGAAAACGACTACCTGAAAGCGCAGACTGTATTTGTTTCCAAAAAATATGAAGAAGCGATCAGCATTGGTAAAAACATTATTACACAAACAAATAACAATGCTAAACCAAGGGTTTATCGTTTGATCTCATACAGCTACTTAGGTGCAAAAGATACAACTACTGCCTGCCAGTATGTTGATGAGTTCTTTAAAAAAGCAACTGAAGAAGATATTGTAGGGGAAGACTATTTGTTGCATGCCACAGCTTGCGCCAAAAATGATCCCGAAATGATACGGGCCGATGTGTTTAAGGCAGTACAGATCGATAGTGTGCTTTCACGCCAGATCTTGTTATTGGATAAGGCAGCTAAAGACGCCAAAGCCAATAACCAAAGGGTTTTGGAAGCTGAATTAAATCTTCTTTCATACAATTTAAGAGGACCTGAAAAGTCAAGTCCCACCGAATTGATCAACGGGGTAAGTATTCCTTATTTCTTTGGTGGTGCTTATGAAAAATCAGACAGCGCTTCAAAAGCTTACTCAGCCATGGCTCCTGACAGTATTTATGGTCACTATTGGAGTGCCCTGGCTTTATCGGCAATAGATACTACAATGGAACAGGGATTGGCTATGCCATCTTATGAAAAAGTACTTGAAATTGCTGCAAAAGATAAGGAACGCTTTAAATCCCAAGGCGTTAGGGCAGCTACCAGCCTTGCTATTTATAGCTTCAACATTAAAAATGACAAAGAAGCCGCCTTACAGTATGCTGAAAAAGGTTTGGAGTTTGATCCTGAAAACGTAAATCTTAAAAATGTAAAAGAAGTGGCCAGCGCAAAGCCTAAAGCTGCTACCCCTCAAAAAAACAATTCGTCGGCTCCCAAAAAACCAGCCGCAAAATCCAAAGGGAAGAATAAATAAATAAATTTCAGATAAGTTAAGCCTCTCATTTTGAGAGGCTTTTTTAATGGTTAACTCCTATAAATATTAACTGAAAGATTCCCAACTCTGGCTTATTTTTGCATGCCCATTTGAATACGTATGATTTACCTTCTCCAATCTGATGTAACGAAAGCAGTGACGGATGTAACCAGTTCAGGAAGTTATTTACCTTTAATTCTCCAGTTATTATTTGTGGTATTTATGATAGGAGGTCTAATGGGTGTAACACACCTTTTAGGACCCAAACGTGCCACCTCGGATAAGTTACAGACCTTTGCCAGTGGTATTGAAAGCCATGGTAACGCACGTCAACCTATGGCCATTAAGTATTTCCTGGTAGCCATTCTGTTTGTTTTATTTGATGTGGAAGTGATCTTTTTCTATCCATACGCTGTTAATTTTAAAGGATTGGGTTGGAGCGGTTTTTGGGCTGTATTAATGTTTGTAGCCTTCTTTTTATGTGGATTTATTTATGTAGTAAAAAAAGGAGCATTAAAATGGGAAGATTAAATTTTACATTTTAAATCAGAAATTATGGCTCGTCCTGTATCATATAATATAAAACAGAAACCTCTCGAGGCAGATATCAGCCTTGTTGATATGCCGGAAGGTTACCAGGGAGAAGGTTTTTTCGCCTCAAAGCTGAGCGATGTGGTGGGTTTGGCAAGAAAAAATTCCATATGGCCTTTACCATTTGCTACATCATGTTGCGGTATAGAGTTCATGGCAACAATGGCTTCCCACTACGACCTGGCCCGTTTTGGTTCGGAACGTGTAGGTTTTTCTCCACGCCAGTGCGACCTGCTGATGGTAATGGGAACAATTGCCAAAAAAATGGCACCTGTGGTAAAACAGGTATACCTGCAAATGGCGGAACCAAGATGGGTGATGGCGGTTGGTGCCTGTGCCTGCAGTGGTGGAATTTTCGACAGTTACAGTGTGCTACAGGGTATTGACCAGGTAGTACCGGTTGATGTATATGTGCCGGGCTGTCCTCCTAGACCTGAAGCTATCTTAGATGGATTTATGAAAGTGCAGGATTTGGTGGGCAAAGAGGAGTTGAGACGTCGCAACAGTGAGCATTATAAAAAGTTATTAGAAAGCTACGGCATTCAATAAAGTAAAATTAAAAAGTCGGGAAGTATGAGTATCTGACTTTTGACTAATCATGGAATTGACAAACGATCTAATTAAGCAGAGACTAACTGAAAAATTTGGCGAAAAGGTTTCCAATTTTGAAGAGCCATACGGTATGCTAACCTTCGAGGTGCCTAAAGAAATGAACCTTGAAGTACTTCAGTTTTTATATGATGATGAGCAATTGCAATTCCGTTTTATGAACGATCTCACAGCTGTTCATTATCCGGCATACAAAGGAAGAGAATTGGCGGTGGTATATCATCTGCACAACCTTGTGGCTAATTGCCGCATTCGTTTAAAGGTGTTTACTGATATCAACACACCTGATGTTAACAGCGCTATCAGAATTTTTGCGGCAGCCAATTGGCAAGAGCGGGAAGCCTATGATTTTTATGGTGTGAATTTCGTTGGACATCCAAACCTTATCCGTATTCAGAATGTGGATGAAATGGATTATTTCCCGCAGCGTAAGGAATTTCCATTAGAAGATCAGACCAGGATTGATAAAGATGATGAAATGTTTGGCCGTGGTGGAAGTTTTGATTTTGGAAACAGGCAGGAAGATGGATCGCCAAGACAGATTAGTGAAGCGCAAAAAAGCGATGGAGAATAATGGTAATTGAAAATTTCATCAGGTTGATTTATGTGTTACCGTACAAGTGTGCGACGCAACAAAAGCTGATGAGAGTTATATAGTTCAGTATGTAAAACAATTCGCTCCGCAAAAAAGCGGAATGGGGGTGTATAAATGTCAACAACAACAGAAAAAGCATTTGAACAGGGCAGTATTGAAACGGGTACAACCAAATTAAACCTGGGACCTACCCACCCGGCCACGCATGGTGTATTTCAAAATATACTGGAGCTGGATGGTGAACGTATTGTGTCTGCAGAACAAACCATAGGCTACATTCACAGGGCTTTTGAAAAAATAGCTGAACGCAGGCCATTATACCAAATTACTCCACTTACCGACCGGTTGAATTATTGCTCATCGCCTATCAATAACATGGGCTGGCACCTCACCTGCGAAAAATTGCTGGGCATTCAAACCCCTAAGCGGGTGGATTATTTGCGGGTCATTATCATGGAACTTGCCCGCATTGCCGATCACCTCATCTGCAACTCCATTGTGGGTGTGGATACCGGGGCCTATACCGGTTTTTTGTATGTAATGCAATACCGGGAACTGATCTATGAGATTTGGGAAGAAGTTTGTGGATCGAGGCTTACAACCAACATTGGCCGCATTGGTGGTTTTGAAAGAGACTTTAATGATATTGCTTTCACCAAACTCGAAAAATTCCTGAAAGAATATCCTGTTGTACTTACAGAGTTTGAAAACCTGTTTACCCGTAACCGCATATTTATGGAGCGTACCATTGGTGCAGGTCCTATTAGTGCGGAAAGGGCATTGAATTACGGATTTACAGGACCCAACCTTAGAGCTGCAGGTGTTGATTACGATGTAAGGGTTCATACTCCATACAGTTCTTACGAAGACTTTGATTTTATCATTCCGACAGGCACTACCGGTGATTGCTACGATCGTTTTCTGGTACGTAACCAGGAAATGCGTGAATCACTTAAAATAATAGAACAGGCATACAGAAAAATACAGGATTTTAAAGGTGAGGCCGGAACGGTGTTTCATGCCGATGTACCTGAATATTATTTACCTGAAAAGAAGGACGTTTATACAAAAATGGAAGCACTTATCTATCATTTTAAAATAGTGATGGGTGAAGTGGATATTCCACCGGGTGAGGTGTACAACTGTGTAGAAGGTGCAAATGGTGAACTGGGTTTTTACCTGATCAGTGATGGTGGCAGAACGCCGTACAGGCTTCACTTCCGAAGACCTTGTTTTGTTTATTACCAGGCATTTGAAGAGTTAGTAAAAGGCAGTATGCTAAGTGATGCTATCATTGTAATGAGTAGTTTGAACCTCATTGCAGGAGAGATGGACGGATAATTAAATTGAAAATGAAAAATGTAAAATTCTGTTTTACATTTTTACTTATACATTTTGCATTTGAAATGAAATTTTCAGAAGAAAAATTAAAGAAGGTTCAGGAGATTGTAGCCCGGTATCCCGAAGGCAAGCAAAAAAGTGCATTGATCCCGTTGTTACACCTGGCCCAGGAAGAAAACGGCGGGTGGCTCAGCGTTGATGCAATGAACCACGTTGCTGAATTATTGCAGTTAACACCAATAGAAGTGTATGAAGTGGCTACTTTTTACAGCATGTATAATTTAAAACCGGTTGGTAAATATTTGTTTGAAGTTTGCCAGACAGGTCCATGCATGTTGAACGGCAGCGACGGTATTATTGATTACATAAAGCAAAAACTGGGTATTGGTGTTGGTGAAACTACTGCAGATGGATTGTTTACGCTCAAGACGGTAGAATGTTTGGGAGCCTGTGGTTACGCCCCAATGATGCAGGTGGGCAAATTTTACAAAGAACATTTGACAAAGGAAAAGGTGGACAACATTATAGAAGAGTGCAGAAGAACTGCAGCGCAGAATAATTAAAAATGAAAAATGTAAATGAAGACAACTTTTTACATTTTTAGTTTTACATTTTTGAATTGATGAAATGGGTAGAAAATTATTATTAGATAAAGCACATATAGAAGGCATCCGAACGTATGATGTCTATCGAAAAAATGGTGGATATGCTGCCGTGGAAAAGGCTTTTAAAATGGCACCGGCGGATATTGTGGAAGAAGTAAAGAAAAGCGGCCTGCGTGGTCGCGGTGGTGCAGGTTTTCCCACAGGTATGAAATGGAGTTTTTTGGCAAAACCTGAAGGTGTTCCCCGTTATCTTGTATGTAATGCCGATGAATCTGAACCAGGTACTTTTAAAGACCGGTACCTGATGGAGTTCATCCCACATTTGCTCATTGAAGGTTTGATCATTTCATCATTTGCATTGGGTTCCAACAGAACCTACATCTATATACGTGGTGAATATGCCTGGATTGTTGATATTTTAGAACAAGCCATTGCAGAAGCAAACAATGCCGGATTTTTAGGGAAAAATATTTTGGGTACCGGCTTCGATTGCCAGATTTATGTGCAGCGTGGTGCAGGAGCGTATATCTGCGGTGAAGAAACAGCGTTAATTGAATCCCTGGAAGGTAAAAGAGGTAATCCACGCATTAAACCACCATTCCCTGCTGTCAAAGGTTTATGGGATTGTCCTACGGTGGTGAATAATGTTGAAACTCTTGCAGCGGTTGTTCCCATTTTAAACATCGGCGGAGAAGAATATGCTAAAATTGGTATTGGTAAATCTACGGGTACGAAGCTGATCTCGGCGTGTGGCAATATCAATAAGCCCGGAATTTACGAAATTGATATGACCATTTCGGTGGAAGAATTTATTTATAGTGATGAGTATTGTGGCGGTATTCCAAATGGAAAAAAATTAAAAGCCTGTATACCTGGAGGATCATCGGTTCCTATTTTACCTGCTAACCTGTTACTGAAAACAGCAAAAGGTGAAAAGAGAATGATGACTTACGAAAGCCTGGCAGATGGAGGTTTTCCAACAGGGTCCATGATGGGGTCCGGTGGTTTTATTGTATTGGATGAAGACCAGTGCGTGGTAAGACATACGTTTACATTAGCCCGTTTTTACAGGCACGAAAGCTGTGGCCAGTGTTCACCGTGCAGGGAAGGTACTGGTTGGATGGAAAAGATTTTATACAATATTGAACATGGTAAAGGCAAGATGAGTGATATTGATTTGCTTTGGAATATTCAAAGCAAAATAGAAGGCAATACTATTTGTCCACTGGGTGATGCAGCTGCCTGGCCGGTTGCAGCAGCTATACGTCATTTTCGTGATGAGTTTGAATGGCATGTGTTAAACCCGGAAGAAGCACAAAAAAGAAATTTTGGATTAGCGCATTATGCTGATCCTCTGGAGTTGGCAGTATAATTCGGGCTTTGAAGTAAGAAATATAAGAGTTGTAAATAACCGTATAACCGCTAAGAACATACGTTCTGCGTAAAGGATCGCAAAGATGTCAGAAGAAAAAAAACTATTTAAAGTAACCATAGATAACATCACGGTTGAAGTGGAACCGGGAACAACCATTCTTATGGCTGCTCGGAAAATTGGTGGTGATATTGTGCCCCCAACCATGTGTTATTACAGCAAACTAAAAAACACGGGAGGGTATTGCCGTACTTGTTTGGTTCGTGTTGCTGCCGGCTCAACCGCCGATCCCCGCCCGATGCCTAAACTGGTTGCCAGTTGTCGTACAAACGTAATGGATGGAATGATCGTGGAAAATATCACCAACCCTGCAGTTCTGGAAGCCCGAAAAGGAGTTGTTGAATTTTTATTGATCAATCACCCGCTGGATTGCCCGGTATGTGACCAGGCCGGTGAATGTGATCTCCAGGATCTTAGTTATGAACACGGAACAGAAGGCACCCGTTTTGAATTCAAAAAAAGAACGTTCGAAAGAATTGATATTGGTCCTTACATCCAGCTGCACATGACCCGGTGTATTTTGTGCTACAGGTGCGTGCACACCGCTAACCAGGTTGCAGGTCACCGCGAGCATGGTGTATTGGACAGGGGAGATCATGCACAGATTGCAACATATATAAAAGAGTCTCTTGACAGTGAATTTATTGGAAACGTAATAGATGTTTGCCCGGTAGGCGCCTTAACCGATAGGACCTTCCGTTTTAAAAACCGCGTTTGGTTTACCAAACCGGTGGAAGCCCATCGTGACTGTGCTACCTGTAAAGGAAAAGTTAGATTGTGGATGAGAGGTGATGACGTGTTAAGAGTAACAGCAAGAAAAGATCAGTGGGGAGAGGTAGAAGACTGGATTTGTAATGATTGCCGCTTTGAAAAGAAAAAGGTGAGTGACTGGGTTATTGAAGGACCAACAAGAGTGAACAGGCATTCGGTTATTTCCCAGGGTCATTACGTGGGTATTGATGTACCAAATGAAACCTTTTCTGCCATTATGGATGGCCGTAAGCCTAAATTGCTAATGGATATTCATAGTGTAAGTGAAGTAAATACGGTTGATCTGAACGGGATACAGGGACCTGCCACCGGGGCTACCTTTAATGGTGATCCAAAATCAACCGGAACCAATGCAACAGATATTAAGAAAGGTGAAGGAAGAAACATGGCGGGAACAGATTCAACAAATCCGAATACACCTTGATTTGCTGAGTAGAATGCAGGTGTACAAGAGTGCGACGCAAGAGAAGCAGAAAGTAGTACGAAGGTTAAGTACATAAAAATATAAGCGAAAGTTAGGAAGCTGATGGCTGATAGCTGGTTGCTCAAAGCTTGATTATGTTATTACAAATTGATTGGTCGATTTTTATTGAAAAACTTATTTTGATTGCCGCGATTGTTACAATCGCCCTGGTGGTAGCCATGTACAGCACCTATGCAGAACGTAAGATTGCAGCCTTCTTGCAGGACAGGCGTGGGCCCAGCCGTGCAGGTCCTTTTGGTATTTTTCAACCTATGGCTGACGGTTTGAAATTGTTTATGAAAGAAGAGATCATTCCACTAACCTCTTCTAAATTTCTTTTCATTTTAGGACCGATGTTGGCTATGATAACCGCCCTGTTAACATCAGCGGTTATTCCATGGAGCTGGACAATTGATGTGGCCGGAAGACAAGTGCCTTTGCAGATTGCCGATATAAATATTGGAGTGCTTTACATTTTTGGTGTTGTGAGTTTGGGTGTTTATGGGATCATGATCGGTGGATGGGCATCGAATAATAAATTTTCATTGCTGGCTGCTATCAGGGGTGCATCGCAAATGATCTCTTACGAACTGGCAATGGGTCTTTCACTACTGGCCGTACTAATGGTTGCGGGTGATCTTCGGTTAAGCACAATAGTAGGCCAGCAGGTGGCAAATGGCTGGAACATTATTTACCAGCCACTTGGCTTTTTAATATTTTTTATTTGTGCCCTTGCAGAATGTAACCGAACGCCTTTTGATCTGCCGGAAGCAGAAAATGAATTGAACTTTGGATATCACCAGGAATATTCTTCAATGAAACTGGGTTTTTACCTGTTTGCCGAATACATTAATATGTTTATGAGTTCGGTTTTGATGGCTACATTATTTTTTGGTGGTTATGATATTCCGTTTGTGAATGAAGCTGCATGGGGTAATCATTGGTGGGTCGGACTAATAGGTTTTGCTGTGCTGATGGCAAAAGCTTCCCTTTTCATTTTTCTGTTCATCTGGATCCGCTGGACTATTCCGCGTTTTCGTTACGATCAGTTAATGAAGTTGGGCTGGCGTACGCTATTACCTTTAGCATTAGCCAATATGATCATTACGGCAGTAATAGTATTGCTGTTAAATAAATAGGTGTATTAAAATTTAAGCTGAATCAAAACGGTTAATTTTGCGCCGTTAAATGAGATAAGATTATTGAGATGCAAGCATTAACAAACAGAAAAAAACAGGTTGAGCGAAAGCCTATGACTTTTTTGGAGCGGTTATACCTGCCTTCTATAATAAAAGGCATGGGTATCACCTTCAGCCACCTGTTCAAAAAAAATCCCACTATTAATTATCCTGAGGAGCAACGTCCGTTTTCAGCGGTGTTTCGCGGTTTACATATCTTAAACAGGGATGAAGAAGGTCGTGAAAAGTGCACAGCCTGTGGTTTATGTGCATTGGCTTGCCCTGCAGAAGCCATTACTATGGAGGCAGCTGAAAGGCAGCCCGGCGAAGAACATTTATACCGTGAAGAAAAGTATGCGGCCAAGTACGAGATTAATATGCTGCGCTGTATTTTTTGCGGACTATGCGAAGAGGCTTGTCCAAAAGATGCCGTGTACCTGACCCAAACCTTTGCTCCCGCTAACTATGGTCGCAAGGGTTTTATTTATGGCAAAAAGGATCTTTTGATTCCTAACCCACAAACTGACCCTGAAGGTTATCAAAAAGCAAAAGGTGATATTGGTAAAGACAAAAAATAATCTGAACGCATCCACAAATGGGAATTACTGAAATACTTTTCTGGTCACTCGCCTCACTGTCGGTTTTTAGCGCTTTAATGGTTATCATTAGCAAAAACCCGGTGTATAGTGTGTTATGGCTTATCATGACCTTTTTTACAATTTCCGGCCATTACATTTTATTGAATGCACAGTTTTTAGCAGTTGTAAACATTATCGTTTATGCAGGTGCCATTATGGTATTATTCCTTTTTGTGATCATGCTGATGAATCTCAACAAGGAAACAGAACCACAAAAGAACAAGTGGCTGAAGCTGGCCGGTGCTGTTGCCGGAGGAAGTTTAATGCTGGTATTGGTGGCAGCTTTACGTCATACAGAAAAACAAATGACCGAATTGGGCAGCGGTGAAATTGGATTGATCCAAAACCTTGGAAAAGCCTTGTTCAGTGATTTTGTCGTACCCTTCGAGATCAGTTCAGTTTTGTTTTTGAGTGCTATGGTGGGTGCCGTGGTCCTAAGTAAGCGTGACGAAATAAGCCCGGTTGAAAAAGAAATTAAAAAAGTTGAATCAACACAGGAGGCTATGAATGTTTAATAGGCAGCCTGGTAAACGATGTGTGATCATTGGTTTATGAACGCTGTAAATTTTCAAGTGAACTATGCCGATAAATTATTACATATTTCTTTCTATTGCCTTATTCATTATTGGGATTATAGGGGTTTTAACCCGGCGTAATTCCATTATCATTTTTATGTGCATAGAACTGATGCTGAACGCTGTGAATTTGTTATTAGTAGCATTTTCAAAAATGCACCACCTTGCTGATAGAGCATCTGATGCCACGGCCGGTACCGACGGACAGATATTTGTGTTCTTTATAATGGTAGTGGCAGCAGCAGAGGTAGCGGTAGGTTTATCTATTATTATTATGTTGTTCAGAAATACGCATTCGGTTGACGTAAATTTTTTGAACAGATTAAAACATTAAACATAAAGCGTTCAGTATTCAGATTTTAAAAACTGGTACCGGATGCAGATGACTGATAGCTTAGTATGAAGAATTTAATTTTTTTAATTCCGCTTTTGCCTTTAATTGGTTTCTTAGTCAATGGATTAGGTAGAAAAGTTTTATCGAAAGGATTGATCAGTATCGTTGGCTGCGGAACAGTACTGGCATCATTTATAATTTCACTTGTTATATTCTTTAATAAAGAATACTCTTCAACTGCTATACATTATTTCAACTTTATTGATATAGGTACTTTTAAAATTCCTTTTGCCTTTCAAATCGACCAGCTTTCAACCTTATTCCTGTTAATTATCACCGGCGTTGGTTTTTTAATTCACCTATATTCCACGTCATACATGCATGAAGAAAAAACGGAACATTTTGGAAGATATTTTTCTTACCTCAACCTGTTTGTTTTTTCAATGTTACTGCTGGTGATGGGCTCCAATTTTGTTGTGATGTTCATGGGATGGGAGGGAGTTGGACTTTGTTCTTATTTACTGATAGGATACTGGTTTAAAAATATTGATTACACAAAAGCTGCGAAGAAAGCTTTTGTTATGAACCGCATTGGTGATCTTGGTTTTTTACTGGCTGTATTCTGGATCATTGCCAAAACCGGCTCAGTAAATTATACAGATGTTTTTGCTAATGTTGGAGAATTATCATCAGCCGATATTACTGGGATTACATTATTGTTGTTCCTGGGTGCAACGGGTAAAAGTGCACAGATTCCGCTATATACCTGGTTGCCAGATGCGATGGCAGGTCCCACACCTGTATCAGCTCTCATCCATGCGGCTACCATGGTAACGGCGGGTATTTACATGATTGCAAGAAGCAACGTTTTATATGCTACTGCTCCGGTTACCAATACGGTCATTGCTATTATTGGTGCAGCCACCGCTTTGCTGGCAGCAACTATTGCGTTACGACAAAATGATATTAAAAAGGTGCTGGCATATTCAACGGTCAGCCAGTTAGGTTACATGTTCCTTGCATTGGGAACCGGCTCTTATGTTGCAGCTGTATTTCATGTAATGACACATGCTTTCTTCAAAGCTCTGTTATTCCTCGGTTCCGGCTCAGTAATTCATGCAGTTAGCGGCCAGCAGGACATCAGGCTGATGGGAGGCTTAAAAAGCAAATTGCCAATAACCTACTTTACCTTTTTGATTGGCTGCCTGGCAATTGCAGGCATTCCGCCACTCTCGGGTTTCTTTTCAAAAGATGCTATACTATTAGGCGTTTTTGAAGCAGACAAATTTCTTTATGTGGTTGGTGTACTTACAGCCGGACTGACCGCATTTTATATGTTCCGTTTACTGTACATCACATTTGGCGGAACCTTTCGTGGTACAGAAGAGCAGCGTCCTCATATTCACGAAAGCCCTGCGGCTATGACCATTCCTCTTATTGTTTTGGCTGTACTTTCTGTAATTGGTGGTTTTATTGGTGTGCCGGAAGTGTTTATGCACGGTGGCGAAAAACTTACAGAATACCTGGCTCCGGTTATTAGCCCGGTCAAACATACCATTTCACATTCTACAGAACTTGTGTTAATGGCTCTGACAACAGTGGTAGCTATCATTGCTATTGTAATCGCCTGGTTGCGCTATCGCAATTACCGGGAAGAACAACCCACAGCGTTCGCAAAATTGCTGGAGAATAAATGGTATGTAGATGAATTATATGATTCTGTACTTGTTCGACCTGTAAATAAATTAGGAGGCATTGCAAACCGTTATTTTGAAAAAAGTGGTATTGACTGGTTGGTTAATGGTGTAGGCAGGCTGGTTAATTACAGCGGACGCCAGCTTCGTTGGTTGCAAAGCGGGCAGGTAGGGAGTTATGTATTGCTGATGGTGATCAGCATGGTGATGTTTTTTGTATTACAATTCTTTTTAAGAAAGTAAAAATAAAAGGTCAAAAGTTAAACCACCATTTGAATTTAACTTTTGCATTTGAATTGATATGATCGTTTTACTACTGTTTTTGATTCCATTGATCGGCGGTTTTTTATCATTCTTCATAAAGAATGATAAGGCGGTTCGTAACTGGTCTTTATTGATATCCATTGCAACTCTAATTCTTTCTATTGCAAGTATTGCAGGCACATCAACTTCCTCTTTGCAGTATTCTGCCGATATCATGGGAAGCCTGGGAAGTTCATTTTCCCTGAAGCTTGACGGGCTTTCAAAATTGCTATGTTTATTAACAGCAATAGCATACCCCGTTATATTTATTGCGACATGGAAAACGGAGTACAAAAGATCAAATAATTTTTTTGCTTTGATGTTATTGACCCAGGCTGGTATGCTTGGTGTTTTTACGGCTACTGATGCATTGTTGTTTTATTTCTTCTGGGAACTTGCTCTGATTCCTATGTATTTTATATGCTCTGGTTGGGGTGGTGAAAGGAGAATACCCGTCACATTTAAATTTTTTATTTACACGTTTACCGCATCGGTACTTATGCTGATCGGTCTTATCTATATTTATTTTCAAACACCTGACCGTTCTTTTTCAATGGAAGCTTTTTATGCTGTAAAGCTTTCAACCGAACAACAAACGTGGTTGTTTTGGTTGTTGTTCGTGGCTTTTGCAGTAAAGATGCCTGTGTTTCCTTTTCATACATGGCAACCCGACACATATGAGCAATCACCGAACGCTGCTACAATGGTATTGAGTGGTGTGATGGTAAAAATGGGAATCTATGGTGTTATACGCTGGGTACTGCCAATTGTTCCTGTTGCGTCCTATTCATGGGGAGATGTAACCATGAGCCTGGGTGTAATTGGAATTATATATGCATCTATCATAGCTATGCAGCAGGATGACCTGAAGCGTTTAATAGCCTATTCATCCATAGCACATATTGGTTTGATGGCAGCCACACTTTTTGCTGAAACCAAATCAGGTTACCAGGGGGTCATGATCCAAATGTTCAGTCATGGTATCAACATAATTGGGCTCTGGGTAATTGTTGAATTAATTGAGCGGCAATTCGGCACCCGCAAAATGTCTCAACTCGGTGGTATTGCTCAAAAGGCCCCTGCTCTTGCAACCGCGTTGGTTATTCTGGCCTTTGCCAATATCTCCCTGCCATTGACCAATGCATTTGTTGGTGAATTCCTGATGTTCAATGGAATCTGGAGTTCTACGGTTACGCAATACCGTATTGTGTTTACTGTACTTGCTGCCCTTAGTATCATTCTTGCAGCTGTGTACACACTTACTATGGTTCAAAAAGTTTTATTCGGTTCTGCCAATTCATTAACCGAAAAAGCTCATGATCTGTATGCTATTGAAAAAGTGGCCCTTGGAATTATAGGGTTACTGATTTTTGTTTATGGAGTTTACCCGCAACCTTTATTAAACATAACCAATGGTTTTGTTGATGGGTTATTGAATAAAATAAATGTTGCACACCTGTTTGTAAAATAATATGAATGCTTTAATCTTTTCGGCTGTCAGCGGAGTAATCATGATGTTCAGCTCTTTTTTAGTAAAGAGTAAGAACAGTGTACGTATTCTGGCTCATGTATTATTATTTGCTATCATTATTGTAAACGTTTTGGAGTTAAGAGGTATTGATTTTTTTAATATAGATACAAAAGGTTTACTGAATTTCGACCGGTTTGCTTTGCTGTTCTCACTTGTTACAAGCATTTGCACATTTGCCTTTTTTTTGTTGTCATCCCGTGATATGGAAAAAGTGGGGCAGAGCTATAGCGAATACTTTGCCTTGATATTTTTTATTTCAGCCGGTATTATAATTTCCGTTTCTTTCAAATCATTGTTGATGTTATTCCTGGGTATCGAGATCTTATCCATACCTCTGTATGTTCTAACTGGAAGCGACAAACGTAATTTAAAAGGCAATGAAGCTTCATTGAAATATTTCCTGATGGGCTCTTTTTCAACCGGGTTAATGCTCATGGGTATTGCTTTGATTTATGGGGCCTCCGGAACCTTTCAAACAGGCATTGCTACATCTGTAGATAAAATACCCGTATTGCTTATTGCAGGTATGATGTTGCTTTTGTTTTCCATGTCATTTAAAGTATCTGCAGCTCCGTTTCACTTCTGGACTCCCGATGTATATGATGGTGCGCCCACTGTTTTTACATCTTACATGGCAACGATCATTAAGGTAGCTGGTTTTATGGCTTTTATGCGTTTGTTCTCCGATGCTTTTGGCGATATCAGGGCAGAATGGAAATTACTTGTGTCTATCATAGCTGCCGTAACCTTATTCATTGGAAATATTACAGCAGTGTTCCAACAGAGTGTAAAACGAATGCTGGCTTATTCCAGCATTTCACAGGCAGGTTTCATGATGCTTGCTATTTATTCTTTAAATGCTGACGCCAGAGAAGGTCTTCTGTTGTATGCTGCAGCTTATTCCCTGGCAACTATTGGCATATTTGCCGTTCTTATCAAAATGAAAGATTATACATTTGACGGGTTTAACGGATTTGCCAGGCAACAACCATTCATTGCTGCTATAGTAGTCGTGTTTTTGCTTTCATTGGCGGGTATACCATTAACCGCAGGGTTTCTTTCAAAATTTTATATGCTGAAAGCAACGGTTAGCGATGGAAATATTGCTCTTGCCATATTTGCAGTACTTATGGCTGCAGTGAGTGTTTATTATTATTTCCGCTTGATTCAATCCATGTATTTTAAAACCGGTGATGCTATTGCTATAGATGTAACACCTGGATTTAAATACACCCTGGCAGCACTGGGTGTATTAACTATTTTGCTTGGTATTTTTCCAAACCTGCTGACGTACTGGCTTTATTTCTAATCCAGATCAAAAATTTATCTAGATCTATAATGGGTTTACTAATTTAGTAAGCCCATTTACATGAATATTTCAGATGTTTTTACTTTGGCTTTTCGAACGATACGCAGCAATAAGCTACGTACAGGTTTAACTATTGCCATTATTGCGTTTGGCATTATGGCCTTGATTGGCATTATTACAGCCATCCAGGCTATGAATCAAAAGCTTACGGAAAGTTTTTCAACAATGGGTGCAAACGGGTTTACCATACGTTTTAAGGAACGTAATATTCGCTTTGGTGGCAGTGGTCCAACAATGAAATTATCACGTAAAGGGCAACGAAAAGCAAAAACCTCTAATCTAGACCGGCGAATTACAGAAGACGAAGCTGAACGCTTTAGTCAATATTATACGTTTCCTTCAACCGTAGGCATTACCACAATGGCGGGCAATAGCAATACTGTTTCCTACGAATCAAAAAAAACAACTCCTAATGTTTTTGTATTTGGTGCAGATGAGCATTATGTTGAGTTGAACGGGTTTACTATTCAGGGTGGCAGAAATTTTACCAACCAGGATATTGAATCCGCAGCCAATGTCTGCTTACTTGGTAATGATGTAGCCAAAAAATTATTCAGGCAGGGACCATCTGGTGCTGCCAATAAAATTATCAGGGTAAATGATGTCCCTTACCGGGTGATTGGTGTTTTAGGCAGCCGTGGATCTTCATTTGGGTTTAGCAGGGATAATATTGTTGTATTGGGATATCAGAATATAAAAAAATATTTTGGCGTCAACACCTATACTATTGGTATAATGACCGATAATGTGAACCAGGTGGAAAATGCCATGGGAGAAGCGGAAGGATTGTTCCGGAGCATTCGGAAACTAAACACTACCGAAGAAAGCAATTTTGTTTTGGAGCGCAGTAATAGTATTGCCGAAAAAGCAATCAGTGTTTTAGGATATCTGACTGCTGCCGTAATTGTAATTGGATTTATAACTTTGATAGGCTCGGCAATAGGCTTAATGAATATCATGCTGGTATCTGTTGCTGAACGAACCAAAGAAGTAGGGCTTATAAAAGCTATCGGCGGTAAAAGTAAAACCGTACGCCAGCAGTTCTTATTGGAATCAATATTAATAAGTGTGCTGGGTGCCATATTTGGCATTATTATGGGAATTTTGATAGGTAACCTGTTTTCAATGGTATTAAATACAGGATTTGTAGTTCCCTGGCGATGGGTTTTTTATGGGGTGACGCTTTGTACCGTTGTAGGATTATTAGCGGGTTTATACCCGGCATTAAAAGCAGGTAAGCTCAACCCAATAGATGCCTTACGTTACGAATAAATCACAAGAAATCAACAAGCTGAATAAATCTATTTTTGAAACACATATCTTATTACCTTTAAAAACTTTGGACACGGATAATATTGCAGGAAAAAAAAGTAACCTTGTAAACTTTCAATGCTTTTTTTCAGTAGAATTGTGACCGAAAGTTTAAAACCTGAATTTTTTAAATTAAAAACTAAAAATTACAATCATGGCAGAGACAAGACCGACTGCAAGTACAACATCAGTTAAGGCTACATCAGTTCAACCAAAAAAAAGTGGTAATGCTATTTCATGGCTTGCTCCTATCATTTGTATTGTAGCCGGTTATTGTATTTGGAGATTTTTGATGGGATCACCAGATGGATTTAACAGACCAGATGCATCAGGTGGATTCTGGCCTCATCATCAGGGACCTAAAGATGCGTTTCACAGGATTTACGAGGGTGGTATCATCGTACCATTATTGATCGGTATGTTTCTGATGGTAATTGCATTTTCAATTGAGCGTTTTATGACAATCAGCAAAGCATTGGGCAAAGGTTCAATAGCTGATTTCATCCGCAGGGTTCAATATCACCTGGCTAACCGTAATGTTGATGCGGCGTTGGCTGAGTGTGATAAACAACGTGGATCAGTAGCAAATGTTATGAAAGCAGGTTTGCGTCGTTACAAAGAAATGATCAATGTAAACGAATTGGATACAGAACAAAAAGTGATCTCAATTCAAAAAGAAGTTGAAGAAGCTACAGCTTTGGAATTACCAATGTTACAGAAAAACCTTGTTTTCCTTTCTACTATTACATCAGTAGGTACCCTTGTAGCGTTGTTAGGTACTGTATTGGGTATGATCCGTTCTTTCTCAGCTCTTGGTGAAGGCGGTGGAGGTGATGCATCAGCTCTGGCTGTAGGTATCTCAGAGGCCCTTTATAATACGGCTTTGGGTATCGGTACATCTGCTCTTGCGTTGATCATGTACAACATTTTCACAACCAAAATCGATAGCATTACATACGGTATTGATGAGTCTGGTTTTACATTAACACAATCTTTTGCTTCTTTATACAAATAAAGCGGGCAAAGACTTGTGGATTTTGAAAGAATTTGAATCTCAATACTAAATATTTTAAATAATGCCGAGTGTTAAAATAGTAAGGAAAAGTACATGGACGGACATGACGCCGTTTGTTGATGTCGCTTTCCTGATCTTGTCGTTCTTTATCATGGCGACAAAATTCAAGCCGCCACAGCCTGTTGATATAACAACCCCCACTTCGGTTTCTTCCTCAAAACTAAAAGAGCAGGATGCTGTTTTAGTGGAGTTAGATAAAACCGGTCGTGTTTTCTTTACGGTTAACACCCTGAAAGGTGGTGATAATGAGACGAAAGCAAGTGTGATCAGGGGTGTGAACCAGGTTCGTAATTTGGGTTTAACTGATAAGGAGATAAATGCATATGTTAGAAATACCACGGTGGGTGTTCCTTTCAGCAAACTAAAATCCTTTTTAAACTTGCCTGATGCCGAACGGGTTAAAGCATTTGAAGGAATACCGGTTACAGATTCAGCGAACAATGAACTGACCACCTGGATTGCGTCTGCGGTTATGGCTTTCCAGGGTAAGAAGCTGAATTTTATGATTAAGGGCGACAACAATGCAAAATTCCCTGCATTTAAGGGAATTATTGAGGCCTTACGTAAAAATGATCAGTTTAAATACCAGTTAATTACTGACCCTGAAGGTGTTCCAGTAGGTACAGACCTTTATAAGCGCATCCAGGAAGGTAAGAACGAAAACGAATCATAAACAATTAAAATAAAAGACTATGGCAGATATAGATGTTGGTGGAGATAGTGGCCATAAAAAAGGCCCCGGCGTCAAAAAGGCTAAAAAGCTTTCTACCCGTGTGGATATGACGCCAATGGTGGATTTAGGATTCCTGCTGATCACCTTCTTCATTTTTACAGCAACCATGAGTACCCCAAATACCATGCGTTTGACAATGCCTAAAGATGAAAAAGATCCAAAAGATCTAACCGAAGTTAAAGAATCAGCTGCCTTAACAATTATGTTAGGTAAAGGAAACCAGGTGTATTATTATATGGGACAAATTAAACCTGACGGCTCCAATTTTACTTCAACCAATTTTAAAGACATCCGTAAAGTTATACAGGATAAAAAAGCCGAGGTAATGAGAAATCACTACCACGATGCTGGTTGCGAGAAAATATGGGCTAAAAATGGTGGAGATCAAAATTCCTGCAAAGACAAGGATTTTGTGGTGATCATTAAACCAAATGAAGAAGCCACTTATAAAAATTCTATCGATATGCTGGATGAGATGGCTATCAATTATGTACAGCGTTTTGCCCTGATTGATATTACACCAGATGAAAACATGTTGGTTAAAGCTACAGAACAAAGAAACAACGTGCAATAACCATCAAATTTTGTGGAAAGCAATTTGTAATTGCATCTAAATACAAAGATCAAAAATGGAAGCAAATAAAATCTTACAGGCTGATATACTGGACCTGGTTTTTGAGGGCCGTAATAAAGATTATGGTGCTTACGAACTAAGGCAGAAGTACAACAAGCGGATAACCCTTGCACTTGCAATTACGTTCGCACTTGCTGTATTGGCTTTTGGTGCTTCGTTCTTATCCGATGCCCTTAAGTCAGATACTGATGCTAAGGTTGAGGTAAGGGACGTTGTAGTTCAGGACATTAAGCAGGAAGAACAAAAACCACCACCACCTCCGCCTCCTCCACCAAAAACAGCTCCTCCACCAAAAGTTGAGATGGCTAAGTTTACCCCTCCGGTAATTAAAAAGGATGAGGAAGTAAAGCAGGAGGAAATTCCTCCGGTACAGGAAATGGAAGATAAAAAGATCGACGTAATCAACCAGGAGGGTATCAAAGACGAAGGTATCATTGCACCACCTGTAGTTGATGAAGGTAAGGCAGTTGTTGAAGCTCCTAAAGTAGAAGATGAAAACAAAATCTTTGAAAAAGTGGAGATTGAAGCATCGGTTGATATCCGCCAGTGGAGACGACACCTGGAAAGCCAGTTACAGCGTTATATTGAGGATGCCGCCTCCCAGGGTATGAATCCCGGCCAATATACGGTTCAGGTTCGTTTTCTTGTGGAAAGAGATGGTAGCATTACCGATGTACGTTCGCTGAACGATCCGGGTTACGGGTTGGCTAAAGGTGCCGAAGAAGTGGTAAAAAGAGGTCCAAAATGGGCTCCGGGTGAGCAAAATGGTAGAAAAGTACGTTCTTACCACACGCAACCTATCACCTTCGTAGTTTCAGAATAAGAATTTATTATTTAGTTATAAAAATCCTCCCGTCAATAGGCGGGAGGATTTTTCTTTTATCCGGGGTTACTTTTGTTTATGAGTTTAAAGCTAACAGGTTGGTCAGATACAATTGTTGCCCTGGCAACTCCTCCGGGTGTCGGGGCTATTGGTGTTATAAGGTTGAGTGGGTCCACCGCCATTCAAATTGTTGATGACTTGTTTCCTTCCAAAGACCTTTCGTCACAACCTGCCAATACTTTACACGTTGGTTACGTTGTCCACAATGATAAAGTGATCGATGAAGTGGTTATATCACTTTTCAAAGCTCCACGTTCCTATACAGGAGAGGATGTTGTTGAAATCAGTTGTCACGGATCGCCGTTTATTCACCAGCAGGTTATAAGTGCTTGCATTGATAAAGGAGCACGCCTGGCAAAGCCGGGGGAATTTACACAACGAGCCTTTCTAAATGGAAAGCTGGACCTGACACAAGCTGAGGCGGTCGCTGATCTTATAGCAAGTAATACACAGGCTTCTCACAAAGCAGCCATTAGCAATATCAGGGGAGGTTTTTCACTGGCCTTAAAGGATCTGAGGGAACAGTTGATTAGCTTTTCAGCATTAATTGAACTGGAACTGGATTTTTCGCAGGAAGATGTTGAGTTTGCCGATCGTTCTAAATTATTGAACCTGGTTAAAGTTGCCAGTGCACAAACAGGGAAGCTCATCCAATCCTTCCAATTGGGCAATGTCATAAAAAACGGTGTAAATGTGGCCATCATTGGAAAACCCAATGCCGGTAAATCAACCTTACTTAATGTTTTTTTAAATGAAGACCGGGCCATTGTTAGTGACATTCCGGGTACGACAAGAGATACTATTGAAGAAGTGATCAACATAGATGGAATTTTATTCAGGTTGATAGATACTGCAGGTATCAGGAGCCATTCCGAAGACAGCATTGAAACGATAGGTATTGAAAAGAGCCTGCAAAAAATGAAACAGGCTGATATAGTACTTTATATTTTTGATGTAAATACTGAAACCCCGGAAGGCATTACACAGGTAATAGAAGAATTGCAAAAAGAAAATGTACATTTTCTTTTAGTAGCTAACAAAGTTGACCTGGTAAATGAAACTGAGGCGAGAGAGAAATTTGAATATACAAGTGGAATCATTTTCATAGCCGCAAAAAATGGTTTACACCTTGAAGTTTTAAAAGAAAAAATGGTGGATGCCGTTTTACAGAATGATATTACAACTGAAAATGTCATTGTAACAAATGCACGCCATTTTCATGCATTAAACGAAGTGCACCAATCTCTTGCTGACATAGAAGAAGGCTTAAAAAATAAAATTCCGGGAGACTTATTGGCATTGGATATCAGGCGTTGTTTACAATACCTGGGGGAAATTACGGGTGAAATTACAACGGAAGACCAGCTGGATTATATTTTCAGCAAATTCTGTATCGGAAAGTAATTCATCCACCAAAATGCAATGAACCAAATACTTCTTTATGGGTGACCAAATCCTTTGCAGCGCTCTGCAAATG
>DASTMJ010000050.1:0-12116 GCA_035714205.1 Flavisolibacter sp. | reverse complement strand
AGAAGGTGGAAGTGAACTTCAGCCATGTTTTAAAAGGTAAGGGCATTGCTTTTCATGGTGTGTGTATTTTGTTTTACCAGTTGGTGAACGGGGAGTTTAAGTTACTTCATGACAAGGTATTAAGAGCCGGTGTGCTTGAATTTGCAGAGGGGGCAAGCCAGGCATAACATAAGAATAAATCGGGGAAGGCAGTTTGTCAAAATAGTGGACTATAACCAAATACAAACACTATTGCTTAGGCTACTGACAAAACGGAAAGATCGTTACAAAATACTCCGCCAATGGCCGGGCAATTATACATGGCCCCTGGGCAATGCCTGGTTCTAATCTTCACTGTAAAGAGAGGCCCAATAACTCATAAGCTTCCTGGCGGCCTTTTGATGTTACAATCAATTCTCTCGAAAACTGTTTCTTTTTAAACCATTTTTTTTGCAACATTTTTTTCAAAAGAATGGCACCCAACAAACCGGCTAAATGCGGACGGCGCTCACTCCAATCGAGACACTGACGGGTTAAAGGGCGGCGATTATTCATAAAATCTCCTTCAAAAATATCAAGCTGAGCAAGCCATTCCCATCCCTTTCCTGTAACTACATAAACTGCTTCGTGTTTTTTTAAATAACCCTTTTGCTCCATTGCTTCAGTAATGGTAACTCCAACAAGACCTGCAAGATGATCGTAGCAGGTTCGGCAATATTTAACCCCATTTATAAGAATTTCTTTTTTAGGCCGGGCGGGCAGGTTATTACCTGCAAGGTGAGCCAATGCTTCAACAACATAGGCAACAGCCGGATTTGAAAACGAATAATATCTATGTCTTCCCTGCATTTCAACATTGACTATACCGGCTTCCAAAAGTTTTGACAAATGATTACTTGCCGACGAAACAGAAATGTCGGCAACAATGGCTAACTCACCTGCTGTATGTGCTCTGCCATCAAGCATATCCCAAAGCATTTTTGCTCTTGCCGGTTCGCCTATAAGGCCTGCCACCAGGATAAATCTTTCCTCTACTTCCATTGTTCATTATTAAATGAAATGTAAAAGTAATGATTGGGGTAGGTTTGCTCCAACAATAAAATAAATCAGATGGTAGCAGTATTATTTGAAGCATTTCCTGCCAAAGGAAAATGGGACGAGTACATGGATATAGCAGCCAAACTTCGCCCCGAACTTAACCAAATAGAAGGTTTTATTTCCATTGAAAGATTTCAGAGTGTACATAATCCCCAAAAGGTATTGTCATTATCATTCTGGAAAGACGAAGAAAGCATCAGGCAATGGAGGAATATTGAATTGCACAGAATAGCGCAGAAGGAAGGCAGAAGTTCAATCTTTGACAATTACAGGCTAAGAGTAGCCACGGTACAAAGAGATTACGGTATGACCGAAAGAGAACAAGCTCCTGGTGACAGTAAAACCATTCATACATAAAATGCTGTAATGAAAGACTTAGAAATTATTTTAGAAAACAAAACAGGACAACTGGCACTGTTGGGTGAAACGTTGGGGAGAAATAAAATAAGCCTGGAAGGCGGAGGTGTATTTGAAAGCGGCACAAATTCCATTGCTCATTTTTTGGTAAAAGAAGCAGAGAGGGCGAAAGAGGTTCTGGCAGCAGCTGGAATTACCGTGGTAAAAATAAACCCGGTTATCATTCAAAAATTACGGCAGGATGTTCCGGGACAATTAGGAATGTTTTGCAGAAGGCTGGCAAATGCTGACATCAATATCCTTGTACAATACAGCGACCATTGCAACCAGTTGATTGTTGTGGTTGACAATTATGAAAAAGGAAAACAGGTGTCAAATGATTGGATGAAGGAATGGTGGTAGTAAAATTTGGTTGAATGAGCGGGCCCATCTATTGTCTTCCCCGCTGCCACCAGTTTTAGCGTGGATTGGATCATTTACCTCTTGAGACAAACCGGCTATCGAACTCAAAAGCCTCTACATGATCTATCAGCACTTCTTTGATTTGAGAGTGGTTCGGATTAATCAGAAAATTAAAATCTCCCGGCACAACTGCAGATGGTACTTTCATAATCAGATAATTTGATTCAACAATAAACTGGTCACCTATCTTTTGAGTACTATCTGAATGTGGGTAGGAGCGCCAATCTGGTGGCAGATCGGTGTCTGCAAATTTGAAAACTTTTGCTGTATCAGGAACCCTGATAGAAATTAAGTAATAATCTTTGGGCACAATACCTATAGGGATATGCATTGCAACTTCTGCAAATGCCAAGGCCCGGGATTGACTTGTATAGATCATAGCTACCCCCTTACTGTTCCATCTGCCTCCATATAATTCAGCACCTTTGCCCGAAAGATCTAAATGGTATGTTCCCTTACCAAGCCTGTAAACTATCATGCTAAAACACCATGTTCGATTCTTCCCAATTCATCTTTTACCATACTAACTCCAAACTTAGTATCAAACAGCTCTTTTGGAGTTCTCCCTCCCAATGCTATCGATTTGGAGTTCAGCCATACATTAAAGTTCTCTTTATCTCCAAACACTTCAACTCCGTATTCATAAAGCATAACTAACTCAACGATTCTCTCCGATTGTATCGGCTGAAACGGTTTCTTGTCTTTTTGATTTCGTTGAATTGTTCTCTCTGAGAGTTGAAGATAATTTGCCCACTCCGCCAATGAAAAGGGTGTGTTACCCACTATCTTTTCAAATTCATTGAAAGGTATTCCTGCCCGGACAACATCTATCAAAGCCAGTACATTCTTGTCATCAGCCAACTTGTATGAAAAAATAGACTCTGGTTTTGATTGTCGATCCAAATCTTTGCTTCCAGCCTTAGTCAGGTTATTCCGGCCTTTCGTCAACGCTCTTTTTTGAGAAGTTTTTTCACCAACCGATTTCGAACGGCTGGTTGTTGTCATCCTTTTAGCACCTGATTTACGTATTGCCCGTTGATGTATCTGTCCCTTCATGCTACCAATTTAACCCAATTTATGAAAAATGTCGAAATATTTACGACAATTGTCGTTAAATCTGTGATCTTTTTCTCCCTGGTCGTCTATAAGTTTATGTATGGCGACCATTTAAGCAGGGTGTATCGTTCCCTCTGCAAAACAAACCGGATTAAAAAAAGTGCTGTTCATGGTCTATCCTGATCTTTGTTGAGCCAGCACCCTGGCGCAGGTTTCCCTGCCCAGCTCGACCTGGCTTTTTGCTTTATAAAATTCAAAGGTGGAGCAGGAACTGCGCGGAATTTGTACCAGCAAATCGGGTGGATAGGTTTTCAGGATCATTTCGGTCAGCCGGTCCTGTGTAAGCCTATAAGTAGAAAGCAAGAGTTCTTTTAAAGAGTAGGTGGAAACGGGTAAGAGGTCTTTTTGTTTGTCCTTTCCCGGCTGCATGAGTGGAGCCAGCCATTTCATAAGTGCCGAAACGGCTTCTTTTTCTACCGGCGGGTTCAGCCCGGGGATGGGCCGGTTGGAGCTTCCATTGAGGTTAACGGCCACTATTATTTCGTTTTCTTTTTTGCGAACCAGGTTTAAGGGGAGGGGATTTAATACACCGCCATCTACCAGTAGCTGGCCGTTCTCCATTACCGGGGTAAAGATGCCGGGAATGGCAATGGATGCTCTTAGTGCTTTATACAGGTCGCCGGATGTGTAATGTACTTCTTCGTTGCGCATCATGTTTGTGGCAACGGCTGTAAAAGGAATGTTCATGTTTTCGATCTGCTGGTCGCCTGTTACATCCTTCAGGATGCTGAAGATCCTTTCACCTTTCAAAAAACCCTGGCGGGTCAGTGTAAAATCAAGAATGTCGAACAGTTTTTTCCTTGTTACCTGTAACATCCACTCTTTATATGCCTGCAGGTAGCCTGCTGCATAAATGCCACCTACAACTGCCCCCATTGATGAACCAGCAATACTGATCATCTCGTAACCTGCTTCTTCCAGGGTTTCGATGACTCCAATATGCGCAAGGCCCCTTGCACCACCACTGCCCAACACCAGGTGGACCTTTTTCGTTTCCATTGTATCAATTTAAGACTATTCCGGTTGCCGGCTGATCATAAAAGTGGTGAAACGAGCCTGGCTGATTTTTCCAAAAGCTGCCTGTAAATACTTCTATCCAACCATTCTTCTGCCTTTATTTTTTCAGCATTCAGCAGGTCGTTTTCAAAAACAAGGGCCAGCTCTGATGCCACCTCTTCGTCATACACAATGGCATTTACTTCAAAGTTCAGGTCAAAACTACGGGCATCCATATTTGCTGTTCCTACAATAGCAATCTTCCTGTCGGTTACCAGGGTTTTTGCATGAATAAAACCTTTCTGGTATAAATAGATCTCCACGCCGGCTTTCAGCAGGTCATCGTAATAAGAATGGGCAGCGGCATTTACAAAAGCAGAATCAGAAATGCCCGGCACCAGTAATTTTATTTTCACGCCTCCCAGCGATGCGATCATGAGTGCATCCAGCATACTATCCCCGGGAATAAAATAGGGAGTGGTGATGAGGATCTCTTTGGTGGCCAGGTTGATAGCCTGTAATAATGAGAACAGGATGGTTGGTGTATCTGAGTCGGGACCGCTGGCCGCTATCTGGACCAGCTTATCGCCGCGATGTGCACTGCGTGTTGGAGGAAAAAAATGTTTATCCGGCTGAACCTGGTCATTGGCGCAAAAATTCCAGTCGCACAAAAAAAGATATTGAAGATACTGCACACCCGGGCCATCAATGCGGAGGTGTGTGTCTCTCCAGTACAATTGTTTTGGGCTCTTTTTTGTATTTACATAACGGTTGCTTACGTTGATACCACCCACAAAAGCCGTAATACCGTCCACCACTATTATTTTCCGGTGATTGCGATAATTAAGACGGTTAGCCAGGGCCAGGAAAATGATCCTGTAAAAGGGGAAAACCTGTATGCCTGCCTGCTTTAACCGCTTCACCATGTGGCGGCGGATGGAGCGGCTGCCAAAATCATCATAAATGAACCGCACCTGTACACCTTCCTTTGCTTTTTTGATCAACAAAGCTTCAATGTCCCTGCCGGTTTCATCGTCGTCGAAAATGTAATATTCAATGTGTATGTGTTCCCTGGCATTTTCCAGGGCCTGCATTACTTCCGGAAATTTTTGTTCCCCGTTCACCAGAAGTTTTACGGCGTTGCCAGGTGTAAGGGCACTGTGGCTGTCGGCCAGCAGCAAAACAGCCAGCTCCTTATTACTTTGTACTGCCGGGCTACTGTTTTCGAATGCTTCTTTGGAGCTTTCAAAAATGGCCTGCGTTAGTTTATCAGCAAGAACAGAATTACGATAAAGTTTCTTGCTGTACATTTTATGTTTGCGGTAGTTGATGCCAAACGAAAAGTAAAAGGCAATACCAATAAAGGGTAAAAAAATAACCAGCAACAGGTAGGCGAGTGTTTTAATATTACTGCGGGTATCGTATATGATACGCAGGCAAACCAGGATCACAACCATTACATAAACAATCTCGTATGCCAGCAGCCAGTTCATGGTTTATTCGTTTGCGTTTGTCCTTTTTTGCCAACCCGTATCCTGGGTTGAAGAAGCGTAAACCATCGGACAATGATAGAAATATAGCGTTAATATAACAAGGCTGGCAACAAACTAACAAATTGAAAATGTATAGTTGAACATTCTTTCTCTTGCGTAAACCGAAACTTTGTTTTATTTTAAACCCCATATAACCAATATCCAGCACAATGAACCAGATCATTCACCACCTTCAAACAGAAGGTACTGCACACCTGAACGCCTTTGAGGCCATCCAGAAGATCCACCAGTGGCTTAAACAACAATCACCACAAACTTCTATTTCAAAACTTGACCTGTTGCGACAGTGCTTAAAAGAAATGTCGGATGGGGAATACAAGAAAGGCAGGTTGGTCAGTTAAGTATTTAAGCAATTGTTTTGAAGTGTCCGCCTAAAGAAATGGAGAGGCCATGGCAGGCACCATTAAGATAGCATGTGCATAAAATAGGGTTGTAACAGAAATCCTTTTTTTGGGAATTGGAAACAGCCTTTATCTTTAGCGCTTCCGGAATAAACCGGTGCCCGAACAAACCATAGTTACATGAAAGGAATCATACTGGCCGGTGGCTCCGGCACAAGGCTTTATCCCATCACCAAGGCTATTTCCAAGCAACTGATGCCCATATATGACAAGCCGATGATCTATTATCCCTTGTCCATTTTAATGATGGCAGGCATACGGGAGATCCTGATCATTACAACCCCGGAGGATCATACATCTTTCAAGCGACTGCTGGGTGACGGGTCGAATGTGGGTTGCCGGTTTGAATACGCTGTACAGGCGGTTCCGAATGGATTGGCGCAGGCATTTGTAATAGGCGCAGATTTTATTGGTACCGATAAAGTGGCGCTGGTATTGGGCGATAATATTTTTTATGGAACAGGTTTGGGCCGGCAGTTACAGGCACTGAATGATATTGATGGCGGTTATGTATTTGCCTACAGAGTTTCAGACCCTGAAAGATATGGGGTGGTTGAATTTGATGCTAACAGCAGGGTTTTATCCATTGAAGAAAAACCGGCGCAGCCCAAGTCAAACTATGCCGTTCCCGGACTTTATTTTTATGACAACGAGGTTGTAGCCATTTCGAAAAATTTGCAGCCTTCACCCAGAGGCGAATACGAGATAACCGATGTTAACAAGGAATATTTAAGACGTGGCTTATTAAAAGTGTCAATACTGGACAGGGGTACGGCCTGGCTGGATACGGGCACGTTTGAATCGTTAAGTGATGCCACTGAATTTGTAAGGGTGATCGAAAAAAGACAGGGAACCAAAATTGGCTGTATTGAAGAGATCGCCTACCGGATGGGTTTTATAAACGACCAACAACTGGCCCAACAGGCCGATGCGCTTTTAAAAAGTGGTTATGGAGCCTACCTGAAACAATTGCTGACCAATGATGATGATGGTTTTTGATCCTATTGTTCCGGTATCAGAAAGCTCAACCATTTATTTTATACAATTGTGACAAATTAGTTGAAATGGAATAAACAATTTACTCTAAATTTATTCTGCTGAATCACCCCTACCTTAACGGACCGTTTTTTCGTACTCCATGTAAAATAAGATCTGCACTGCTCTGAATTCCTTTTAAAACCATTAAGCTATGTCAGATGCAAATGTTTTACTGGAAATGACCATCCAAAAAGCGAAGCTCATTGAACAAATGATCATTCAATTTCTTGGACATCCACCCAGCTGGAATGAAAGGAAAGCTTTCAAGGTCATGAACCGGTTGGGAGAAAGTACGATCTATCACAAAGGAGAATTTGTTGGCACTGTTACTTACCTGCCAATGAACGACCTGGCTATATGATCTTTTTTTCGGTCTTGTTCAAATAAGCTTCGTCAATTACCGCTCCTAGACCGGGAGTATCGGGTAATTCAATTACACCTTTGTCGAGGTATTGAATACCGCCAATAACGGGATCTTCCGTAAACATCAGCGGCGTATCAAAATCGCAGTGATGAATGGCGTCGTTGCTGAGTGCAAGGTGCGCTGATGCGGTCATGCCTAACCGTGATTCCATAAATCCACCAACCTGCATTTCCATTCCCGCTTTTTGGCCGGCCTGTGCAATTTTTAGTCCTTTATAAAAACCGGAAGATTTACCCAGTTTGATGTTGAACATGGGGCAGGCTTTCAAGGAGATCAGCCGTTCTGCATCGTGGTCATCGCCACAGCTTTCATCCGCCATAATGGGTATGGGTGAAGCTGCCGATACTTTAGCAAGTTCCATAAAACGATAACGGGCAATGGGTTCTTCGCAATGTTCAATGTTAAAGGGTGCAAGAGCCTGCAACACAGCAATGGCATTATCCGCGGTAGCCCAACCCTGGTTGGCATCAATACGCAGCGGGTGTTCCAAACCAATGCCTTCACGTATGGCTTTTATACGTTCAACATCTTTTTCAAGCGTTTCACCCAATTTTACTTTAATGGCAGGAAAACCCTGTTCTTTAAAACGGATGGCATCGGCTTTCATTTTATTGGCATCGCCAATGCTCACCGTCATATCGGTTTCAAGGATCTTATTTTTCTTTCCACCCAAAAACCGGTAAACGGGTACACCTGCATGTTGTGCCGCTATATCATGCAAGGCCATATCAAACGCACTTTTGATGGAGGTGTTTCCATAAATGGTTTTATCCATGATGTCCATACATCCTGCAATATCAAGAGCATTAGCTCCCTTTAGCACTTTGGCAAAATATTGTGCTACAATAAAACAGGTATCGATGCTTTCGCCATTGATTGACATGTAGGGGCTGCATTCGCCATAACCGGCACAGCCATCGGCGGTACGCAGAATGACAATGATATTCTGAACATCGTTTATGGGTCCCAGTGAGATGACAAAGGGTTCTTTAAGCGGGATAAATAATTTATAGATCTCTACGGATTGAATGGTAGTGCCTGTCATTTTGAATGGGTTGTTTAAAGAGGCGTAAAAATAAGATGGATTCAGTTGTTAATTCAACCTGCCTTGAACATAAAGAGTTATCGCTGGTAATAAAAAAAGCCCCTTGCGGGGCTTTCCTTATTGTATAGGTTGATAATCTTTAAAGAGGGGTACCCTTGTACTTTCCACCATTTTACGGTAGCCGGTCCAGTGGCTGCTATAAAATTCGTTTACTTTTTTTACAGCCCCGGCAATGTAAGCTTCTGCACTTGCCAGCAGTGATTCTTCCTGCTCACCCGGTGCCAGGGTTTTACTCATTATATATTGCTGCGCCATTTGAATACGGTTCATAACGGTTACCAGCGGTGATCTTGTTATACCCTGGCGGTCTGAAGGTTTGCCGCTGATCCATTCACGGATGGTCTTTATGGAATCCTGCAAAGCGGTTGTGCGTTTACGTAAGGTGTCTGCATCTTTTCCTTCCAACCCTTTTAGCTGCGCCTGCATTTTGGCTAATACCTCGTCCCATTCAAAGAGCCTGTCAGTGGCTTCTGTCAGTTTTTCTGAGCTTTTGCGCAATCTTTCAATGGCGCTTCTTTGTGCCCGTACTACTTCAACAGGTTTTTTGATACGTGGATCATCCTTAACTGTAACCGTAGTAGAATCCATATCCTTCCCTAATTGCAACACTATTTTATAGGTTCCGGGAAAAACCAGTAATCCGCCAGGTTCCGGTGCGTTGGGTCTTGGTTTGGGTGAGCCGGGATTGCGAACACCTCTTTCTTCCATACCCCACCACTGGCGATTAAACCCGGTATCGGTTTTCCATTTCAGGTTGCGGACCAGTTCATTTTTATCGTTGTAGATGCGTACTGAAACACTATCTGTCTTTGATTTTGCGCCTGTATCTTTTGAGGGTAATACATAATAACTGATAGCAGCACCTCTCCTGCGGTTATCGCCGTCATATAAACCCATTGTACTCCATTCATAACCGGTGGCGGCCCTGTAATTTGCCTGGTAAGCATCGGGGGCGGCAAAAGCCGTTAGTTTATTGGTAAACGCGGCGCCTTTATTTGCAGCCATTTTGCGGAGCGGCCTGATATCATCCAGGATCCAGATAGCACGTCCAAAGGTGCCGATGGCAAGATCTGCTTCACGTTCCTGTATAGCCAGATCGTAGGTAGAAACCGAAGGATAATCGTTCTTCCATTGCTGGAAAGAAGCACCATTGTCGAGACTGATAAAGAGGCCATGTTCTGTACCTACAAAAATAAGATTGGGTTCAACGGGATCCTGTAAAACAGTTAAGGCATATCCTTTTACCTTGTTCTCATCTACCAGTCGTGTCCATGTTTTGCCGTAATCTGTTGTACGGAAAATATAATGTTTGAAATCGCCAAAACGATAATTGTTAGCCACTACAAAGGCTTCTCCTGCATTGTGTTTTCCTGCTCTTACCTGCGGAATCCATGCACCCTCCGGCATTCCTTTAATCTTTCCGCGAAAGTTGGTCCATGTTTTTCCGCCATCGCGGGTCAGTTGTATGTTGCCGTCATCTGTTCCTACCCATATTACTCCCTGCTCTTTGTAGGATGGAGCAATGGTGAGTATGGTATTATAATTTTCGGCGCCGGTGATATCAAGTGTTAAACCACCCGATTCATCCTGGTTTTGTTGTTGTTTATTGTTAGTGGTCAGATCTCCTGAAATGATGTTCCAGCTGGCGCCTTTATTGGTGCTTTTATGAAGAAACTGGCTGCCGTAATAAACGATGGAAGGATCGATGGGATCTATAGCAATTGCGGCGTTCCAGTTGAAACGGTATTTCTGTGATGTGTCGGCTGTTACAGGCCTGATGAACCAACGTTCACCGGTTTTGTAATTGATACGTCCTACGCTGCCTCCCTGGCTCATACTGTACACCCATGATGCATCATCAGGGTCAGGCACCACGTCAAAACCATCACCACCACCTACATTGTTCCAGTAATAGTTGCGGATGCCACCATTGGTCCAGCTATAGGCAGGGCCGTGCCAGCTCCCGTTATCCTGCATGCCTCCCATTACGTTATAGGGAATTTCATTGTCAACGTTAATATGGTAGAATTGACCGGCCGGAATTTTTTCATCAAATACCCAGGTTTTGCCCCTGTCTCTTGAAATTCCAATACCACCGTCGTTCCCATCTAAAATAAAATCAGGGTTTGTTGGGTGTATCCACCAGGCATGGTGATCTGGGTGAATACCGGAATAGGGCAGCATGGTTTTAAAACTGCGACCGCCGTCTTCGCTATAAGTAATAATGGAATGAATGTCGTAGATGCGGTTCTCGTTAAGTGGATCTACATAGATCTCCTGGTAATAAAAAGGCCTGTCGGTTACTTCTTCCGGTTTGCTGTTGATCAGCGTCCATTTAAAACCACCATCATCGCTTTGGTACAAACCATTTTTTTTAGCTTCTACCTTGGCATAAACTCTTGAGGGCATACTGCGGGCAAAAGCCATCCCTATTCTTCCGAGCTCACCATCGGGCAGGCCGTCTTCCTTGCCCAGCTTTTTCCAGTTCTTTCCGCCGTCGACGGTTATGTATAAACCACTGCCGGCTCCACCACTTTTAAAAGAAAAGGGTGTACGGCGATGTTCCCACATGGCAGCGATGATTTTATTTGAATTGGAAGGATCCATTACCATTTCGGCGGCACCGCTGCTTTCGTTTGTATATAGAATGCGGTTCCATGTTTCACCACCGTCGGTTGTTTTAAAAACACCGCGTTCGGTATGATCAGCATAGGGATTACCAATGGCTGCCACGTAAATGGTATTGGGATCATTGGGATGGATGATGATGCGGTGAATGTTTCTTGTTTTCTCCAAACCCATTCTTTTCCAGGTTTTGCCACCGTCCAGCGTACGGTAGATGCCTTCGCCGATGTTGAGTGAGTTGCGGGGATTTCCTTCGCCGGTACCCACCCATACCACGGAGGGATTGCTTTGCTGGATAGCGATAGCGCCAATGTTCAGCGTGGGCTGTTCATCAAAAACGGGAGTCCAGTTAGCACCGGAGTTGGTAGTTTTCCAGACGCCGCCGGAGGCGGCTCCAATATACCATACATCGGGATTGTTCACTACCACATCTATGGCAGTAATACGTCCGCTCATGCCAGCGGGACCAATGTTGCGGGTTTTCCAGTTTTTGAAGTTGTCCAGCGAAATTTTCTGTGCCCATAAGCAGGTACAAATAGTAAGTGAAAGTGCAGTAAGCAGTAATCTCATCAGGGGTTCATTTTTTGAGCACTAAACTTACTGATAAGTTATGATAGTCTGGCTAGTTGAGTACAAACGGTGGCAACGAAAAGGTATTTGATGAAGGGAGTATATGATAGCTTGTGGTAGCAGGCGATGGCGGGTAAGATGTTGAACCGCTTGTGGGGACACAAGCGGTGGCGGGAAGTTATGATAGTATGGATAGTTGAGTACAAACGGTGGCAACGAAAAGGCAGGTGATGGAGGGAGTATATGATAGCTTGTGGTAGCTGGCGATGGCGGGTAAGATGTTGAAACGCTTGTGAGGACAAGGCAATGGCGGTACAGTATGGATCGTTGGTGATGAAAAGGTGATGGCAGTTTTGATGACGATAAGATGTGATGATTTCTTGTGAGGACAA
>DASTMJ010000049.1:0-6384 GCA_035714205.1 Flavisolibacter sp. | reverse complement strand
AACTAGAAACAGGCTTCAGAACGTTTATCAATAAACAGAAAAGTTACTTCTCCTCTTTTTCAGTAAATAACGGAACAGAAATATTGCTCCCCCTAAGTAACAACTATGCTTATACTGAAAAGATCAATGCACTTTACTTTACGTATTCCAATAAAATAAACACCTGGTCGTACCAGGCAGGTTTAAGGGCTGAACATTCCAGGTTTGAGGGTGAGCTTATTGACAGTGCCCGGAAGTTTGGCTATGAATATCCTAACAGTGGGAAACGTTTTTTTGATGCCTTGTTTCCAAGCTTATTTATCACCAAACAGGCAAGTGATAATATTGAATTGCAAGTGAATTATACAAGGCGTATCCGCAGGCCCAATTTCTGGCAGCTCAATCCGTTTATTGATATCAATGACCCGGTAAATCTTCGCCAGGGCAACCCCTTACTGCAACCCGAATTCACCAATTCGTTTGAATTCAACTACAATCAGAAATACGATGGAGGGAGCTTTTTAGCAGTGATCTATTACCGGAACAACCTTCGGGATATTACACGTTACAGTGATACCGTTAGTACCACCCAATACCAGCAATTAAATAATGCTGCCATAGACCCAAATGCGATCCTGAACACTTTTATAAATGCCCGTAGCACCAACAGGCTGGGAGCTGAATTTACCCTGCAACATACAATAGGTGACAATTTTGATTTTACACCCAACTTTAACCTGCAGTACCGTAAGGTAAATGCCGATATTGGGAACCTCAACCTGAGTAATGAGGGATTTAATTGGGAAGGAAAATTGACTGCAAATTATAAGGTGGTTAGTGAAAGATCTAAATTCATGAACGATTTTGCATTCCAGCTGATGGGCGAGTATGAATCAGAAGAAGTAACTGCCCAAGGCCGGAATGTTCCACAATACCGGGTGGACTTTGCATTACGCAAAGAATTTCTAAATGAAAAAAAAGCCACCATCACGTTCAGTATAAACGATCTCTTCAATACCCATCGTTATGGGAATATTTACGATACGGAAAATTTTTATCAGGAAGGTTATAGTCGCAGAAATGTGAGAAGTTTCCGCATCAATTTTACTTATAAATTTGGGAAAAATGATTTCTCACTCTTTAAAAAAGAGGACCGGCAAGATAATGACGATGATTAAGTAGGGAGCGGGTTATTAACAACTTTAAGATTTTCACAGTTCCTTAAGAATTAAAAACGAACTTCTTCGTTTTACGGTCTAACCAACCCAACATGCATAAGAAACTAATCCGGCATGAGATCATTATTCATGCCCTCCCTTCCAAGGTCTGGAAGATACTTACCTCATCTGAGTATGCCCAGCAATATATGTTTTACGAGGAACTACAATCCGATTGGATAAAAGGAAGCCCGATTCTGCTGGAAACAACAAATGGCAATGGTTCATTGTTGAACCGGGGACTAGTGCAGGAAGTACAACCCGGTATTTCACTGGAATTCACTCTTTTTGAGTTGCCTCAGTTTTCTGATTGTCCTGTTCAATGCCGGTATGAACTGGTACCGGAAGATGGCGGCATACGCCTCATTCTATCCCAGGATGTTTTGTTGTATTCTGAAAAGTTGTACGATATACTTTCAGACAACTGCCAGGTAATGTTGCAAAAGATCAAATGGCTGGCCGAATATTCTTAACAGAATTGATTTCCCGGTTCAAATTGCATGGAGTTATAGGTTTAAAACCTGTGCCGGAAGCGCAATGAAACGAACACGTCTGGCATGGCTTTTTAGGTCTTTAATAAAAAAACATGAAAGAGAAACAATACAATCCTGCAGGTACCAATGATAAAGCTCCTGCAGAGGGTATGGCTGCTGTTAATACTTTTAACCCGGAAGAAATAGAAGAAACATCTTCCTCATCAATACCCAAAAATTTTGAAAGAAACGAAGTGGATCGGAGCCAGCATGACGATACCACAAAAGTTACAAGAGAAGATCAACAGTAAAATAAAAAGCGGCAGTAACCTGCCGCTTTTAAATTAATATGTATCGGGATCCCGTAATCCTTCATTCCTGATTCGTCCTTCAATACTATTGTCCCTTCTTTGAGACTGCTCATCACTCCTGTAATGCCTGTTATCATCCAGGCTTCTTCCTCTACGTTGCTGGTAATTGTTCCGGCGGTTGCGTACCATTTCCATTCTTGCCTCCTCATCTATTTCCCTGCCTGAATAACTACTATCTCTTCCACTTCTGTTGCCTGTACCGGTTGCCCCGCTACCTGAATAGCTATCGGACAAGATACCTCCCTGGCTTCTGCGTTCCCAAAGACGTAATCCTTTTTCATAGTCCGACTCTTTTTGAATGCTGTTTTGAGACCTGTGCCTATACAGGTTGTCATCATTAAAATAGTCGTGTTTATAAAATTCGGCATCAGAACCTATATCAAGGTTTGAAGTAGACCCCTGCCGGCCCAGCACACTGCATATTTGCCGCTCCACTTTATCATCAAGGTGATCTTTATCATATGCAGGTAATGATCTTAACTGTTGTAGATCCACAGATGGAACGATCACATCGTCCTCTTTTTCATCTAATTCTGCAAGCCCAATGGGAAGCAGAACTTTACGATCATCGTCAAGATCCAGTTCATTATCATCAAGGTCTACAACCATATACCGAACTTTCTTTTGTTTTGCATCTATAATGAGTTCTTCCACTTCGCCTATTACCTTGCCAGCCGTATTTTTCACATCCCAACCTCTTATGTCAGGTTGTTTGTCTACTATTTCAAAATCACTGCGGTCCAATTCCTGGAGACGCCTGTGTTTCATATTATCCATACTTATTGTTTTTATGAAAGCTATGCTTTCGGTTAACAATTAATTTTTATAAAGAGATACTACCCCCTGTTATTTAAACAGATTTATTAAGCATCAGAACCCACTAGGCTGCCCACACGTAAATGTCAGAACCTTCAGCAGGCTGTATATACGAAGTAGTGTTTTCTATAACGCCTTCATCATTACGGTCGTTATCCCTTGTTAAAAAATAGATGACCGCTGCCGCTACCAATGCCAATACCACCCAAAGCCAAATCGAAGAAGACGATTGTTTCTTTGGTTGAACATGAATCTCTGCCATAACATCAAAATTTTAATTACACAATATTGTTAGCATAGATGGGGTATCCACAAACCGTGCCGATGGAACCGGCTTCAGGTGTACAGACCTCTCGACATCCTGTAAATGATATGGCATAATCTTTCTTACAATTTTTAAAACCGATGTATGTCGTCAAGAAAAGGACCTATAATTATTATTGAAGATGACCAGGATGATCAGGAATTGTTAAGTGATGTTTGCAGGGAACTGGAAGTAGAAAATGAACTAAAGTTTTTTTCAAATGCAGCAGACGCAATGCATTATTTGATGGAAACGACAGACAAGCCATTGATGATTTTGTCTGATGTTAATTTACCAATGTTGAATGGTCTTGAAATGAAAAAAAAGATCAATGAAAACGATTACCTGAGAAAAAAAAGTATCCCCTTTATTTACCTGTCTACGTCATCAAAAAAAGAATCTGTTGAAGAAGCGTATCTGCTTATGGCACAGGGATATTTTGAAAAGCCGGTGCGTATCGATCAATTGAGACAAATAACGAAAATGATCATTGATTACTGGAAGGTCTGTAAACACCCCAATGCGGATTAAGTAAATATGAAGTTGAACAGGCCAATGGGTTTTATCCAAAAAGAAGTTCCCATAAACCATTTCCGGGACAGAACGTACAGAGAACCTGAACTGTTTATTGTTCTTCTATGGCGTTGGCAAGGTCCCCTTCCAGGGCTTTGATCCAACGTGGAACCTGTTGCCAGATGCCCCAATAACCATCTTCATCGGTGGTCATTCTAAAACTTTGGTTATCTACTGTTACCAGGAAAATAAGGTCGTTGCCTTCCTTCACCTGGTTAAAATTGAATTCTGCGTTAGCGATGTTTTTTTTGAAATCAGCCATAGGAAAAATAATTGTGAAGATGAGTTAAGCGGGTTCGGATTCAAGTATGGCATCTGCAAGTTCGGCCCTGATATCATATAACCAGCGCAAAGATCCCGGAGTAAGGGCCCAATCGCCTTCCTTGTTCTTTTTCATGCTAAAAGAAATAGGCTTGTTTTGATCATCTGTTGTGGTAATAAAAAACTTTACCGCATCAATGTTATTGATCTTTGTAAACTCAAAGCGCCTGGTATCGGTACCTACCTGAATCTCATTGTTGAATCTTTCCATAGAAATTTTTGTTTGTAAAGCGAAGCACTTAAGTGAAGGGAACTAAAAAGAGGGAGTAAAAAATCAGATTAATTACTTTTACCTGAATGCATTGCCTGAATGTGCCGGTGAAGATACGCTTTTATTCTTTTTATTGTAAGGTTTACATTTCCTTTTAACAGGATACATATTGGGCGGTGTGTACCCATTATTTTAATCTACTATCAAATAATCCCAATATAACCATCATCAGTAAATTTCATTCACTTTATCCGGTTCTGCTCTTGATTGTCCAAACAACAGTTGCCCATAAATGACGAGCAAAACATTATACTATTTTATCACTTCCCTTGCAAATTAATTAATGCAACCAACTGCCAGGTGCTAACTTTATTAAAAGCAGTTTTACCCATGCTAAAATTGATATTTATTCACAGTATATTCTTTTTATTCAGTCAGCCTGAACCTATACAAAAAAATATGGACGAACTTAAAAAGGTTATTCAGAAAGAACTTGACATTGCAAATACCCGCTTTGGTGTTGCGTTTAAAGATCTTCAAACAGGAGAAATCTTATTCATCAATGAAAATGAAAATTTTCATGCTGCCAGCACCATGAAAACGCCGGTTCTTGTAGAACTTTTTAAACAGTCAGCGCAGGGAAATTTTTCAATGGATGATTCCATCGTTATCAAAAATTCCTTCAAAAGCATTGTTGATGGAAGCAGCTATAGTCTTACCGAAGAAGATGACAGCGAAAAGGAATTATATACACAGGTAGGTGCTAAAAAAACAATTGCTTCGCTGGCATACGACATGATCATTCAAAGTTCCAACCTGGCCACCAATATTTTAATAGAATTAGTGCAGCCTGCAAATGTTATGAACACCCTGCATCAACTGGGAGCCACCCATATGAAAGTGTTACGTGGCGTGGAAGATAATAAAGCTTATCAAAAAGGTATGAACAACACCACCACTGCACTTGACCTGCTTTTGATCTTTGAACAAATAGCTAACGAACAATTGGTAAGTGCCGCGGCCTGCAGGGCAATGATCAACATTTTGCTTGATCAGAAGTTCAATGAAATAATTCCCGCACACTTACCGGGTACCGTTAAAGTGGCGCACAAAACCGGCTCCATTACAGGCATACAACACGATTCCGGCATAGTATTCCTTCCAGATGGGAAAAAATATGTGCTGGTATTACTCTCACAGTTTCAACCTGCCGACGAAAAAAAAGTGATCCAGGCCATGGCAAATGTTTCCAAACATTTTTACAACCATATGCTTGAAAAATAACTGCGACTAACCGTTTTATTTCGAACACCCGTTGGCTCCCTGGCAGACTGTTTTTTGCTGGGATGTGAAGCCTGTTTGTACCCTGGTTTAAAGTACGTTCAAAATCCCTTTTGCAATCTTTTTATGAATGGGCTTATTGGTGTTGCCGGAATCCTTCCCTGCACTAGTTTTCATTTTTCATACTTCTGTACTAAAACATACCCGAAATATAAAGCGTGTTTTAACCGCTGTTCTTTTCTCAAAAAAACGGGCTAATTTCCACACTTTATGAGCCACATCAGGACCGTTGATATTACCCGCTATGTTACACCACTTCGTGAAGGTGGCTCGCTGCCTGCTATTGTGGAGGCCGATGATGGGTTTTTATATGTATTGAAGTTCAGGGGTGCAGGTCAGGGAGTTAAGGCATTGATAGCAGAATTGATTGGTGGTGAGCTGGCGAGAGCATTAGGTCTTAGGGTACCGGAAATTGTTTTTGCCGTTGTTGATCCCGCTTTTGGCCGTACAGAACCCGATGAGGAGATCCAGGACCTCCTTAAGTTTAGCGAAGGATTAAATATTGCTTTGCATTTTTTTTCAGGCGCCATAACATTTGATCCTTCAGTAACAAAGATTGATTCCGCCACAGCCTCCCAAATTGTTTGGCTCGATTGCCTGTTAACGAATGTTGACAGAACGGTACGCAACACCAATATGCTGATGTGGAATAAAGAATTATGGCTTATTGATCATGGAGCTGCACTGTATTTTCATCATTCATGGACCAACTGGGAAGAACAAAGCTTCAAGCCATTTACCCAGGTTAAAGACCATGTGTTGTTGCCATGGGCCAGCG
>DASTMJ010000048.1:0-17813 GCA_035714205.1 Flavisolibacter sp. | reverse complement strand
AGTGGTCGCGACAATGCAATTTCTACCAAAGCTAGCCTCAACCAAAGCATGGACTAATGCAACCCTAGCCAATTGCATATTTTCTTTTATGAATTGCAGGAACTTTTAGTTGAATAACAAGGTGCCGTTCTCACTCATTTTTATTTAAACAATCGTTCTGGTTTATATTGCAAAAAAAAGTTGATGATAGTCGATTTCCGTTCAGATACCGTAACCAGGCCTTCCAAACAAATGCTTGAAGCCATGTTCCAGGCCAGGGTAGGCGATGATGTATTTGGAGAAGACCCTTCCATCAATCAGCTGGAGCAAATGGCAGCAGAACTGTTTGGCATGGAGGCTGCATTATATTGTCCATCCGGAACCATGACCAACCAGATCGCCATTAAATGTCATACGCAACCCGGTGATGAGGTTATTTGTGATGTTACTTCTCATATCTATCAATATGAAGGTGGGGGCATAGCTTTTAATTCCGGAGCTTCTGTAAAATTAATTTCCGGGGATAGAGGACGAATCACCGCACAACAGGTGCTGGAGAACATAAATGCAGATGACGTTCATAAAGCACATACAAGCCTGGTTAGTCTTGAAAATACATCTAACCGGGGCGGCGGGAGTTGTTATGAAATAGAAGAGATCAGTAAGATCCGTTCTGTTTGCAATGAATATAATTTAAAACTGCATCTTGATGGAGCCCGTCTTTTTAATGCGTTGGTAGCCAAAAACCAATCGGCAAAAGAGTATGGGCAATTATTTCACAGCATATCCATCTGTTTAAGTAAGAGCCTGGGTTGCCCTGTCGGAAGTGTTTTGATAGGAACAAAAGACTTAATAAAAAAAGCCCGTCGTATAAGGAAAGCTTTTGGTGGTGGCATGCGCCAGGCGGGTTATTTAGGAGCTGCTGGAATTTTTGCATTAAATAACAATATTGAATCATTAAAGCAAGATCATATTCATGCAAATGAGATAGCCAGGGCACTTTCCGAAAAATCATTTGTGTCAGAAATATTACCCGTTGAGACCAATATCATTATTTTTTCGTTGACACAACCCTGGTCCTCTCAATCTTTTGTTAGTAAACTAAAAGAAAGCGATATACTTGGTTATGCCATCTCTCCTGCCCAGGTTCGATTGGTTACCCACCTGGATATTACCCGGGAAATGGTTGACAAAACCATTCAAACAATCAAAGCATTATAAACTTCCAGTCATTCAGTTTAAACAAACAATATGTTTCCAAAGATCAATCCTACATCAACAAAAGCATGGAAGCTGTTACAGGACCATGCAAAACAAATAAAAGCAAAACACCTTAAACAACTGTTTGCAGAGGATACTGATCGATTTCAGAAATTTTCGTTTGAGTTAGAAGATGTTGTATTTGATTTTTCGAAAAACATAATAACTGATGAAACTATAAGATTGCTATTGCAATTAGCCGAAGAATGCAAAGTGAAAAATGCCATAACCTCCATGTTTGAAGGTGATTTTATCAACCAAACAGAAAAAAGGTCTGTGCTTCATGTTGCACTCCGCAATTTCTCCGGGAAACCGGTATATAGTGCGGGAAAAAATATCATGGATGATGTGCAGAAGGTACAACAACAAATGAAAACCTTTTGCAACAAGGTTCATTCGGGTGAATGGAGAGGTTATACCGGTAAAAAAATTAAATACATAGTAAATATTGGTATAGGGGGCAGCGATCTTGGACCTTTAATGGTGACCGAGGCTTTAAAACCATATTGGAAAGAAGACATTCAACCCTATTTTGTTTCAAATGTAGACGCTACCCATATTGCTGAAACCCTTAAAAAGATAAATGCAGAGGAAACCCTTTTCCTGGTGGCATCAAAGACCTTTACCACGCAGGAAACAATGACCAATGCCCATACCGCCCGTAATTGGTTTTTGGAAACAGCAGGTGACGAAGCGCATATTGCTAAACATTTTGTTGCTCTTTCCACCAACGAAAAAGATGTAGTGAAGTTTGGGATTGATAAACAAAATATGTTCGAGTTCTGGGATTGGGTAGGTGGCCGTTATTCTTTATGGAGCGCTATCGGCCTTTCTATTGCACTCACAGTAGGATATGAAAACTTTGAACAACTGTTAAAAGGCGCCTACACGGTTGATGAACATTTTAATAATTCCGGTTTGGATAAGAACATTCCTGTTTGGATGGCACTGATCGGTTTGTGGTATACCAATTTCTTTGGAGCGCAGACGGAAGCCATTTTACCTTATGATCAATACATGCACCGGTTTGCAGCCTATTTCCAGCAAGGTAATATGGAAAGCAATGGCAAAAGCATAGATAGAAATGGCGAACCAGTTTCCTATACCACAGGTCCGGTCATATGGGGCGAGCCGGGCACCAATGGCCAGCATGCATTTTACCAGTTGATACACCAGGGCACACATTTAATTCCCTGCGATTTTATAGCTACGGCACAATCACACAACCCAATTGGTGATCATCACCAAAAACTACTTTCCAACTTCTTTGCCCAGACAGAAGCGCTTATGAATGGTAAAACTGAAGAAGAAGTGGAACAGGAATTTCTGAAAGCCGGTGTCGACCCTGAACAAATCGCAAAACTCACTCCTTTTAAGATATTCAGTGGCAACAAGCCAACTAACTCTATACTCATAAAAAAACTTACTCCTACAACTTTGGGTCAGCTAATTGCCTTTTACGAACATAAGATCTTTGTGCAGGGTGTGATATGGAATATTTTCAGTTTTGACCAATGGGGTGTTGAATTGGGTAAACAGTTAGCGAACAAAATATTACCTGAACTGACAAGTGACGACAGGATAAAGTCCCATGATTCTTCAACAAATAACCTTATAAACAGATACAAGGAATTGAGAAAATAAGTATTTTTCGAAAGAATTAGTACCTAAGAAAACCAGTATCTCCCATGAAAACCATTATAGCCTTCCTTTCAGGCTTGCTATTTTTTGTCCAACACCTGACTGCGCAAAGCCTCTATAAAATAGGCTTCGACGAAAAAGTGCGTTCATCTTCCCTGATAGTTGAGGGTAAAATTGTTTCCCAGGTAAGTTTCTGGAATGCTGCCAGGACAATGATCTTCACCAGCAACTCCGTTGAAGTTTCAAAAATCTTTAAAGGCGATATAACGGACTCCATTATTGAAGTAATTACTGTTGGGGGGAGTGTAGGCAATTCACATATTGAAGCAAGTGACCTGCTCTCTTTGGAAAAAGAACAGGTAGGACTGTTCTTTTGCATTCCCAACTCTTTAAGGTTACGTTCCCCGAAATCAAAAAGACCTGTATATGATGTTTATAGCAGCGTACAGGGATTTTTACAATATGACCTGCAAAACCAAACAGCCAGTGCACCCTTGTCACAGCCAGTTGAAATCAGCACAACATTGTACAATGAGTTGGTGAAAAAAACGGGAAGGCAGTATAAAATCATAAAACCATTTTTGTCAGCCAATAAGATCAGTCAACGGGAAAATAATACTTTGGCTGTGGGTATCACTTCTTTTTCACCGGCCGTGGTTAACGCAGGCGCTTTGTTAGATGCTGCCACCAACGTGCTCACAATAAATGGTTCAGGATTTGGTACGCCTTCAGGTGCGGCAACTGTTTTTTTTGATGATGCCAATGATGGAACAGGTAATAATTCCTATGGAATCGCCTATAACAATCCCCAAATTATTTCATGGACAGATACTGAAATCCGTGTAAGAGTACCGTCAAGAGCTGGCACGGGATTGATTTATGTACGTGATGCAGCCGGAACGCTTGGTGCATCCTCGTCAGAACTAGAGGTTTTATATAGCGTTATAACAGCCAGTTTTAATGCAGGCGTTACCTATATTAAAGAATCCAACCTGATGGATGCAAATGGTAGCGGTGGATATGATATTGTATATAGCGACAACGCAGCCGGGAGTGGTGTTGATTTTAATTCCAGTTCGGCTAAAGAAACATTTCAAAGAGCCCTGGCTACATGGAAAGAAATTTCAGGTTATAATATTACCGAAGCTGGCAGCACTAATTTACAGTTAATAGCAGATGATGATATTAATGTCATTATGTTTGATAATGCTAATACAGGAGTCGGTCCATTACCTGCAGGCACGCTGGCCGTATGTTATTCTTATAACAGCATGTGCGGGCCGGATTATGCGAATAGTTTTGCGCAGAAAACCGGGTTTGACATTGTAGTTCGTAATCCAGGCTATTCCAGTGGTACCACATCGTTTACTACGGGGCCTTGTCCGCCAAACGCATCTGATTATACACAACAGGATCTTGAAACTGTATTATTGCATGAACTGGGTCATTCACTGAACCTGGGTCACATAAACGATTCTTACCAGGGTACCACTGTTGGAAGACTAAACCCGGGCAAATTAATGCACTATGGAGTTGTGAACAGTACGAAACGGGTAACACCGGATTATTCGGCCAAAGCCGCAGCAAATTATCTTTTAAACCCCCAGGGGAATACTTACGGAAGTTGTCTTTATACATCAGAAATGATGCCTTTGGCAGTTATTTCCGAAACAAAAGATGAATGTCCTTCAACATTCCCATCAACAGCTATAGCACAAAATACAACGATAAATTTTGATCTGGCGCATGCCACCAGTAACAGGTTTGTTGATCCGGCTTATACCCAGATCCGCTGTGACGGTGCCGGAGCCAGCCTAACCAACAATGCCTATTATGCTTTTAAAACCAGTGCAACTGGCTCATTATTGTTAACTGTATCTGATTATACAACCACACCAGCGGCTTTAACTTCGTGTACCCAGGTATATTCCGGCATACCGGTAACAGGTATACGCTTGGTTTTGTACCAGGTAAGTTCTTGTCCAACAGCCGGAGCTTACCCGGCACCTGTAGCTTGCGTGACTATTACAGGAAATGGAACAGTTTCTCCTATTGCGGGAATTACAGCCAATACAGACTACCTGTTATTAGCAGAAGGAATTGAAAATACAAAAGCTAGTTTCAATCTAAATTTTGGGGGTAGTTTACTTCCCTTGAAAATCACGCAATTTTCCGGCCTGGTGCTGTCACCATATAACGAGGTAAACTGGGAAACAGCCGAAGTAGAAAATGTTATTAAAATGCTGGTTCAAAAAAGTAATAACGGCACTTCATTTGAAACTGCTTTTGAATTAAACGAACCCAATACAATTCTAAAGGGTAACTGGAAAGATTTTACTCCTTATTCCCAAACATTTTACAGGCTGGTTATTATTAACTCAGATGGAAGCAAAAACTATTCAGAAATCATTAACCTGAAAAGACAGGACCAGGTTGTAATGACAGCCTATCCAAATCCGGCTCTTGAATATGTTACAATTCAACTTAACCAATCCTATAAAGAGGGATATAACGTAGTATTATATAACGGTATAGGACAAAAGATAAAAGAAAAAAAGATTACAGGTGAGAAAACACAATTGTCAACGGGTTCTTATTTACCGGGCTATTATAAACTGGTGCTTTACCACAATAACGTAAAACTAACTTCTCTAAACCTGGTGATACAATAAAAAAATAAAGCCCTCAAACGAGGGCTTTTATATAAAACTAAACTGATTTTACCATTTATCTACTTCTTCAGTAGAAGAAGTTGGCGGTACAGATGTGTTAGTAGTTGAAGGCACTTCTACTTCTGCCGCAACTTCATCATGCTCACCTTCCATTTCTGCTTCATCGTGGTTATAGGCATCAAAATCAAAATCAGGCATTAACTGTGTTTTTACATGATCCACCGCCTCTGTCAATGCTTTAATAAATTTATTAAAGTCTTCTTTGTAAAGAAAGATTTTATGCCTGTCGTAACCATTATCATTAAAACGCTTACGGCTTTCGGTAATTGTTAAATAATAATCATTACCACGTGTAGCCCTTACATCAAAAAAGTAAGTCCGGCGTTTTCCTGCACGGATACGTTTGCTGTAAATGCTTTCCATTTTCTTTTCATTGTTGTCGTACGCCACAGTTGTAAATTTTACAGTTTAAATAAATGGTTTTGGTTTAATGCTCACAAATATAATTATGTTTTTTCAACAGCCAAATTTGATAAAAAGTTCACCCATGGCGGTTATACGATCACTAATCAGGGTTTCAATTAATAAATATGTACAGGGAAATTAACTGATCCACCTCATTTCTGGTCTTCTTTAAGCTGCCGTTGGTACATTTTATAGTATAAACCCTTGTGCTGCAACAGTTCTTCGTGGGTACCTCTTTCGGCTATTGCACCTTCATCCAGTACTATAATTGAATCAAAATTCAGCAGGCTAAAAATGCGGTGGGTAATTAGTATGGAGGTTTTGCCCTCCAGGTAATTTTTCAAATTTTCAATTATAGCTTTTTCTGTACGGGCATCTACGGCACTTAGACAATCATCCATTATTAAAACAGGAGCTTCCTTCATTAAAGCACGGGCTATAGAGATGCGTTGTTTTTGCCCACCACTTAAGGTAACTCCCCTTTCCCCTATTTCCGTATCATATCCTTTGGCAAAAGTTTCGATGTCCTTATCCACTACTGCCAGCCTGGCTGCTTCCTGTACGGCCGCTCTTGTTTTACCCAATGCACCAAAAGCAATGTTGTTTTCAACGGTATCGCTGAACAAAAAGCCATCCTGCGGCACATAACTTATTTGTTTACGTAGTGAAAGCACATCTAATTCCTTAATGTCAATCCCGTCTAAAACTATCCTTCCTGTATTTACATCAAACATCCGCATCAGCAATTGAGCCAGGGTTGTTTTGCCACTACCCGTTCGCCCAACAACAGCTATACGCTGACCGGAACGGATGCGAAGGTTAAAATCCTTTATAGCATGTATGCCTGTATGTGCATACGTAAAATTCACATCTTTAAATTCAACCTCACCGGTTAAAACGGTTTTTTTACCCGTTAGTTTATTAAAAACCTTCGGTTCTGTTTGTAAAAACTCATTTAATCTTTTTTGTGAAGCTGCAGCTCTTTGGATCATACTTGCCGTCCATCCAATTGCACTTACAGGAAAAGTGAGCATGTTTATATAAATCACAAATTCCACAATAGTATCAATGCCAATGTCCCTGTTTCCATTTATATAATACATTCCACCAATCATGATGGTGAGCAAGGTGCTTAAACCAATCAACAGGGTCATGGAGGGAAAATAAAGCGCTTCCACTTTTGCAAGACTTACAGCCTGCTGCCGGTATTTTTCACTATTCTCTTCAAACTGCCTGTAAATAGAGGTTTCCTGTACAAATGATTTTATAACCCTGATACCGGAATAGGCCTGCTGTGCATTTGTGGTGATGGTGCCCAATGCGGCCTGCAAAGCTTCACTTTTACGATGGATGATGGTATTTACATAATAAATAATGAAAGCAAGAATGGGCAAAGGCGCCAGTACATACAAAGTAAGTTCGGGCTGGCGTTTGAACATAAAAAACACGCTGAGCGATATTAACGTTACCAGGTTGATCAGATACATTACTGCCGGACCAGTGAACAAACGTACGCGGCTTACATCTTCGGCCATGCGGCTCATTAGATCTCCTGTACTATGTGTTTTATAAAATCCCGCATCCAGCTTTTGATAATGCTCAAATATTTCATTCTTCTGATCATATTCAATGTGGCGGCTCATTACGATGATGGTTTGCCGCATCAAAAACATAAAAAAACCACGTAACAAAGCAAGGGCAAGAATGAGGGCCGCACTCAATAACACGATCTTTATGGGCGAAAATGTTAGCCCTTCCATGTAATCAATAAATTTGTTTACAGCAATATCATACTCAGCCTTTTTTTGTTTTGGTTGATAACCAGGTAAAGTTCTCTGCGAAAAGTCAATAATGAACCCTGTTATCTGCGGAGCCAGTACACCAAAATAGTTAGAGATGACAATGAAAAAAATCCCAATGCCTAACCTTACCTTATACTTCCAGAAATACTTATTTAATGCTTTCAGGTGCTTCAATCGCCAAAAATTTGAAGGCAAATGTAGATAACATTAAAGCAGATATAACAACCGCTCATGACTTTCCATACCAGATGAATGTTAAAATATAATGGCTTCTTTTTTGTTGGTCCGATAGCGATTTTGAAGTTTTTAGTTGAATTTTTTGTTGTTTTAACCAATAATCATCATACATGGCCAGTAAGAAACAATTTGAACGAATCATAGATGGTAAGCAGGTTTCCCTCTTTAAACTAAAGAATACAATGCAGTCAGAACTATACATTACCAATTATGGAAGTCGTATAGTAAGTCTTTTAGTAAAAGATAAGGATGGCCAAATGACAGATGTTGTGGTTGGTTTTGATTCACTGGATGGTTACCTCACGGCAACTGAAGTTTATCATGGTGCAACAATTGGACGCTTTGCAAACAGGATTGCCAAAGGAAAATTCCATATTGGTGATAAGGAATATCAATTAAATGTAAATAATGATCCCAACCATTTGCATGGCGGCCCAAATGGTTTCCACACTAAAATCTGGGATGTTGATGATGTACAGGAAAATAGTGTTGCTCTCTCCTATATTTCACCTGATGGCGAAGAAGATTATCCGGGTAAACTTCATGTGAAAACCCGGTTTACTTTATCAGATGAGAACGAAGTGATCATTGAATATAAGGCCACCTCTGATGCTGAAACAATCATAAATCTAACTAATCATGCCTATTTTAATTTAAACGGCCAGGGAAATGGCCCAATTCTTAAGCACCTTTTACAAATCAATGCCGGGTTTTTTACACCGGTAGACAAAACCCTTATACCTACAGGTATTCTGGAACCGGTTGATAGAACACCCTTCGATTTCAGAACGGCGGAAACCATTGGCAGCCGCATCAATGACGATCACATCCAGTTGCGATATGGAAATGGTTATGATCACAATTATGTTATAAATAGAAAAACAGATGAAATAACATTTACGGCAAGAGTAGAAGCGGATCGCTCAGGAATTATAATGGATGTCTTTACAGATCAGCCGGGAGTACAGTTTTATACGGGCAATTTTATGTCTGGCGAGAATATTATTAAAGGCCATGTACCAGATGATTTTCGTACTGCGTTTTGCCTGGAAACACAACATTTTCCGGATGCTCCCAATCAATCTCAATTCCCAACAACCTTTTTAAAACCCGGCAAAACGTTTATTTCCTCAACCATTTACAAATTTTCAATTAAACAGTAATCCTCGACGTTCCATCTTCCGTTTCTGCAACGTAAGCGCTAAGTTCCAGGTTCATATTTTTCTGGTAAGCTTGTGATATTTCCTCGATGAGGGCATCAACAGCTTCTTCTCTGACAATATTTATGGTACAGCCTCCAAAGCCACCACCCATCATTCTGGCGCCCAACACATTTGGGTTGCCGACAACGGCATCAACCAGAAAATCCAGCTCCCTGCAACTAACTTCGTATTCCTTACTTAACCCCTCGTGGGTTTGAAACATTTTTTTACCTAAGGATTCAAGGTGACCATTCTTAAGATCTTCACAACCGGCTAAAAGTCTTTGATTTTCTTCCACAACATATTTACACCTCCTGTAAATCAATTCATCGTATGGTTTCACATGCTGGTTCAACATTTCAAGAGTTACATCACGCAGGCTATTTACCTGCGTGTGGTGTTTTTTTACCAAAGCCACTCCTTCTTCACATTGTTGCCGGCGGGTATTGTATTCCGATGAGGACAGGGAATGTTTTACGTTGGTATTGAGCAAAACAATTTTAAATCCTTCCATATGCAAGGGTACATATTCATATTCCAGGCTCTGGCAATCCAGCTTTATAACATGTCCTTTTTTACCAAAAACGGATGCAAATTGGTCCATGATGCCACACATCACTTTTGCAAATTCGTGCTCGGCTTTTTGAGCAATAAAAGCCAGGTCCAATTTTGTAATCCCCAATCCAAATATTTCGTTAAGAGCAAAAGCTGTTGCACATTCAACAGCAGCTGACGATGAAAGTCCGGAACCGATCGGCACATCACCGTCAATATTCAGGTTGAACCCTCCTGTTTTGTATCCTCTTTTATTAAGTTGATCAACTACGCCAAGTATATAATTAGGCCACCCCAAAGCCGATGGCTGTACCTCACCAACTTTTACTTCAATTTGTTGATTAAATTCTTCTGAATATAATGAGATCAGGTCATCAGGTCTTTTACTGATACCTATGTATACAGCTTTATCAATTGCAGCAGGTAATACAAATCCATTGTTATAGTCGGTATGCTCACCAATAATATTCACTCTCCCGGGCGATCTGAATAGCGAAGCTTCATTCCCGAAACGCTGTTGAAATTTTTGTTTTACCGAACCCGATAATGTTATATTCATTTCTCTTATTGTTTTCTTGAATCAGTTAAAAAATTTGTTTTAAAACCTGTGGCCTAATCCCTGTAAAATTAAGGCCCTGGGGCCTCCATCCATTTATTTCCTTCTTTCACCGACAAAAATCAATTTTTGTCGAATTCAAACTTGCATCTTTTATCCTTTACTTTTATTTTGAGTCATAAACCAGATACACGTAAAACCCTATAAAATCTAATACCTGAATTTTTATGTTAGCCACCAAAGTTACCGTGCCTTTTTTAGAGCATGACCCCGAATTGGCCCATCGCTGGCCTGAAGCAAAAGCAAACGAATGGATAGAAAGAAATGGATGGCTGGTGGGATGTAATTACATCCCAAATAATGCCATTAACCAGCTTGAGATGTGGCAGCAGGAAACATTCGATCCTAACCGGATCGACCAGGAATTAGGATGGGCGGCAGCACTTGGATTCAATACTGTCCGGGTATTTCTTCACCATTTGTTGTGGCACCAAGACCCGGAGGGATTTTTAATGCGTATAGACAACTACCTGGCCATTGCAGGCAAACATGGCATTAGAACGATGTTGGTTCTGTTTGATGCTGTATGGAATCCTTTTCCAAAACTGGGCCCTCAACCAGTACCAAAACACAATGTACACAATTCAGGTTGGGTACAATCGCCCGGGTATGATGTCTTAAACGATCCAAATCAATATGACAGCCTGCACAGTTACGTAACAGGCATAGTAACGCATTTTAAAAATGATGACAGGGTTTTAATATGGGACCTGTTTAACGAACCTGACAATATGAATGGAGCAAGTTATAAAGATGATGACTATGCCCAGCACAAAGCAGAATTATCAATGGCCCTGCTAAAAAAGACCATTAACTGGGTTCGTAAGATCAATCCGGTCCAACCAATAACAATGGCCCCCTGGAAAGAAGACTGGAGTTGCGATACAAAGTTGAGTGCCCTGGATAATTACATGTTCACCCATTCTGACATTATCAGTTTCCACTGGTATGAAAACAGGAAAAGCACAGAAGAAAGGATCCTGCAACTAAAACGCTTTGGACGTCCGCTGCTTTGTACCGAATACATGGCCAGGCCATTCGGAAATACGTTCCAGGAAATTATGCCCTTATTTAAAGAACATAATGTTGGAGCCTATAACTGGGGATTGGTGGCCGGCAAAACACAAACACATTGTCCGTGGGATTCATGGCAAAAAAAATATGATAACGAACCTGAATTATGGTTCCATGATATTTTCCGTGAAAACGGAGAACCTTATAAAAAGGAAGAAGTTGACTTTATTAAAAAAATGACAACTGCAAATAAAGAAAAACATAAAAAAGTGGCCTGAGAAATTTGAGAACAAAAATGAAAAGCGTTGCGGTTGCAGCGCTTTTTTATTTGTTGTGTTTTATTTTTTGAACACATTTTAATATTAAAATTGAACTCCTTTGTTAATTAATGCACAACAAATTTTTTGATTATAAAATGATATAATAGGCTTTTAAAAATCGAAACCATAGAAAATACTCTCATTCATGATTTTAAAGCCTGAAGCCATTGACATAGGCCAAATAAATCATGAGTACAAATTTCTACACTTAACATTTGACTCAAAATCTGTCTCACGCAACAAATTCAAAAAATTGCTGGCATGTAAATAGCATATATAGGAACATGATAAAAAACATTGAAGACATTTCATGTGCCTTTCTACAAGATATTGATCTATTATGCTTCTCTCATCTAAGGTGGGGTTTTGTTTTTCAGAGACCCAATCATTTGTTAAGCCGGTTTTCAAAACATCAAAGGGTTTTTTTTATTGAAGAACCAATCTTTCACGATGGCGACGAAAAATTGCATATCGAAAACTACAATCAGAATCTCTTTATAGTTACTCCACATCTCAAACATGGTTTATCGGGAAACCAGGTCCTGGAAAGACAGCAAAATTTCATTTCAGATCTAATGACTACTATGCAGGTGAACCGGTTCTTCAGCTGGTATTATACACCTATGGCTTTATCGTTTACGGAGCACCTCAGTCCTGAACTGGTTATTTATGATTGCATGGATGAACTTTCAGCTTTTAAATTTGCCCCGGCTGAATTAACTATAAAAGAAAAAGAACTATTTAAAAAGGCAGATATTGTATTTACAGGTGGCCACAGCATTTTTGAATCAAAGAAAAATGCACATCATAATATTTATCCATTTCCAAGCAGCATAGATAAACATCATTTCGGTGTTGCACGTACCCAAATAACAGATCCTCAAGACCAGGCTCATATACCTCATCCGAGGTTTGGATTTTTTGGTGTGGTTGATGAACGTTTTGATATTGAGCTGCTAGATAGCGTTGCGAAACAAAAACCTGGCTGGCACTTCATCATACTGGGGCCCGTTGTTAAGATTGATCCCGAAACACTACCAAAATATCACAACATTCATTACCTGGGTGGAAAAAAATACGAGGAGTTACCAGCCTACATTGCAGGATGGGATATTGCTACCATTCCGTTTGCCATGAATGAATCAACAAAATTCATTAGCCCAACAAAAACACCTGAATACCTGGCTGCAGGTAAGCCGGTTATCTCTACCCCCATAAAAGATGTTGTGTCACCCTATGGCAAAAACAAACTGGTTCATATTATTAACAATGCAGAAGAATTTATTAAAGCTGCGGAAATGGAATTGAAAAAGAAAAGAAGGTCAGTATGGCTCAGGAAAGTAGACGAATTCCTTGCTTTCAATTCCTGGGACAGAACCTGGAGCCAAATGGTCAGGAATATCGAGGAAACCTTAATTCAATCATCATCTGCAAAAACCACCGTAAAGGAGAAACTATATGTTTGATTATTTGATAGTGGGTGCCGGTTTTGCCGGTAGTGTACTGGCTGAACGACTGGCTACGCAAGCCAATAAAAAAGTTTTGATCATAGATAAACGTGACCACATCGCTGGTAATGCATACGATTATTATAATAACGATGGCATTTTAATTCATAAATACGGGCCACATATTTTTCATACCAACTCGAAAGAAGTTTTTGAATACCTGGGACAATTTACTCCATGGAGACCTTATGAACACAAGGTGTTGGCATCGGTTGACGGGCAACTGGTTCCAATTCCTATAAATCTCAATACCATAAATAAATTATATGGTTTAAGTCTAAACAGTGCTCAGGTTGAAGAATTTTTTGAGTCGAAAGCAGAGAAAGTCGCAGGAGTAAAAACTTCGGAAGATGTTGTAGTAAGTAAAGTGGGTCGTGAGCTTTATGAAAAGTTTTTTCGCGGTTATACCCGTAAGATGTGGGATCTTGATCCATCAGAACTGGATGCCAGTGTTACAGCCCGGGTACCCACAAGAACCAACCGCGATGACAGGTATTTTACAGATACTTACCAGGCAATGCCATTACATGGATATACGCAAATGTTCCGGAACATGTTATCGCATCCTAACATAAAGGTGATGTTGAATACGGATTATAAAGAGATCATTGATATCATTCCATACCAGGACCTTGTATTTACAGGCCCCGTTGATGAATACTTTAATTATTGTTATGGGAAACTCCCCTACCGTTCATTGGAATTTAAATTTGAAACCATTGACCAGGAAGTTTTTCAACCAACAGGAACCGTGAATTATCCTAATGAACAATTATATACGAGAATTACAGACTTCAAATATTTAACGGGTCAGAAACATCATAAAACTGCTATTGTTTACGAGTTTCCAAAAGCAGAAGGAGATCCTTATTATCCTGTACCGCGTACCGAAAATGCTGACCTCTATAAAAAATATCAACATTTAGCTGCATCAATGACCAATACATGGTTTGTAGGACGGTTGGCAACCTACAAATATTATAATATGGATCAGGTGGTGGCCCAGGCATTAACAACTTTCAAAAAAATTATGCAAGGACAACCTGAAAATCATATCAATGGAACAACAATATTACAATCCTGAGATCTGGGGTGGAATAGAATGTACAATTAACAGGGTTGGAAATAGTTTTTTTGACCAACTCCATTTCGCCGGGCATTATAACAGGGATCAGGATATAGAAGCGATGGCCGGACTTGGTATACAAAAGATGCGCTATCCGGTTCTTTGGGAAAAACATCAGCCACACAAAGACTCAATAATAGATTGGAGCTGGATTTCCGGAAATTTACAGCAGTTCAGAAATAAAAATATCGATATCATTGCCGGGTTGGTACACCACGGAAGCGGCCCTGCTTTTACAAATTTGCAGGATCCCGAATTTCCTTATTTACTCGCAGCATATGCTAAACAGGTTGCATTACAATTTCCGTGGATCAATTATTATACCCCTGTGAATGAACCTCTCACCACCGCTCGTTTCAGCGGCTTGTATGGCATTTGGTATCCGCACAAAAAGTCTGCAAAGGCGTTTGTTCAAATGCTTCTAAATGAGCTTAAAGGCACCGTGTTGTCTATGCAGGAGATCAGGAAAATAAACCCTTCTGCACAGTTAATACAAACCGAAGATTTAGGAAAAACCTATAGCACGGACACACTGAAATACCAGGCAGACTATGAGAATGAAAGGCGTTGGTTAACGTTTGATATTCTATGCGGACGCTTTACTAAAGAACACAAACTTTGGAAACATTTTCTTGACCTTGGTATTAATGTAAATGAACTGGTTTTTTTTATTAACAATCCCTGCGTTCCGGAGGTTTTTGGTTTCAATTATTATCTCACCTCTGAAAGATTTTTGGATGAACGACTGTACTTATACCCACAACATACACATGGTGGAAATGAACGCCATAAGTATGCCGACGTTGAAGCTGTTCGTGTGGAGATGGAAGAGGAAACCGGTATTGAAATTTTAGTAAAAGAAGCCTGGGAGCGTTACCGGCAGCCAATAGCCATCACTGAAGTTCATTTGCATAGTCATAGAGAAGAGCAACTCAGGTGGTTTAAATACGTTTGGGATTCGGCGACAAAATTAAAAAACGAAGGTATAGACCTGGAAGCAGTAACTACCTGGGCTGTATTAGGATCGTTTGGCTGGAATAAATTACTTACCGAAGCAAACGGTGATTACGAGCCAGGTGCCTTCGATCTGCGTAATGGCTCATTAAGAGCTACTGCTTTAGCCCGCCACATTAAAGAAGTAAATGAAAAGCAAATATGCGATCATCCGCTTTCTCTTGAAAAAGGCTGGTGGCATCGCAATTCAAGAATCTTATATGGTCCCGTCATAAAAGAAGTTCGCCAACAAATGAATGTTGATCATGCCAATATAGTAATCATAGGGAAAAATGGAACGTTGGGGAGAGCTTTTGCCAGAATGTGTGATGAGCGTTGTCTTCCCTATCGTTTATTAAGCAGGCAGGAGTGCGACATCAGTAATTATGAACAGGTTGAACATACAATCAAAACCTTTCAACCATGGGCGGTTATCAACGCCGCAGGTTTTGTAAGGGTGGATGATGCTGAAACAAATAGGGATGCCTGCTTCAGGGATAATACAACCGGACCAGAAAATTTGGCAAAAGCCTGTAACAAATTCGGTATACGCCTCATTAATTTTTCAAGTGACCTGGTTTTTGATGGAACAAAAAATGATCCCTATGTTGAGAGCGACCTGACAAATCCGCTTAATGTTTATGGAGAGAGTAAAGCATTAGGTGAAATTTCAATTTTGCGGGATGCGCCATCATCACTGGTTATCCGAACGAGCGCATTTTTTGGTCCCTGGGATGAGTACAACTTTGTGCATTATGTCAGGAAAAAGCTTCAGCAATACGAACCGGTTTCACTTGCAAACGATATTGTTATTTCACCAACCTATGTCCCGGATCTTGTGAATGCAACACTGGATTTATTAATTGATAATGAAACAGGCATCTGGCACCTTGCCAACAAAGGTTCAATAACATGGAGCGACTGGGGATTTGTAGTAGCAGATCGCTATGAATTGGATAAATCCCTGATACAGGCCTTACCGGCCAATAGACTGGGTTTTATTGCTAATCGCCCGCTTAATAGTGTATTAAAAAGTGAACGGGGTCAATTACTTGCTGGTTTTGAAAATGCGATGGACCGGTTTGTGCACCAGGAAAAAACCGTCAAAAGAAAAGTGGCTTAATATCTTATTCTGCTTCAAAAGCAATATAGGTTCCTGAACGAAAATGTTTTGCCGTGATATCCTGTGGAATATGCCAGGACATATCGATTATAGAACGAAGTGTATTAAATAATCTTTCAGGTGTCACTGGTTTTTGAACATATAAACTAGCCCCTAAGCCATACGATGCATTGATGTCATTACCATAATCAGAACTACTATACATAACCACCGGTATACGTTTAATGTCGGGGTGATCTTTAAATTCTTTAAGCCATTCAAAACCATTTTTTAAGGGAATATTGATGTCAAGGAAAATAAGATGGGGCAAAAACGTTTTTATTTCTTCCAATACAGATTCAGAACCAGCATTACTTAAAAATTCTATGGTGGCGTCTACTTCCTGCAATAAACTTTCGAAGATGAACCGGTCATCAGGATCGTCATCTATGAGAAAGATTTTTTTTACAGGGGCCTTTTCAACTTCCATAATATTTCGGCTTAATGTGGTACTTAGTAACGGCTTCAGGGGGATGGTTAGTAACAACTCAATAAAGTATAGCAAAGATAAAAACCGTAATGGCGCAGTTTATAATAATTATGTGTAATGCTTAATAACAACGGTGTACCACCCATTTAGTCCTTTAAAGCTTCTAATCTATTGTAACAGGCCTGTTTTCAAAAATTTGGAAAGCACATCCGTATCATCCAATATCGCAGCCTCAGGATTTACTCTTAGGACCGTATTTTTTGTAAAAGCTCGCTTGCAACAGGCTTATTCACGAAGTAAATTCACTATGCATATTTTAAACCAGCTAAACTATGTACCATACATCCCATCGTAAAACACGAAACAGAACTGAAGAGAAACAATTATTAAAAGGAGTTGCTATATTTCTTTTGCTAGCCCTCGGAGCAGTAATAATGATACTGGGAAGAATTATAACGTAGCTTTTGTGCTTTTTCATAATTAAAATGGTTCTGCCTTTGGCAGAACTTTTTTTTGCACAAATCCCAATTCCATGGTTAGTTTTTTTGATTGCCCGAGGAATCAGTATGAGTAGCACTGCTACCTGTGCTGGTGCTACCGGTTCCGGTAGTTCCGGCCCCCGGTCCATTGATTTGAGTTTCCGGGGCTAATGTATCAGGTTCAGAAATGGTGGTATCTGTTTGTAGTGTTGATTCTGTCGCTGGTGAATCATTACCGGTACAAGCTGAAAAAATACCAACCATCACAATAGAAATTAAAATTGCTTTCATAATACTTTCATGTACCAAAATGTTGCCAGTCAGAACCGGCATTTACCTTTAAGATTGCTGC
>DASTMJ010000047.1:0-15506 GCA_035714205.1 Flavisolibacter sp. | reverse complement strand
TGCTGTCTTCATACTACATAGCAAATTACCGACAGCTTGCAACATCCCACCTTGTAATATTATTGGTGATCTTTAACAGCAGATTTTTTGGGTTTTGTCTTTTTCTTTTCTTCATCCAACCTAAACTTTACGATCTTTTTTATCAAAGCTATTGGCAACGGCTGGTCAATAGGAAACTGGATGGCGCCTTTTAAAGTTTTATATGCTTTTAATTCTTCTTTGAAAATCTCCATTGGAGAAGTAGACGGATAGAAACCAATATGCTCTTTAAAAGCAGCATAATGTACCAGGTTTTTATCCAGTTTAAATGTCGGGATGTTGTAACTAATCGTTTCTGTTGCCTGGGGCACAATTTGTTTTATAGTTTGCCTGAACTTTTGCAGTATATCCCGGGTGTTTTTGGGAAACGAAGCGTGGTACTCATCAATGGTCGAGAATTTTGTTGCGCCGTAAGGAGATGGCTTTTTCAATGTTGATTTCATATCAGTTGTGTTGATGGTTGGGAATTATTGCACAACATTCGCTCCTGCAATTCTTACCGTAAATTAAAAAATCTCCCGATGCAAAGTATTCCCAATCCATCACCTTATAAATTATGTTGCCGTTCTGTTCCTGATTTGTTGGATAAACAAGTTGTAGAATTTAATTATGTAGCCGGGCTTAAGCAGCAGTGACACTTTAGAAACAGCCTGGAAAATTTACTCCATTCATTTTTACACAACTTCTTTGGCAATAACAGTCCAGTCCTGGTTTCCATACCCTCCGTCAATCCATCTGTCCATCAGCGCAGCTATGGCAGGTAGTATGGCCAGCTCTGTGCCTCCTTTTGTTGCGGCATCAATAAACAAACCCGTATCTTTTCTGGCCATGTTCAATTCCCACGAAGGTGCTGTGTAGTTGGCTTCTGTCATTCTTTTTAACCTGGCAGACAACTGGGCTCCGGGATTCCACGATTCGAATAAGGTAAAAACTTTACTAACGGGAATGTCTAACGCTTTTGCTACCGAAAGCGTTTCTCTTAATCCTGCGGTGAAACAAACAAGATAACTATTGCCAACCAATTTCATTGCAGCAGCTTCACCAGCTTGTGTGCCTAAATTGAGTAGCTTTCCTGTCATCTTTGATAATTCCGGTTCCAGCCTGATGATACGATCCTGGTCACCTGATATCAGCATAAACCCCGAGCTTTCCAATGCATTGACCGGCCCCATAAAAACAGGCGCATGCTGGTAAAAGAAACCCTTTTCTTTCCATCTCCTGGTTCTTTCTATGGCACCTTCTTTTGATGTGGTGGTATGATCGATGATAATTGCGCCTGGAGCAAAACCCGCATTCGCAGCTTCCAGCACCTCGTCAACAGAAGCATCATCTTTTAGTGTAAGGTGTATCATACCTGCACCCTTTACTGCATCAGCCACGCCTGCAAATGCTTTTGCTCCATATTTTTCAAGTTCAATTGCTTTTGAAGCCGTGCGATTCCAAACCTGAACCTGTTCACCTTTATTGATCATGGCTCTTACAAAATGGGATCCTAATAAGCCCATACCCAGAAATGCTTTCATAAATTTTTATTTTTTCCTTTTACCGCACATATCGCAAACAGCAAAGGTGGTTTTTGACTGTCCGCTTATCCATGTTTTTATAAAAAACTTTTGTTATTGACATTTGCCTGTGCCAGGTTCGGTGCGAAAGTAATGCCTGCTTAACCAGGAGCGATGCAGCCCATCCCAGGGACTGTCATGATCAAGCGCAGTTAAACCTACAACTAATGCCGCAAACGTCCCCACCTCTACCTGGTGATCAGCAGCCGTCATGTTTTCGGTCATCTTCGCGGTTACATAATCCAGGTAAAAGAATTTATTGATACAAGGCTGATCGGCAACTGATTCCAATACCAGTTTGGCCGTATGCAGGTGGTCTTGATGATCTCCAGTATTTTTTTTGGTGTTTGTATCAGGGATGTTTACTGAAACTATTGATGCCCTTCCACGTTCCTGATCTATCAAAACCCGCAGTGTAGCTTTTAGATCGCTCCATCCCTTATAGGTTGCAGAACTGTCTACCGCCATCATACTGGCAGACACACCATCAGCAAGTCGTTTTAAGGATTGCTGCCCGGTGGTTGCATAGCCGGTGCCTTGCGGATTTCCATCGGGCAAACGCAGGAAATAACTGACGGTATTTCCATAAACCCATTTGGTGACAGGATGACCCAGGAAAGAACTGGCAGAGCTAACAGGAACGGACGGTTCTTTTTTTGCATCAACCATAAATTTCACCGATAATTTTGCACCATTCTCTCTTGCAAGGTAATATGGTTGCGAACGTTCGCCCTTGCCGAGGCCAAGACCTGCGTCGCCTGCCGTGAGGTATACAAACACCACTTTTGAATTTGGCTTATGAACATCATTATAGGCGTTTGGATTCATGAATAACTGCCAGTCATCTTCATGTGCAGAAAAATAAAATGAAACGGTATCCTGCCCCAGGGAAACCTTATTTAAACAGAACAAGCTTACAAACAATATGGTATTTCGAAAGGCTGTTTTACGGATTGTTATTTTCTTAAGCATATAGATTAAATATTTGAAACTATAAATTCCCTTTCTTCATTTCTTCAACCGCATGATTTGCGGCTCTTGCCGTTAAAGCCATATATAACAACGAAGGACTTTGATTACCCGTACTTGTCATGCAGGCACCATCAGTAACAAAAACATTAGTGCATTGGTGCATTTGATTCCATTTATTGAGCAGGGAATTTTTAGGATCTTTACCCATGCGGCAACCACCCATTTCATGAATATCAAGACCCGGCGGCTGGTGATTATCCCATTGATTAATATTCTTACAACCTGCTTTCTCGAGCATTTCAGCACTTTGTGTTAAAAAATCTTTGATCATTCTTTCATCATTATCATCATACTCAACCGAAGTAATTAAAAGTGGTATACCCCACTGGTCTGTTTGATCAGTACTTAAGCGTACATGGTTGCTTTCTTTGGGAATGGTTTCTCCCTGCATATACATATAACTGCCCCAGTTACCCGGTTCTGACAATGCATCCTTATAGTTACCGCCAATTTGTTCCGAAAGTTGTTCGCCACTGGAACGGCCACGGTAAGAACCCATGAAGGTTGTAAAGCCACCTACATAGTCTGTATCTATTTTATAGAGATTACGGTAATTAGCGATTATGGGTTCTGTTGGATTTTTTCCATAAAAATATTTGTCTTCCATGCCCGGCAATTCCCCGTTTACTGAAGCCCTGTAATTATGATGTGCCACAAATTTTCCAAGTAATCCATTATCATTTCCCAAACCATTGGGAAAACGATTTGATCTGGAGTTAAGCAAAACAAGGTTACTGTTCAGTGCCGATGCATTTACAAAAATGATCCGTGAAAAATAATCTGTGGTTTCTTTAGTATTACTATCAATAATACGAACACCGATGGCTTTCCCTTTTTTCTCATCGTATAAAACTGAATGTACAACTGAAAATGGTCTTACGGTTAGATGACCCGTGCGTTTGGCCCACGGCAAGGTTGAAGAAACAGAACTGAAGTATCCACCAAACGGACATCCACGCATACAAAGATTTCTTGCCTGGCATTGTGCCCTGCCCTGCTGCAAATGCAGGTCTGTAGGTTGGGTAAGATGAGCCCACCGTGCATGCACCAGGTGCCGGTCTTTATAATTGGTTTTAATGGCCTGTTGTATCTGTCGTTCACCGCAATTCAAATCGAAGGGTGGCATAAACTCACCATCGGGCATAGCATCAATACCATCCCTGGATCCGCATACTCCAATAAATTTTTCTACATGCGAATACCATGGTGCAATCTCATCATAAGAAATGGGCCAATCAATTCCATACCCATATTTAGCCGGCCCGGTAAATTCATATTTACTCCAACGCTGGCAAGCTCTGCCCCATGTTAATGATTTTCCACCTACCTGGTAGCCCCGTATCCAGTCGAACGGTTTTTCCTGAATATAGGGATGGTCTTTGTCTTTAATAAAAAAGTGAGCCGTGTCCTCGCCAAATCCTGCAGCCTTACTTATCAAAGGATTTTCCTGGTAAAATTCTTTTGTCATTTGCCCACGGTGTTTAAATTCCCAGGGGGCTTTGGTGGCGGTTGGATAATCTTTATTGTGCTCAACGTTTCGCCCTCTTTCTAATACAAGTGTTTTTAAACCGTGATCACACAATTCTTTGGCAGCCCAGCCGCCACTAATGCCGGAGCCGATGACAATGGCATCGTAGGTATTTTGCTGTATTCCTTTTGAATTAATATTTACCTGCAAAGAATCACCGGGCATAATTTGGATTTAAACTGTGGAAAGGTTTTGAAGGTAAAACTTTTTTTGAGTTGACCTTATTGAAAACATCATTTCTGCAATGGAGTAAAATCCTATTTTTAATTTTTTAAAACCAGAACTTCATTTCTATACTTTATAATTATGCAACCCGTAAAAGTCGCCATTTTAGGAGCCGGATTTATAAGTGATATTCATTTTGAAAGTTATCACCGTTTTGTTGCCAATGCAGAAGTTGTGGCCGTTTATACACGTGACCTGCAAAAAGCAAAAGCATTTGCCGAAAAACACCATATTCCTCAATACTATGATAGTGTGGATGATTGCATTGAACGTTCGGGCTGTGATGTTGTAGACATTTGCCTCCCTAACTATTTACATGCAGAGGCCACTTTGAAAGCAGCTGCTGCCGGTAAACACATTATTATAGAAAAACCGCTGGCAGTTACTTTGGAAGAAGCAAATGCTATGATTGAAGCCTGTAAAAAAGCTGGTGTAAAATTAATGTATGCAGAAGAGCTTTGTTTTGCGCCAAAATATGAAAGGGTAAGACAAATGGTAAAAGAAGGCGCCATTGGAGATATCTATATGCTGAAGCAATCAGAGAAACATTCAGGTCCTCACTCCGACTGGTTTTATGATGTGAATCTTTCTGGCGGTGGAGTTTTGATGGATATGGGCTGTCATGGCATTGCCTGGTTCCGATGGATGCTGAACAATGAAAAAGTAAAATCTGTGTATGCAAGTATGTCAACCGTTTTGCATAAGGACCGTACAAAAGGCGAAGACAATTCTGTTTTGATCATTGAATTTGCCAACGGTGTTACCGGCGTGGTAGAGAACAGTTGGGCCAAATTTGGTGGCATGGACGATAAGAGCGAAGTGTATGGAACCGGTGGTGTGGTATATGCAGATTTATTTATGGGAAATGCAGCGATCAGTTACAGTAAAAATGGCTATGGGTATGCAATGGAAAAAGCGGATACTACTGTGGGCTGGACCTTCACCATTTTTGAAGAAGTATTTAACCAGGGTTATCCGCATGAACTAAAACATTTTATTGATTGTGTGCAACACGACCAGCAACCATTGGTGACAGGTGAAGATGGCCGGGCTGTCCTTGAAATTATTTATGCAGCTTATGCATCAGCAGCACAAGGAAAAAAAATTGAATTGCCTTTTTCAGCACCAGGTAAAAAACCTGTTGAATTATGGCTGGAAGGAAAAACTAAATGAGTTCAAATAAACCTGGACAATAGCCAACAGCATTACGGCTGTTATCCTATTCAACCGTTACAAAGTCACAGGCAGCACAATTCATAAAAGACTGAAATAACAAAATGATCATTGGTATAGACTTAGGAGGCACGCAACTGCGTGCCGGATGGGTGCAGGAAGATGTTCTGTCTTCTATTCGTTCAGAAAAAATAAATGCAAAAGGTTCTACAGATGAAATTTTGCAACAATTGTTTTCATTTATTGATGCGATGATAACTCCGGGTGTGGAGGGAATTGGTATGGGTGTTCCGGGTTTGGTAGACGCTTCCACCGGGTTGGTGTATGATGTGGTGAATATACCGGCCTGGAAAGAGATTCCCTTACAATATAAATTACAGGAGCGTTACAAGCTACCTGTAGTTGTTGATAACGATGCCAATTGTTTTGCTTTGGGCGAATTTTATTTTGGAAAAGGTAAAGGATTTCATTCCATGGTTGGTGTTACATTAGGAACGGGTTTGGGATCGGGCATTATTCTTAATAATAAATTATATACAGGAGCCAATGGCGGTGCCGGGGAATTTGGCGCTGCTGATTACCTGGATCATAGTTATGAATATTATGCAAGCGGGCAATTCTTCCAGAATATATATGGAATAGACGGTGAGACTGTTTTTAAGCAGGCATCTGAGGGTCAAATCAAGGCTTTGAACATGTATGCACAGATGGGTGAACACCTGGGCAAAGCGTTAAAATCCATCCTATATGCCCTGGATGTGGAACTGATTGTATTTGGAGGATCAGTAAGAAAAGCTTATCCTTTTTTTAATAAAACCATGTGGCAACAACTAAACACGTTTGCTTATAAAAAATGCATCGACCGATTACAGGTCCATGTTTCTGAATTAGAAAACAGCGGTCTTTTGGGGGCTGCCGCATTGGTAATGAACCGTACTGCATAACAATCTTCAGCAAAAGAAAAACCCTCCCGGGAAGGGAGGGTGCCGTGCCATCAGACATCTGTGGGGGAAATACCAATGTTTTTATTTGTTTATTCTGATTTCAGTAATAGTTTTTCCTGTGTTATTTCACCATCAAGAACTTTGATTGTTAACCATGAGGTTTTGTCCTCCAAAGTAATGAGATAAGCTGTTTTTCCCAGGGTATTCACTTCTATAACACCATGGATATTTTTTTGGAAGTACTGTTTTTTCACCTCGTACAGGATATCTTTTGGTAATTGTTCTTCAGAATAGTAGCTAACTGTTGATTCAATTTTTCCTTTTTTTGTAAAGAACGCCATATGTGTCCTGCCGCTTGTTTTAAAACAAGCAACGTTTTTCCCTTCTATACTGGTTGTCCATTGTATATTGGTTGCATCTACAAACGATTTATTGAGTGACAACAATGCTGTTGCATTAGGTGCGGAAGATGCATCCATCCCATAGTTGCTACTTTGTTTTTTGGGGACATCAACCCGGGCAATGGTTTGCATGCCGGATTGGGCAAAAACGAAACCCGAAGCTAAAAGAAAAAGAGCAGAAAATGCCAGCTGTAAAAATGAATTCTTTTTCATAAAAAATAGTTTAAGAGTGGTTAATTTAAATTTGTTTAATTATTGACGTTGATATAGGTAAGCGTGTATTTATCACCTGCATATTGCACTAAACCGGGTTTTGAAAAGCAGGTTTCCGGGAGTTTTAAAGAAGCATTTTTTTTGTTATGCGGTTGAACAAATAGTGTGATCCAGTTTCCTTCAGCACGTACCGGGCATTTACCTTCATATTGCCAGGATTGTTCTTTTTTCAAATTGCTTTCACGGGAATCCGTATTGATTTTATGGCTCCTGATTTTTTTACAACTTACCAGGTTCGCCTCCTGGTTGGGATAAAGTGTAAACACCGCCGGGTAAATTCTGAACATCAGTTTCATAACCCAATTTTTAAAAGTCTTGGAAAGGATTGTGTAAAGTTTGTTGGGGAGGATCTGGCAGGTTTTACAGGTTGGTTATCTAATTAATCGTAGTACTGAAAAAAAAGGAAACAATTTTTCATATCAATTTTTTACTGTGTTTAATGTAGTAATTTAGAAGAAGGAGCACAACCATATATATATGGCCGGGGTATTTTCCATTGCCACAGACCAACAACTAATCAACTGCTTACAAAATGGGGGGACAGATAAACTCAAAGCAGAAGAGTTCTTATTTAATAGCTATGCCTATTTTATATCAGAAGCTATGCGCAAATACTCCCTGAATGAAGAAGAGGCTTTTGATGCCTATTCGGATACCATTCTATCCAGCCTTGGTAAAATTGCCGATGGCACCTACCAGGGCCGCTCTTCCTTAAAAACCTGGCTCTACCAGATATTTCATAACAAATGTGTTGACCTTATCCGGAAAAAAACGACTAATAAAAGGAGCATATATAAAACAGCAGAGATTGATACACTAAAGTTCCAGGTTTCTGATACAGTGAAATCAATTATCCAGAAAATGATCGATCAAACAGATTTTGACCGGTTAAAACAAAAGCTGAAAGAATTAGGTGAAGATTGCCGGCAAATGTTGCAATTATGGTCTGAAGGATTCAGTGACAAAGAAATTGCTGTACAACTTAATTATAAAACCCCTGAAGTCACCAAAACAAGCCGTTACCGTTGTCTTGAAAAACTAAAACGTTTGTATAAAAACAAAGAAACTCTTTAGCATGGAACAGCATCTTATTTTAATTGAACAATACCTCAGGTCAACTCTTGCGCCGGAGGAAAAAAACCTGTTTGAAAAAAGGGTGACGGAGGATGAAGACTTTGCTGAGAATGTGGCTTTTTATCTTTCCACCCTGCAAGCAGCAAAGGAAGTTGAATATGATGGTAAAAAAGAACAACTCAGGCGTTACTATGAACAATATAAAGTGCACGGTGAAAGAAAGGAAGCACCGGTACGGAAACTATGGCCATATGTTGCAGCAGCAGCTATGATTGCCGGCCTTATATTGAGTTGGTACCTGTTTATAAAACCTGCTTCAATCCCGGAAATGGCCTCAACCTATATCACACAAAATTTTACAACTTTGGGTGTAACCATGGGCATACGTGAAAACGAAATGCAACAAGGATTACGTTTATTTAACGAGGGGCGGTTAAATGAAGCTGCACAACAGTTTGAAAAATTGGTTACCTTAGATGAAACAGATTTCGAAGCACAAAAATATGCAGGCATAACGGCCCTTCGCCTGCAACAATACGACAAAGCCCTACACTACTTTAAACTTCTTGAGATCCAACCAGGCCTATATGCTAACCCCGGAGCCTTTTACCAGGCAATTACCCTTTTAAAACGCAACCTGCCCGGCGATAAACAAACAGCCAAAGGCAAACTGCAGCAAGTGGTGGCAAATGAACTGGAAGGAAAGCAAACAGCAATGCAATGGCTGAAAGAATGGTAACGCTATTTTATCACCATTAATATTTTGTTATGAAAGAAAATGACAAGACCCCCGCTGGCGGATCTCAGGAATCTAATCTTTGGTTTACTATAGAGTTTAAAAAACCACTGGAAGGTAATCAAAGAAAGATCTACCAGGGTTTCCTGGAAGGCTGGGTTGAATATCATGATTTGTACGTAGACAAGGTTAAAGACAATGGTATGAAACACAAAGTATGGATTACCTGGATCAACTCAGATAAAACGGCAAAGGTTTATATCGATCCATTAATGAGAACAGGAACACCCCCTGTAATTACAGCCCCGGAAAATTTGGAGACATCAACTACAAGCAGTTTTACGTACACGGTAGCTGTGTCTGTGACAACGCTTGCTGTGTCCGACCCGCCTGTGCCGCCCCCACCACCGCCCCCTTCGGGTATTTGACGCATTGTACAAGGTCTTATTTAAGGTTCGTTGAATGGATCATCTGAATTTCATCTCATAAAACATTAAGACTATGCAAAAACGGGCTGTCATTGGTATTGCTTGTCTATTATTCCAATTCATGCTGTCAGCACAATGTCCTGGTAATGATGTTTTATGGAACCGGATAAAATTTTTGCGGGAAACTTCTAATATTTCGGCAGAAAATAAAATCCTGGAAGTGGAAGGTTATCTTTCAGTGATGCCCTCCTGTTCGTACAGGAATGATACCACACATGCGTCTTTGCTTAGCCTGGCAGGTACTTTATATTTTCAAACGGGAAATTTTCAAAAATCTGTTGTATACCGCAGCCAGGCTATTGCGCTAACCAGTACTAATGCCATTAAATTACCTACAAAACAAAAACTTCTGCCCGGGCTCTATTACTGGCTTTCAGTTGCATACGATTCCCTGGGTAAACCCTATGAAAAAATGAAAGCCCTGGATAGTTGTTCAACCATAGCCATGCGATTAAATTATGTTGACAGGGCTTCTTTAACGGCTATATATACCCGGCTGGTTTATTTTTTTGATATTGGCGATTATAGAAGATGTATTGATTATGCGGCCCGTTGCCAATCACTTGCCCGGGAATATGGTATAACAAACAGTACTGAAGAAAAAGTGGCAGAAAGCTACATATCCAGCAGTTTTGGATGGCAGGTCATTGCATTATTAAAACTGAAAGATTTTGCTGAAGCTGAAAAACTACTTACTGATAAAGTTGCAGAATACAAATCCCTGGGTCTGTTAAATTACCTGGGCACAACGTATTCTCAATTGGCAGAAGTTCAGTTAAATAAGGGAGAATTTCATAAGGCCATTTTATTTTACCGGCAGGCGTTTGACTGGGATAAAAAAGCAGGTTATACATTTAATTGCAAACAGAGCTTAAAAGATGTAGGTTCGGTTTATTTCAATAATCTGCATAACAGTAACCTGGCACTGAGCTATTACCAAAAAGCACTTAACCTTACCAACAACAATAAAGGGCTTAGCACAGAAGATGCTTTTGAAACGCTTGATCTGTATTCACGTATTGCAACCCTTTATGTAAACCAAAAAAAATACCCCGAAGCACTCCAGGCTTTTCAAAAAGCATTTGACCAGCTTGAACCAGGAAGCAATGAAAATACCTTACTCACTTTATCGCGGGATGAACTGCTGGGTTTTAAAAAAATTCACTATCTCACCCGTTTATTTATTGAAAAAGCAAATGCGCATGTAAGCCTGTTTAAATACAAAAAACAAATCCCGGCTATAAAAAATGCGATCGCCGTATATAAAAGAACGGACCAGTTACTTGACCGCATTAGAGCAGAACAAAAAGATCCGCAATCCAAACTATTTTGGCGAAGTGATAGCCGCATATTATATGATAATGCTATTGAAGCCTGTTACCTGGCAGGTAATACTGATGATGCCTTTTATTTTTTGGAAAAAAGTCGTGCTGTGCTGCTGGCTGACCAGTTAAACGAACAAAAAAGAGCCAATCAACAAATTATCCTTGAACAGGCAGGTTTAAAGAAAAAAATTCAGCAACTGGAAAAACAGTCTTCTTCTGTTTCAAAATTATCAAGACGCTATGCTCAATTGCAATCAGAGCTTTTCAGCACCAAACAAACACTTGACCGATTGCAACAAAACCTGGGCAACTACCCCGACTATAATCAAAATACTAAAACCAACGTCTTTACTGTAAATGATGTCAAAAAAAGAATTTTAAAAGATCACCAGGCATTTATGCAGATGATGGAAACCGATAGTGCAGTTTATGCTTTGTTCATTACAGCCTCTTCATCTGTTCTGAAAAAAATTCCAAAATCAGATTTTGATTCCTATTCTCATTTATTCATAAACTACTTATCGCAGCCTAAACTTCTTAATTCAAATTTTAATTCATTTGCACACACTGCCCGCCAGTTACATCAACTCATTTTTGCCAACACCAGTTTACCCAAAGGCCGGCTGATCATTTCACCTGATGCAACCAATTTTCCATACGAAGCTTTAATCAGCAGTAACCCGGGTGAGCCATTAACCTATTTTATAAACGATTATGCGCTTAGTTATACCTATTCAGCCCAATATCTTACAAATACTATTTTAGACCAGCCTGAGTATGGAAAAATGTTCTATGGAATGGCACCTGTTCATTATTCAAATTCCTTTCATCTGGCTTCCCTACCCGGAAGCGATATAGCCATTAGAAAACTGAAAAACAACTTTGGTCACTCAACCATTACCTTAAGTAGAGACGCTACAAAAAATAAATTTTTAGCAGATTTTTACCGCTATAAGATCGTACAGTTGTATACCCATTCCACTGACAGTGGTTATAACAATGAACCCACAATATATTTCAATGATTCAGCCTTGGTATTATCCGAGCTTATTTACGAAAATAAACCAGCCACAAATCTTATCATTTTATCGGCTTGCGAAACGGGTAGCGGGAAATCTTATAAAGGTGAGGGCATATTCAGTTTCAGCCGTGGTTTTGCTGGTATTGGTGTGCCCTCAACGCTTACTAATCTCTGGCAGGTAGATAATGAATCTATGTATGAATTAACAAGCCTTTTTTATAAAAAACTTTCAGAAGGTTTGCCAATGGATGTTGCTTTACAACAAGCCAAAATTGATTTTTTGAAAACAGCTTCAATGGAAAAACGTCTTCCCTATTTTTGGGCAGCATCTGTTTTGTCCGGTCAATCAGGTATCATCAAATTTGACAAGCCTTTTTCCTATGCATGGCTGGTTATAGCTATTTCCCTGGTTGGTTTAATAATTTTAGGTTATGGATTGATGAAAAAACATCATTCATCAAAAAGAAAAATCCAAAAAAAAGATGCGTTGATAACCCCTGACAAAAGCAGTAGTTTATTACCGCTATGATCATTAACGCTTTTTCAACAACTTCAATGCAAATCCTCCACCGGGAGCCATTTTTATTTTGATTACATCACCCTCTTTACAGGTGTTTGTCAGCAGGTTATAATCCGCCGGGTAAGTTGCAGCATTCACACCATCAACACATAAGGTTGCCTCATACGTTCCTTCATCTAAAAAAGAAAGCGAAAGATTAAATTCACGTTCCGTCCAATCTGTCATACCGCCAACAAACCAATCATTTCCTTTTTTTCTCGCCGTTATAATATAATCTGAAACTTTTGCATCAAGTATTTTGGTTTCATCCCATGTTGTTGGTATGCTCCCCAACAATTTCATAAAAGCTGGTTCCAGTAAAGCTTGCGAAGGATTGCCTGAAAATATTTGCATAGGGCTGTCATACACAACAAACATCGCCAACTGGTGACAACGGGTTCCCTGGCTCATTACCTGTTGTGCAACGGACCTGAATTGCTCCCTGGTAGCATTGTTTAATAAACCAGGCTCATAATCCAATGGTCCGCCAAGCATTCGTGTAAAAGGAATGGTTACGTCATGTTCAGGTGTGGGTTTATCACTCCATATATTGTATTCAGAACCCAATACACCTTCCTGGGTTACTACATTGGGCCAGGTGCGGTTCAATCCTTTTGGCGGATAGGCACCATGAAACATGATCATTATCTTTTTATCGGCACATGCTTTTGCTATGCGATGATAAAAATTAACCATTGGCTGATCGTCCCTGTCCATAAAGTCGGTCATAATAAAACTAACTCCCCATTTATTAAACTGGTCAAGAGCACTATCTAATTGCTTTTCCAGCGTAGAGCATAGGGTCCACATACTTAATCCAATGCCTTTAGTTTTTGCATAGGCAGCAATGGTATCCATGTTAAGGGCAGGGTTGATGTTAAACAGGTCTTTATAATCACTCCACCCGGCGTCCATCATAATCCTGTCCAATCCAAACTTACTGGCAAAATCGATATAGTATTTATAGGTTTCAGTATTGATACCGCTTTTGAATGGAACATTAAAAAGGTTGATGCCAATGATCCACTCATCGGTTCCTTTACCTGGTTTGATCCATGAGGGATCTTTAATCTTTGAGGGAGAAGACAGCCTGTACACAAGATCGTTTTGTGGAAGCTCCTTATCTTCTGCAGCTATCATCAACACTCTCCATGGAAAGGATCGGGAACCTTTTGTTTTAGCAATATAACCGGCCCGGTTTGTTACAACCGCCTGCGGAAACTCGCCACTTGTCATGGTTTCCTGTAACGGGTATGGAGCAAATTCACCCTTTAATCCTTTGCCACCGTTTGGCGCTAAAAACATTCCCGGATAATCGTAAAGGTCAGATTCAGTGATGGCTACTTTTATTTCATTGCCGGTACCAGCCAGTACAGGTGAATAAGCCAGTATAGAATCCGCTAGACTATCAATGAACTGCGAGGAATACAATTCTTCAAAACTGGTATGATAACGGTCTGATTCTTTGCGAGGCATAACAATGGGTAACAAAACCTTTTTTCCCTTTTTAAAGTTGATCTCAACCATTTCGTTTTTAACGAGTATTGAATCCTTAAAGCTTGTGACCCACCTGTAAGCCACCCCATCATTATATGCCCGGATGAGTAGTAAATAAGGTTGTTTAAAATGAATGGTTAGTTCATTGTATCGATCTTTGATCAACCTCCGTTTTTCCGGAACCGGTGAAATAATGGTTTCGTCAACAAATTGAAATTTTGTTGTTTTGACCTTGAGATTCTCAACAACATCCTGCTTATTTATTAACTGCAGGTTTATACAAGAGGTATCAATAATTTTTTCGCCATTATAATTTACCAAATAAAACAACCTGGTTTTATGATTAAGAACGACCTGTATTTTTTTATCGGGAGAATACAGGACAAGACTATCAGCTGCCAATAATGTATTTGTAAAAAAAACCAGGAAGGAGAGAATAAAAAATTTCAACATAAAATTCAGTTTATTCATATTCACGGTAAGCGCCAAATCCCGCTAGCCGGTCCTCACCCAATTGAGGAGGCACAGGCAGGCAATCCAGCTTCAGGTTTTTGCAGATCTGCATCCATAAACCGGTTCTTGTATAGGTTTGATGTACTTTTTGGAAGTGTGTGGTAAGAAGAAGTTCTTTTGCCTGCATGTAATCTCCCTTATCAATCAATAATTGCACCTCGCGTTCAATGATCCATTCATCAGTTAAAGCGTTAACCCTGGATAGCCAATTTTCTCTTTCGGCAAGTGTTTGTTTTCCCAGTGCCCGCAACACCTTATCTCTTTCGATAACCACCTGTGGATGAATTTGCACCCAACTTTCTTTAATGGATGCATAGGCTTGTTGTGCCGCTTTAAGATTTCCACTCAATCTATATAATCTCCCAAGCAATACCTTAGCTAAATCATGATCGCTTTTTTTCAAACTATTTATTGAAGCTTCCTGTTCCCCCCGCCCTGCCAACCAGGTACCGTAATAAAATTGCCATAGATCTTTCCAGGTACTGTCAGCCGTTTTTATGGCCCAATTAAAAGCATCGTCAAGATCTTCCATCCCGGAGGGTGGCCAGTGATTAATATGAACAGAAGGTGGTTGAGGCACTCCTGATTTTTTCAAATAAGCTTGAGTCAATTCATTCCAAATTTTTATTTCTTCATTCCTGGCCCAGTTGAAAAGTGGAATGGATTCAACGGCCCGCAACTCAATTTGTGGTAATGACAATGAACGAATATCCAATTGTTTATCGCTAGGTATCCAATACTCTATATGCCAGCTTTTTTGTTTGGGTTGTAATTCCAGTTTGATGGATTGGTCTCCTATAGGCCCCCCCTGTATCTCTATGTACCGTTTATTTTGCGCAGTGCTTAAAACAGACCAGGAACTATCGTTACCATAACTCCATAATTTTATTCCCGGCGCACTCTTTTCATCAGCTATATGATACAGCCCTGTGCCAGTTGAAGGGGTGAAGGCCCCAAAAGCATTCACATCTTTTGTCTTCCAGAAATAGCCGGTCATTTCCTTAATCTCTGATTCGGTTTTGGGTCCTTTGGTTTCCCAATCAAGCGAATCGATCACAGAGGCATGTGATAAAACATGACCTGAAGGAAAATTAAATTTGGTTTCCTGATCTGCAG
>DASTMJ010000046.1:0-3154 GCA_035714205.1 Flavisolibacter sp. | reverse complement strand
ATTGTTTGATGAATTCAAGCCGTAAACAAGATAAGATCTTAACTCCACGTGGCGGCGCTATTAAGGGGTGGTGATTGGACTGAATGATATTTTTTTCTTTTTTCTAAATGCAATACCTTGTTATAAGCGTAAAATCCGGGCCGTGTGGGTAAAAAAGCAAACTCACTATTATGTTTAATATTGACAGCATAGGGGCGCCCCTGATCCTTATTGCCTTTTTTATAGAGTTTTTTATTGCGCTGCGATACCAGTCAGAAAAGCGGGTAGTTCATGACATGCTTGCCAATTTTATAATAGGCATGTGTATTCTTTTTACCGGTTTGTTCATGAAGGGAGTTGCATTGGCTTTATATTCCGTTATATACTCCTACGCATTCTTTCGGCCGGAAGTTTCAGTTTGGCTCTGGATCGCCGGTTTTTTTTCATGTGACCTGGTGCTTTATATCTTTCATTTCCTGGGGCATAAAACACGGATCTTTTGGGCTGCCCATGTTACGCATCACTCCTCTCTTCATTATAATTTGTCAGTTGGCTTACGTGTAAATTTTATACATACCTTTTACCGGTTCTTATTCTGGGCGCCGCTCTGCCTGGTGGGTATTCCACCCTGGATGATCCTGTTTTTTGAATCTGTTACCACCATATGGAATGTACTGATCCATACGGAAAGAATAAAAAAATTAGGTATGCTTGACCTGGTTTTTAACACACCATCCAACCATCGTGTGCATCACGCCAGCAATCCTGAATACCTTGACAAGAATTTTGGAGGCATTCTCATCATTTATGATCGTCTTTTCGGCACCTATACACCCGAACGTTCAAAACCTGTATATGGAATGACGCATAATATTTATACACATAACCCCCTAACGATTTTGCTTCATGAGTATGTAGATCTTTTTAAACAATTGCGGCAGATCCGTGGTTGGAAAAGAAAAACTCAATTCCTGTTTTCTCCACCGGGATCAGGTTTATCTCTTGAGATGAAACTTCATTGAACACTATTCACCCAGGTAAAGATTGAAATGTCTTTTGATAATCATCATTCATTCATTTTGCTTGCAGATTTTAGTTTTAAATAATCACCGATCAAAATTAATGTTGGAAAATAAACCTGCTCTTCTTCAGAGGCATGTAAGGCAAGTTGTGTTTCAAAATCTTTTACCTGCGGATGATTTTCCTGCGCCGCCGCCTGGAGCATTTCAGCCAGGTAAACCTTCACCAGTTGATGCTCAGCTACAATGTGAGCCGAATTATTTTTAAACCGGTCAATTAATTGTATAAGCTCTGTACTTTTTTCCGGGATCTTACCGGCTGTTATTTGAGGTAACACGCCAAGGGCCGGAAAAATAAAATCTTCTTCTTCTTTAAAATGATGTTCCAGCAAAAGTTTCAATTTCAGTACAGCTTTTGACGTACTGTCATTAAAAAACCGAAAGCCGGATAGTTGGGCCAGTAAAGAATCATGTTGTACTTCTATAGAAGAGGGAACTGAGGGAGCACCCATATAACTAAATGGCACGAATGGATCTTTATTCCTGCATTGAAATAACAATACGACTATTAAAATGATACAGGCTGATTGTTTCATACTCTAATTTTATAGGCCAATAACCATAAACATCGATTTTATTTCGCTGACCTTAACCAAGGTGATATCAATCCTCCTGATAAACGTAAAACCATTAAATTCCTCAGTGAGAAGTCATTTTTTCTGAAAGTTTCATACTCCTCAATTGATCATACTACAAAAATAGAAGTTAGGCTGCAGGAATGCTCCAAAGCCATCTGGACGTACAAGAGTGCGACGCAAGAAAAGCCGATCCCTGCATAAAGCTGGTTTAATGCTAATTTTAGGCATCATGAAGCACATTCCATTCTATTTCGTTTGCCTCTTTGTTTTTATAGCAACTAAATGCCTGGCACAAAAAAAATCGATTGACCAGAAAGTAGATTCTGTTTTGCGGCTGATGACCCTGGAAGAAAAGATCGGCCAGATGAACCAGTATTCCGGTGTGTGGGCACATACAGGACCTATTACCGAAGAAGGAAATTTATTGCAACAGGTAAAGGAAGGCAAACTGGGTTCTATGCTCAATATTAACGGTGTGCCACATACCCGGGAGATCCAGGAGCTGGCCATGCAGTCACGGTTAAAAATTCCTTTATTGTTTGGCCAGGATGTAATCCATGGTTTTCGCAATACGTTTCCCATTCCCCTGGCTGAAGCAGCCAGCTGGGATATGAAAGCAATTGAACTGGCTGCCAGGGTTGCTGCAACCGAAGCTGCAGCTTCGGGGATTCACTGGACCTTTGCGCCAATGGTGGATATTGCCCGTGATCCACGTTGGGGAAGAGTGATGGAAGGTGCCGGCGAAGATCCATATCTCGGTTCATTGATTGCAAAAGCAAGAGTAAAAGGTTTCCAGGGAAAAGGATTGGGAAATATTGATGCGGTGATGGCTTGTGCCAAACATTTTGCAGCTTATGGCGCTGCTGTGGGTGGCCGCGATTATAATTCTGTGGACATGAGTGAGCGGCAATTGTGGGAAGTATACCTGCCGCCATTTAAAGCTGCAGCCGAAGCAGGAGTTGCCACATTTATGAATGCTTTCAACGACATTAACGGTGTGCCGGCATCGGCAAGTAAAATGCTGCAACGGGATATACTAAAAGGCAAGTGGAAGTTTAAAGGTTTTATTGTAAGCGACTGGGGTTCTATTGGTGAAATGATACAACATGGTTATGTAAAAGATAATTATGAAGCAGCATGGAGGTCAGCACTGGCGGGCAGCGATATGGATATGGAAAGCCGCAGTTACATCAATCACCTTCCTCAATTGGTAAAGGGAGGTAAGGTGCCGGTAACCATCATTGATGATGCCGTTAGAAGAATCCTGCGAAAGAAATTTGAAATGGGTCTGTTTGATGATCCCTATAGATTCAGCAATGCACAACGGGAAGAAGAAGTTTTAAAAACCCCATCACATGTAACTGCTGCAAGGGACATGGCTAAAAAAAGTATTGTATTGCTAAAAAATGAAGGCAACATTTTGCCGCTTTCAAAAGATGTCAAAACCATTGCGGTTATTGGTCCCATTGCCAAACGGGTGAGAGAGAACCTTGGCTTCTGGTCAACTGAATTTCCTGA
>DASTMJ010000045.1:0-13185 GCA_035714205.1 Flavisolibacter sp. | reverse complement strand
GGTGGCTCCCCCGTTGTCGGTTACCGTTAAGCGGAACACATAACTTCCCTGCACAAGACCTGTGATGGTAGTTGATGCTGAAGAAGGTGAAGTGATGGTTGCTGCACCACCCGATACTTTGGTCCACTGGTAAGAAGCGATACTGTCTGTTCCTGTAACCGTCCCTTTAAATAAAACAGTATCAACCGGCAGTGTTGTGATAACATCAGTGCCCGCATTTACAATCAACTTATTTGCCTTGGGGACCGGGCTTACATTCGCATTTTTTTTATAAATATTTATTAACCCGTCAGCATTAAATGAAAATGAATCAGCTCCTGTTACTTCCACAGAACTAACTTTTCCACCATCAACCTTTAATGTCATGTCCCTGAAATAATTGGATGCCGAAACGTTACTCAGGTCCAGGTTTATTGTCAATACGTTTTGAGACAGGCTTTCAGTTTTGATAACATTTCGTTTTACTTCCAAAAATTCCAGGACTTCCTGCAAACTAGCTACCCAAATTGTATTATTTGACACCGACTCTATGTGATCGATGAAAGATTTAAATCCATTCCAATTATTAGCATTATAGCTATGGGTACCTATCCTATAAACTTTATGTGCAGTTGCAGACGACTTATTTTTTAAACCTGTCACCCGCAATTTCAGTTCATCTGTTTTGGCAGTATTATTCCAATCATCATTAAAATCCCTTAAAAACACATTAAACGAAGGACTGAATTGTGAAAGATCTGCAAGATGATCCGTCCACATATTGACCGGTTGGGAAGTATATCCATCTGTTACTCCCTGTGAAGTAGCAGCCAGGTAACCTTGCTCTTCAACATATGTATTGTACCCGGTATGATTTGAAGGAGTTGTCCAGATCCGTGGAAGAAATCCGGTTTTTTCAAATATAAAGTTGGTCCCCTCTGCAATATTTTTTGCTTCATTGAATTTATTGGTAATATAATATCCATCCTTTTCATGATAAAAACCGTGATTTTGAAGCCCAAAACCTGCCTTAACTAATTTTTTCAATTGATCTACACTTAATAAATGAGATGCGGTAGTCAGGTCATTATCGTTATAATTACTATGGGCGGTCATAGCTATGCCAGCAGCAAAAGGCCTTTTAACTCCACAGCCGTCAGTAAAATATTTCCCTGGGTATGATATGCCATCTTCAGGGGCCACCCCTCCCTGGAAGTAAGCCAGGATGCTCATTACATTAACAGGCTGGTCATCTATGTCCAGGCTAAATACAGATTCCTTATTATATTTTAAATCTGTAAACCTGGTGGAAGCTGAGTCAGGGGCATTATTAAAATTGACCTTAACCGAAATATTCTGTGCAACAGCCAAAACAGACACACTACAAAAGCACAGCAGGACAGAAACTGTTTTTAAAGGGTTTGATTTCATTTTAAATTAGTTCTCAGAAGCAGCATGAACCGTTCCAGTTTTTAAAAAACATTATTTCCAAATATAATGTCTAACGGATAGCCGGAGAACGAATTTCGACGAAATTTCTATTTTTTTTAAGCTTTAGTTTGTGTACTACTTAACCCCGGAAGGGTTTATAAAAAGAATGAGTAGCAACATTTAGCATAGGACGATCACCTGATGTATCACCATATGCATAAATAACTTTATAATCTTCTATAATGTATTTTTCTTTTATTCTTTTGAGCTTTTCAACGCCATGGCAGTTCTTTCCCAGGATTTTACCGGTAATTTTTCCATTGTTGACTTCAAGTTTACTGGCAATTAATTCTAACCCTTCTGAAAAACTCCATTTTTGAATCCAGTTTTCAGGTGAAGCAGAAACAACCACAATAACAAACCCATCAGTTTTTAATTTTTTTATCTCTTGTTTTGCTTTTAAGCGTATCAGGTTTGGAATTTCCTCTAGGGCAAACTTGTTACATAATTCATTGAATTCATTAATGTCTTTATTCTTAAAAAAGAATCTTAAAACTTTCTCTTTTGCAACCTGGTTTGATATCAATCCCAGTTTCATAGCCACCAGGTATGGGCTATTGATTAAAAACCCAAGGTAAAAAAGAAAACTTCCTTTACTAAATTTTATAAATTCAAGCAGTGTGTCTTTTGTAGTAATGGTTCCATCAAAATCAAAAAAAGCGATTCCCTTTTTCACAATTTCTTCTTTTTAAATATTGATTCTGGAATCGAAGTAATAATGAACATGATCCAACGCCAAAACCATTTTACATACACAATATTCTTTTTCTTTTTTACACCATTGTAAACAACAGATGCAACTTCTTCCGGTTTGGCAGTTAATGGCTTAGGCAGCTTTAAATGTTCCGTCATTTTAGTATAAACAAATCCCGGAAGTACGGTCAGCACATGCACATTACTGTGGTATAGCTTGTTTCTCAGGCCTGATAGATAAACAGTAAATGCCGACTTTGCACTACCATAAATATAATTACTTTGGCGGCCACGGTTACCAGCAACCGAACTTATACCCACTATAGTTCCATTACCTTTTTTTGCATAATCGCTTGCTATAATATTCAAAATTGAAACTGCACCCGTGTAATTGGTATTAATAGTTCTAAGACTTTCACTCCAATCATTGATAACCTTTTCGTTTTCGTTCATGTAACCAATTACGTATACAGTAACCTCGGGTTTAGGTTGCAATTCATTATAAAATTGCTGGTGGCCTTCGAACTTTAAAGCATCAAAAACATGCGTGGTACATTTAACACCATAACGTATCTCTATATCCGATTGAAATGGTTTCAGTTGATCAATATTGCGGGCGGCCAATTGCACATCATACTTATGCGAAGCAAATTCCTTGGCAATGGCATAACCCATATCAGATGTAGCGCCTAATAATAAAACTGTGGGCATGATTGTTATTGTGTGATGTTTAACCTACGGGCCTGTATAGAGTTTATTTTAAACCGTGGGTTATATTTTTTTACAATGTCAAGAAATTTTGGAGCATTCTGATAACTCCGCCAAAAGATATCAGGATGCATACGGGCATCTTTGGAAAGATATAGCCTGCCCCCGTATTTCAATACAATTTCATCCAATTGATCAAGAAATTTGAAAAGTCCATTCCGTACCGGAAAATCCAGCGCCAATGTATAACCTTCTTTAGGAAACGAGATCAGGTCATCCTGTTTACCAAACACTTTCAATACGGCAAGAAACGATCCAAGACCTTGATCGCTGATCCTGTGTAAAATTTCGATCAGTCCTTGTTTACTTTCCAGTGGAAGCACAAACTGGTATTGAACAAACCCTTTTTTTCCATAGCCCCTGTTCCAATGTAAAATAGCATCTAAAGGATAAAAAAACGGTTCGTACGACACAACGTTATTGATCTCTTTTTTAAAATTTTTCCCGTAGTATAAAAAATTGAAGGCTTTGACCGTAAACCGGTTAAGTACAAATGAAGGAAGTGTAAACGGGAACGCAATTTGTTTTTTCTTAGGCAATTGAAGTGGATCTCTCCTTTTTTCTACATCCAATTCTTCAATTTTTGCATGTTCCCCTAATATTAAGATACTCCTCCCAAACTCATCACCTTTTTTCAGGCAGTCAATCCACGCTACTGAGTAGGTGTAATGTTTGTATTCATCAAAAAGAGCAAGTACTTCGTCAAGATTTTTTGCTTTTAATTGTTTTTGTTTGATATAGGAAGTTTCAATTTTCTTGAGATCAAATAGTACCCTGGTTATTACACCGGTTAATCCCATACCACCACATGTAGCCCAAAAAAGGTCTGCATTGGAATTGGCAGAACAGGAAATGGTTTCCCCGCTACCCAGCAAAACATCCATTTCAATAACATGGGCAGAGAACGAACCATCTATATGATGATTTTTACCGTGAACATCACTGGCAACAGCACCTCCAACTGTAATAAACTTAGTACCGGGAGTAACAGGTAAAAACCAGCCTTTTGGAACAATCACTTCCAATATTTTATCGAGGGTCAATCCCGACTGACATTCAAAAACCCCCTTCTTTGTATCAAATGAAAGTATCTTATCGTATTTAAGTGTAGAAATTGTATTTTTTTCAAGTGATGCATCACCATAACACCTTCCATTTCCTCTTGCAATTACACTGTCGGTTTGCAGTAAGGTATTTGTAAGTTGTTCTTTGAATGAAAAGCTTTTTTCATCTGTTTCCATTACCGGGTAGTTGCCCCAATTGGCAATAATCTTCTTCATCATTTGAATATGGTTACATCTTTCATGTAAATGATCAAATAAAAACTGGCAATCCAAAAGAGTATCGTTAGTTGAATGAACCGGTCTTTATAAAGGATCTTTGTGGGAGACCCTGCTGAAGCCTGCACAAAGATAAGCTGCAAATACCTCAATATGCCAGCCAGTACAAAAAGGCACGTATAATATAAACGGTATGTTCCCATTCTTACGATTACTTCGGTTGACATTGTATACATAAAATACGCCACAACAATTACAGCACATACAAGCGACAAAACAACATTTAAATACTCAAGGTTGTAACCTTTGATAGATTTGCGCATATCGGTTCCATGCGAAAGCTTTAGTAACACATCATCCCTTCGCTTGCCTATAGCCATAAATAGTGCCAAAAGGAATACCATAATATTTAGCCATTCTGAGAGTCCAATCATAGCTATAACAGCGCCGCCCTTAATCCGCAATACGAACCCGATAGCAACAATGATTATGTCCAGGATGGGAATAGTCTTTAAACCAAAGGAGTATCCCAGATTAAGAGCAAAATAAATTCCCAGTACAAAGAGAAATTTGTCCCTGATAAACCAAGCAATTGCAAAACCGGCTACAACAAGCGAGATACAGATTAGAATGGCCATTGTTTTGGAAACAGCACCTGATGCAAGCGGCCTTTTAAATTTCTCAGGATGTTTCCTGTCATCTTCTATATCGCGGTAATCATTAATTATATAAATACTGCTGGCAATTAAAGAGAATGCAATAAAACCAAGAAACAATTGTGGATAAAGCTCCCAATGAAATAAATCTCCGGAAAAAAATAAAGGGATGAAGAGGAAAAGGTTTTTAGCCCAATCCCGGGGACGGAGCAGCTGAATATATGACACTTGAAGATGGTTAAATGATGGCTGTAAAAATAGCTAATCCATATTAAATTCCATAATTACACTGTATTTGAAAACAGCACACCACAAGTCGCGATTGATATTTATCTTGGCTTTGATTTATATATGTAGATATGGATGAATTAATGGTTGAGAGAAAAAAAAAGCAAAGATTTTCGATATGGGAAATTGCAATTATTATACTTCTTGCAGTTGTTCCATTATTTATGACTTTTCCTTTCCGGGTTAATATATTCCTGTCATGGGAAGGAGCATATCGTTTGAGTGAAGGTCAGATTCCGTATAAAGATTTCGGAATGCCGATGGGTTTTATGTACTGGGTAATTCCAGCTGTGTTTTTTAAGCTTTTCGGTGTACAGATGATTTCTCTGATTAAAGCCCAGGTTTTTATAAATATTTTATCGGGTTTTGCTTTTCGTTCTATTTTGAAAAGTTGCCAGGTTCAGCCCGGGGTCAGGTTGTTGTCCGTTATCTTATATTGTATTTCTTTTTCCTTTTTTAATTTTTGGCCATGGTATAATCACACGGTAATTGTTTATGAGATGATAGCACTGGCTTTCCTCTTGAAATATATTATGAGCCAGCCAAAGTGGTGGTGGATTGTGTTGAGCTCACTTTTTACATTCTTTTCTTTTTTTACCAAACAGGATGGTGGAGGGCTAACCTTTTTCCTGTGCCTTGTTTTGGTTGCATATCATTGCTATTTTGAAAGAAACTTGAAGGCCCTTTTGATGTATGTTGGAAGTGTTATTCTCATTGGATCTCTTATAATATTGCCGTTCACGAATTATAACTTTGGTTATTGGTTTAATTATGGTCAACTTCCGCATACTGCACGGGTATCTTTATCTGACCTTGTAAATGATTTTTTTGCGGGCTCCCAATGGATCAAATTTTACTTGTTCCTGATTTTATTACTGGCAGTTGCCTATTATAAAAAAGCCCAGGATTTTTTAACCGACAAAAAAAACACAATCTTCCTGCTATTAACCATAGGCATCCTCGTGGAAGCTGCCGTATTGCAGGTAACCAGTTATACGCCGCCTGATAATAACATATTTTATCACAGTTTTGCTTTTTCGTTTATTCTTTCCTTCCTTTCTCATTATCTCCAACTCAATTTTTATAAACCCAAATTTTTGCTTATTGCTTGTTTTGGTTTATTGCTTTGGTGGAGTGGGGTATTCTGGAACTATACCAATCGGTTTTTACAAAGGCTTTTACCAGCGGAAACTTCATCAAAAAATAGTACAGAAAACATTGTTAATCGACATACATACCTGATTCATAAACCAGATAGTTTGTATGTGCCGGATAAAGAATGGATTCATACGGGATTACAAACTTTCAACAGGATATATATGCCATCGGGTACCGTTGATGGAATTCAACGTCTTATGAAAAATTCTTTGGTGAGATCCAACAAAAATTTACGGGTATTAAATATGAGCGAACTTACCCCGCTTGCTGCAGAGCTTCCTTATAAACTGGAAACAGGACCGGAAATACCTTTATGGTATCACCTGGGAGTATCCATGTTCAATAAAGAAGCCAACATGTATGAACAAAAAATAAAAAATTTCCATTATGATTTAGTGTTATTTGAATACGTTCCTTCTCTGAACAATTTTTATCCGTTCCGGGTTAGGGATACACTTTTAAAAACGTATACTAAAATTGATGCGTTTCCCGCACCCCGCCGGGGTGAAACACAGGGTATAATTGAGGTATTTATAAAACCACAGTGATGCTTAAGTGTTTTCTCTTAATTCTATAAAATAAATGATCTCCTATATTTAATGTTGTTGCTAATGACGTTTAAAATAAGCACACTAAATGATGACGCTGCTTAAATATTTTGACACAAAAAAAATTTGTGTTTGGTATTTCAATATTTTTATTGCCGCTATTGTGTGATACATTGGTAATAAATAACGCTACTGTAAAAAAGGTAGTTTAAAACATTTCATTTTTGGTTCCTGTGAAATGCTTTCTGAGAGTCTTTATCGATTAAATTAGTGGACCCAACTACTATCAGATTTTAACATTGAAAAATTCTGTTCCTTTATAGATGTTAAACTGTAGTATTTCAATGTTTTGGCACAATTATAGCTGAATGCGGATGAATCGCCACAATCCCTTTGAAACTGTAGATTACCCTATTTAATTTATTGTTTAAAGCCTATCCATTCTATTGTAATTATGAAGCACCTAAGAATGCCCCGGTTACATCGTTTTGTAACCACCTTAGCCGTAGTTGTTTGTAGCCTGGTCATTAACGCACAAACATTCAATCCAAAATCAGTAAGCACCACTGCAAATTCAGGTGGTTTTTATGAGTACTTACCGGCAGGTTATAGCTCCAGTAGTCAATCTTATCCTTTGATTGTTTTTATTCACGGGATTGGTGAATTAGGATCAGGATCTTCTACTGATCTTTCCAAACTTTTAAATTGTTGGAATGCACTTCCCAGGTTAATTAAAAATGGTCAATTCCCATCCTCTTTTAATGTTGGTGGCCAAAGCCATAGTTTTATTGTTATTGCACCCCAATTCAAAAACTGGCCTTCCGCATCTGATGTAAATGACGTGATCAATTATGTAACCCGTAGTTACAGGGTAAATACCAGCCGTATTTATGTAACGGGTTTAAGCATGGGTGGCGGCACCACCTTCGAGTTTGCCGCAGCCTATCCAAGCCGCGTTGCTGCCATAGTTCCAACATGCGGAGCTTCATGGCCTGACGCCACAAGAGCACAGTCGATTGCTAATGGTAAAGTAGCAGTATGGGGAACACACAACGATTATGATGGAACCGTATCATCTTCCAACACAAAAGGATACGTAGACCAAATCGTTCAGAAAGGTGGAATTGCCAAAAAAACAATATGGCCTGTTTCGGGTCACGACTCATGGACTAAAACCTATGATCCGAATTTCAAGGAAAATAATATGAATGTTTACGAGTGGATGCTGCAATACCAGAAAGGTTCTGCACCTGCTCCGGCCCCTGCCCCTGCGCCGGAACCTACCGGCTCCACTGTTTCTCTTCCGGGTAAGGTTGAAGCGGAGAACTATACGGCCATGAGCGGCATTCAAACTGAAAATACTTCAGATGCAGGTGGAGGTAAAGATGTGGGCTGGATCGACAATGGTGACTGGATGGAATACAGTGTGAATGCTACTGTTTCCGGTTCATACACGGTAAAATTCAGAGTAGCAACACCAAATAGTGGTGCGCAACTGCAGCTTAAAAATTCTTCCGGTACCGTGCTTGCTACGGTTTACGTTCCAAATACAGGTGGATTTCAGTCATGGCAGACTGTTACAGCAACTGTGAATTTACCCGCCGGTACCCAAAAATTAAAAGTTCAATCCACAGGTTCTGGTTGGAATTTCAACTATATGGAATTTGCCGCGTCGATAACTTCAAGTCCCATCCCGGCTCCAACAGGCACTACGGTTTCACTTCCGGGTAAGGTGGAAGCAGAAAATTACACAGCTATGAACGGCATTCAAACTGAAAATACGTCAGATGCAGATGGTGGTAAAAATGTGGGATGGATTGATAATGGTGACTGGATGGACTATAGCGTTAATGCATCTGTATCCGGTTCTTATACGGTGAAATTCAGGGTAGCCACCCCAAACAGTGGTGCGCAGCTGCAGCTTAAAAATTCTTCCGGTTCTGTACTTGCAACCGTTAATATTCCAAATACCTGGGGATTCCAGTCATGGCAAACGGTTACTGCTACTGTAAACCTCCCGGCAGGTACCCAAACTCTCAGGGTTCAGTCAACCGGGTCTGGCTGGAACTTTAACTATATGGAATTTGCTTCCGGAAGCATAACAACTTCACCAACATCTCCTACTACTTCTTCTAGAATTGAAGCAGAAAATTACAGTTCAATGAGTGGTGTACAAACTGATGAAACTACAGATGCAGGCGGTGGTAAATATGTAGGCTGGATCGATAATGGTGACTGGATGAACTATAATGTTTCTGTAAGCACTTCAGGTACCTATACTATAAACTTAAGAGTAGCCACCATATACAGCGGTTCACAACTGCAGATCAAAAAAGCAGATGGCAGCTGGCTTGCGACTGTAAATGTTCCGACCACCGGTGGTTTCCAGACGTTCCAGACTATAAGTGCAAACATTGCTTTGGCTGCTGGAAGTCAAACCATTAAAATACAATCCACTTCATCGGCAGGATGGAATATCAACTGGCTGGAAGTAGCCGGGGGGAATTCAACAAGTACATCTCCAACAACATCTTCAAGAATTGAAGCAGAGGAGTTTTCTTCTATGAGTGGTGTGCAAACCAGCACAACAACCGATGCTGGTGGCGGAGAATATGTTGGATGGATTGATAATGGTGACTGGATGAACTATAATGTTTCTGTAAGCACTTCTGGTACCTATACTATAAACTTAAGAATAGCTACCATTTACAGCGGATCACAATTGCAGATTAAAAAAGCAGATGGTAGCTGGCTTGCCACCGTTAACATTCCTATTACGGGCGGTTTCCAGACATTCCAGACGATAAGTGCAAATATTGCACTGGCTGCAGGTAGTCAGACCATTAAAATTCAATCCACCTCTTCAGCAGGATGGAATATCAACTGGCTGGAAATTGGTACGTCCTCTTCACTATCTCTGGCAAAAACCAGTACAGGTATAATGAGTACTGAAACGACAAACACTACAACTGCCCCGGCGCTTGAAGTATTCCCCAACCCGGTTACAGATCGTTTTGCCTTACAGGTCAATAACGAACTGACAGGTGCTCTGCAGGTACAGGTTATAAATCTCCAGGGTGTAGTTCAAAAACAGTTTAGCCTTTCTAAAACAGCTACAGGCTCAAGCCAGTTTTACCTTTCCATTGGTGAATTGCCCGCTGCTAACTACATCATTAGGGCGAACATGACCAACTGGAATCAGTCTGTTCAAATTGTAAAACAATAAAAAACCAGGGCTGGATCAACAATCCCAGCCCCTTTCAACCTTTTTATAAAAAATTAATCTATGAAAAAACACAACCTATCCATTATTGGCTTTGGTCTCATGCTCTTTATTGCATCATGTAAAAAAAATGATGTCGAGCACAAAGGCGGATTATTCAGTGAACCATTGGCAAAGGCAAAAGCTGCAGCAGTGGCTCCTGAATGGAGGTCTTTTACAAACTGGACATCAAAAAAGGCCGAAAAATTTACGTCCTATGTTTCTGCTGTTGCTGACAGCAGTATAACATCAGCTGTAACCCGCAGCGGCCTGGTACTGGCCTTCGCAAAAAATGGTACCGATATCAAAGCATTGCCTTTCCAGGATAAAACCGGTGGAGATGCTTACTGGTATTACCAGGTGTCAAATGGCGCCATCAGCTTTTCGGTTGATGCTTATTCAGATCTCTCAACTTTAAATTCAGCAGGGTTTAAATATTTTGTTTTTACTCCTGAAAAATTGAAAGAACTCGACTCCCGGGGTCATTCTAAAATTAATTTGATGCAATTGGCCTATGAAGATGTAGTTGCACTACTAAAAAAATGAGTACACTGCAAAAAAAGGCCTTTTTAAAAGGCCTTTTTTATTGTTTTACTTATCCTCCTTTATTAAAACTAACCTGAACTCAGGTATTTATTTCGCTAAATCTATGAAATACAAAATCGCCGTAACCGGAAGGTTTTTCCTTTTCCAGTTTTTGATCGTATTATTTATTACAACATCGGTAGCTGCACAGTCAACAGCAAATAGTTTTTCTTCGTATATTCCTTACAGTGGTAAATACCGGTACGGCGCCAACCCTGGTTACTATGGAAGTAACTGGTCGGCGCAGGACGTTGCCACATTGGCAATGGGAAATACTTCTTTAAATGTAAAGGGTGTAGGAGTTAAATCTCTACGGGTACCCTTGTATGATGACCACCTTACCTATTATGGTTTCAACGTAGAAGTTCCCAAGCTTCAACACTATATAAATTTGGGTGGTGGTGATATAACTGCCTTTGTTGGGAATCCCCATCCTACTCGACGGGAAACAATAACCTTCCCCGGAAGTCCCGAACAGGCCAAAACCTTCAAGGGCCTATACGAACCGGTTTGGCTGGATGCAGCCCAGACACAGATCAACCCTGCAAATACTTACGCCAAATATCTTTATGATGTAGTAAAGGTTTATGGCCAATATGTTAAGTTCTGGGAAATCGTTAACGAACCCGATTATACCTATTCTGCTTCCGGTTGGTTAGGAGACGCAAATCCACCCTCACCCGGCAGCTGGTTTGATCATAACCCCACGGCCGACGAGTTAGAGAACCTGAGAGCTCCCATATTTTATTATATACGCACATTAAGGGTTTCCTGGGAGGTAATAAAAAAATTACAGCCCAATTCATATGTATGTACGGGAGGGATCGGGTATAGAAGTTTTTTAGATGCCATACTGAGAAATACGGATAACCCTTCAGATGGGTCAATAAATTCCAATTATCCTCTAAAGGGTGGTGCTTATTTTGATATAATGAGTTTTCATAACTATCCAATGTATAGCTTAAAGGCGTGGAGTAATACAATAGGTGGCTTTGAGTTATTCCGCCATTCAGATGCTGCAGTAAAAGCCTATATCAAGTGTAAGGATAACATGGAGGCTTTATTACAGACCTATGGTTATAACGGTGCTACCTATCCGAAAAAACAATTTATTTGTACCGAAACAGGTGTGTCAAGAATTATGGATGGTGAAACCTGGGGAAGCAATGAAGGGCAAAAGAATTATATGGTAAAGGCCCAGGTTGCATCTCAGCGATCGGGCATCAAACAGGTTTACTGGTATACGGTTGGTGATCAGGCAAATGCCTATGCGCAATATGATCAGATGGGAATGTATAAATATTTTGGCAGCTCTTTTCCTTATAATGCCACTCCAACCGATCAGGGAATAGCTCTGAAGACCACTTCTGATATATTGTATGACAAAACCTATGATGCTACCAGAACATCAGCTTTAAACTTACCTTCTTCAGTTGATGGCGGTGCATTCCGGGGATCAGATGGGAAATACGTTTATGTTTTGTGGGCAAAAACCACTACTGATCTCTCTGAAAATGCGTCAGCAACTTACAGTTTTCCGTCTGTTATCATGTTAAGTGGAAAGACAGAAAGAAAAGAATGGAATTATTCTAAAACAAATACTTCTTTAACTATAGACCAAACCAATATCAGCTTAACAGGAAGCCCAAGCTTTTTTATCGAAGCTTCAGGTATTACCACATCCCCAACGCCAACTTCTCCTACTAATTCTTCAAGAATAGAAGCAGAGAGTTATACATCCATGAGTGGGGTACAGACAGAAACCACTTCTGACGAAGGTGGTGGCAAAAATGTTGGCTGGATTGATAATGGTGACTGGATGAATTATTCGGTATCTGTAAGCACCTCAGGAACCTTTGCTGTTAACCTGAGAGTAGCCACCATTTACAGCGGTTCCCAGCTACAAATTAAAAAATCGGATGGAACGGTGCTGGCCACTGTAAATGTTCCAACTACAGGCGGTTTTCAAACCTTCCAGACCATAAGCACAAACATTGCGCTGGCTGCAGGTAGCCAAACCATAAAAATACAATCCACTTCTTCAGCCGGCTGGAACTTTAACTGGTTTGAAATTGCAGGGGGCTCTTCATCTACCACATCTCCAACCACTTCCACTTCCTCTAAAACAGAGGCAGAGAATTACTCCTCCATGAGCGGTGTGCAAACCGAAACCACAACAGATGCAGGTGGCGGCAAGAATGTTGGCTGGATTGAAAGTGGTGACTGGATGAATTATTCGGTTTCCGTTAGTACAGCAGCAAGCTATACCATCAATTTCAGAATCGCCACACCTAACAGCGGTTCGCAGTTCCAGGTGAAAAAAGCTGACGGAACGCTATTGGCCACAGTCAATATACCGGTGACGGGTGGCTTCCAGTCATGGCAGACCATCAGTGCAACTGTACCCCTTTCAGCAGGAAGTCAAACCATTAAATTACAAGCCTCCGGTTCCCCCTTTAACATCAACTGGTTTGAAA
>DASTMJ010000044.1:0-2448 GCA_035714205.1 Flavisolibacter sp. | reverse complement strand
CATACCTGTTAGTTCCTATTAACGTGTGAGCTCATCTATAGGCATTGAACAATTGTTAATGATTGTATTGCTGGTATTGATTGATCTTAATTTCAAACATCTGAGCCATTTTTTGTCCACGCCATTTAGCTTCTTCGGCCTTCTGGCCAATAAATAACTCATCAACAGTTTCACGAAACAACACAAGCCATCTCTGAAAGTGTACAGCATCTACTTTTAGGGTAGCATGTGGCGGAAAAGGTGCGCCGTAATATGTGTGTTCGTCCAATAATACGGTTTGCCAGAACCGGTACATTTTTTCCAGGTGCGCCGGCCATCGGTCTTCAATACGTTCATTAAAGATTTGAGACAACAGCTCGTCTTTTCTAACCCGATCATAAAAAGCGTCAACCAATTGTTTTATGTCCTCAATCTCCAGTATATCGTTTTTCTTCATTGTAAAAAAAATAGTTTTCAAAAAATTGGAATGACTGCTTAGCCAAACAAATAGGCTAATCCATTATCAACCGGTTCGCACAAATCCTTTACTTTTCGTGTACTGAATATTTGTTCAATAATATCTCTTGCCCGTTTATATTCATTATGAATGGGGCAGGGATGTGTAGCCGAACATTTACTTAGCCCCAAACCGCAGGTTCTGAAACTCTGCAGACCGTCAATTGCTTCAATAATTGTAATGATTGGTTGCGCCTGTTGTTGTTCAGAAATATAAAATCCACCTGCAGGCCCCTTATGACTATTTATCACACCCTGCTTTACCAGGGTTTGCAGCATTTTACCTACTGTGTGTTCACTAGCATCAATATAATCAGCTATTTCTTTAATACCAGCTCTTTCACCTTTTTTAAATTTGGTGGCCAGGAATATTACGGCTTTAATGGCTGTTTTACAGGTATGGCTCAACATAGATCATTGGTTTAAAAATTCGCGGCCTTCCTGGCTGATACGTTCCGAAGTCCATGGCGGATCAAATATTACATGAATATGAACCCGGTATCCGGGAAAAGCATCTTGCATAACGCTTTCAGCACTATCTCTTATACTTTCACCCATCGGGCAAAATTGTGTTGTTAATGTCATAGCTAAAAAGATCTCATTAGTTTCTTCATCAAAATCTATTTGGTAAACCAATCCAAGATCTACAATATTCAATCCTATTTCCGGATCTATTACGCCGCGTAACGCCTCCATTGCCCTGCCACATTCGGTTTTATTATTTGTAATTATTTCACTCACTTTATAACAGGTTTGTAGAATAGCATTTTTACAATATTCCAGTTATATAAAATTGCTGTCAGCAATAAAAACACAGTTGCTGTTTTCAGGATGAAAATATTCTCCAACAAAATACCAGCGGCAAAAAAAACAAAACCTGACAGGTAACATACTCCCATACCTTTAAATATTGCTGCACTAAACAGGTCTTTTGGATTGGGAGTAACACCTGATACCGCTTTATCATGATATCTTTTATTCCAAACAATAAAAGGCAGTGTTTTAAAGGTCATTCCAAGAATTATAGTTGTCAGCCATCCAAAAAAAACCGAAAAGCCATAGGCCAGTACCAGTTTTGTATTGGCATAAGAAATCATCAATAAAACTATAAGCAAAACCAATATAATAACAGGTAAAATCATCATTATAATTGATAACATGGAAATCTTCATTTGTTCATCTACATGCCTGCGAATACGAACCTTGTATGCCCGGGAACAAAAAATAATAAACAAGATTATTGCTATGAATATTGTTGCAACAGGTACCAGGTATAAGCCTTCGTTTGGATTGGTAAAAAAAACCACTGCAAATAGAATCAAGGCCATATTTACCAGGTAATAAATGAGCCACAGTAATTTGGGATTATCATATTTTGAGATCAGGAACATGGGTATAAGTCTTGAAGCCACTCCCATTACTGTTAACAGGAACCAGCCAACTATACCTAAATGTGCATGGAGAGAAAGATAATGCAAGGAAGCTTCAGGCAATATGGATTTAGTGAAATTACAGATCAATAATAACCCAATAAGCGTTGTAACCAGTAACCAGGCCGCAGCTGTAAAAACGAAGATAGCATGTACATTTTCATTTTTTGATTTCAGTATGCTTAAGGCAAGATTTATAAGATAAATAATTATACCTGCATTAATTAGTATAGTTCCTGAATGCGCAATTACATCAAACCGAAAAGTGAAAAAAGAATATACCAACAACGGAATGCCGATACCGGTTAATACAAAGGAAAGATAGGCCAGTTTTTCACTATACAGCCTGGCTTCAATTAAAACGGGCACCAATTGGTGGCTGGCGCCAAGAATGATCATAGTGCCCCACCCAAGGGCCATAGTGTGAGTAATGGCCAGGGTGTTTGGGTTAAAATGGTGTTGCGTGAAAGCTGTTGTGGAAAATAACAATAAGATTGTTGCCGTTAGAAAGGCTACTGCTGCA
>DASTMJ010000043.1:0-3479 GCA_035714205.1 Flavisolibacter sp. | reverse complement strand
ATGCAGTAACGTAGGAATCCTTGAAAGCCTCCGGATCAAACTTTTCGGTTAGCTGTTCAATAAGTTTTACAGCTAACTGTAATTCTTTAGAAGATACTTTTTCAGCTTTCGTTTCAATTTCGGGCACTTCCCGGATCTCTTCATGATAACGCATCTGGTTCAATAATAAAACACCGTCACGCACCTTTAAAGCACAAATATGCATGCGGTTCCGCAACATAAATTCGGCCAGCCCAACTGTGCCGGTTTCTTCCAGTGCCTTCATTAAAAGATGATACGGTTTACCGGCGCCTTTGTCCGGTACCAGGTAGTACGGTTTTTCGTAATAGATAGGATCAATCTCTTCTTCTTTTACAAATTGAACGATATCTATTGTTTTTGATTTTTCCGGGCTAGCCTTGGCAAAGTCTTCATCCGTTATAACAACATACTTGCCTTTGGCATATTGATAACCCTTTACAATCTCTTTCCAGGCCACTTCTTTTTCGGTTTTGGTATCAATTCGTGCATACCTGATGGGTGCCAGGTTTTTTTTAGAAAGCATATCAAAATCAAGTTCACTAACTGCTTCAATGGCACTTCCCAATTTTACCGGGATGTTTACCAACCCAAATGAAATGGCACCTGACCATATAGATCTCATAAAATTAAAGTTTAAGTTCAGGAGGCCGGGAAATAAGTGTCCGGACGATAACTTTGGTTACCAAACCAGGCCGAAACAGTATTAACAGCTTGCTGCCACCATGAAAGACGGCCCGCAACTTTAGGTTCAAAGTATTCTGCCTTCATTATTTTAACTTTCACAAGAACCATGTTTGTTGAAACAAGATGTTTTGCTTCCGGGGTCAATGTTTCTATATTATTCATTTCTTCCGGATCTGTAACCATGAATCCTTTGCCGGTCACCTGCAAAAAATGATTACTCCCTTTTTTGAAAAAATCCATCTTAACAGGAAAATCTTCTTCAAACTCTTTCAAACATTGCCTTGGCTTTTGAACCAAAAACCATATGTAACCAAAATCATCTACTTTAAGGGTATTGACTAAAGAAGTTGGCAACTTAAGTACGGCATCGCTTAAGTTGAAAAAAATTGCACTTCCTATCTCCTGAATCTTATCCTGTAGAAAGTTTAACTGCTGATTGGTTGCCATAACAAATTTTTTGATGATGAATCAGATATGTCCAACTTACTAACTCCAAAAGGAATACCACAAAATACACGGATGAGAAAATACGGATGAGTTAGTGCTATGAGTAAAATACTCTACAGAACTAAATATTGGTAGTTCTCCATGCATGGTTTTGCTGGCATACTATTTTCAATGATATGAACCACATTCATTAATTGTAAAATCATTTTTTTTATGGCAAGAACAACAAAAGGTGCCGGCACAAAAAGAGCTACCGGTAACACTGCAACAAAGAGCGATGAGACCATGCTGAAAGAATTGTTTGTAGAAGAGTTGAAAGATATTTATTGGGCCGAAAAACATTTGACGAAGGCATTGCCAAAAATGAAGAAAGCTGCTACTTCGGAGGAATTGGCAAACGCATTTGAAGAACATTTAGCCATTACGGAAACACAGATCGGAAGGATTGAGCAGGTTTTTGAGATGCTTGGGATGACAGCCCGTGCAAAAAAATGCGAAGCAATGGATGGCCTGGTTAAAGAAGCCCAGAATGTTATAGACGAAATGCCAAAAGGCAGCATGGTAATAGATGCAGGATTGATCATAGCAGGTCAAAAAGTTGAACACTACGAGATTGCCTCTTATGGTAGCCTGGTGCAACTAGCCAAAACAATGGGTGAAACGGAAATTGCCGAATTATTACAGGAAACGTTAGATGAAGAAAAAGAAGCCGACCAATTGCTGACAGAACTTGCGGTTAGCGGGATCAACATGGGCGCAGAAAGCGAGCCCGAAGAATAAAACGGCCGCACAAACAGGATTGAACAAAGTCAAATACCAGCCAGGCCTTTTGGTCTGGCTTTTTCATAAGCATAGATATAAACCATTTCAATGAAATCTAATAACGATCTGGCGAAAGACATTAACCAGGAAATTGCGGAAAACAAAAAAAACCATAATGGTTTTAAGGCCTGGTTTGAAAGGGCAGCCGGTGCCATTACAAGAGCCACAGGTTCATCCACTGCTTTTTTAATTGCCATAACAGTTATCGTTCTTTGGGCGGTAACCGGACCCGTTTTTCATTTTTCAGATACCTGGCAACTGGTGATCAATACAGGCACCACCATTATTACATTTATAATGGTCTTCATTATCCAGCAGTCGCAAAACAAAGATTCATTAGCCATCCAGTTAAAATTGAACGAATTGATTGCATGTGATGAAAGAGCCAGCAACCGGCTGATAGATGTTGAAGACCTCACCCAGGAAGAGCTTGAAATCCTGAAAAAATTTTATATCAAACTCTCAGAACTAGCTGAAATAGAAAAAGATCTGTTTAGCTCCCATTCAGTAGATGAAGCCACCGGCCAGCACCAGCATAAGTCACAATTAAGATTTAAAAAACAACAACCTACCCATGGAACAGGTAATTGAGCTTTCTCACAAAGAATTTTTGAAGATTGATAAGAACTACAGCAAGGCGGCAAAGGCTGCTGATCTTTTTTATGTTACTGATAAGCACGAGGGGATCAGCCGATTGAAAAAGGGAACTGGTTTTACGTATATCTATAAAAATGAACCGGTAAAAGAAAAAGATGAACTGGAACGCATCCGCAAACTTGCCATCCCACCGGCATGGACCAATGTCTGGATCTGCATAAAAGAGAACGGGCATATACAGGCAACGGGATTTGATATAAGAGGTAGAAAACAATACCGGTATCACCCGTTATGGCATTTGTTACGAAATGAAACGAAGTTTCACCGTTTATACGAGTTTGGCAAACTGCTGCCATCCATGCGTCTAAAACTGGAAGAAGACCTTGCAAAAAGGGATCTTTCAGAGGAAAAGGTAATAGCCACTGTTATTAGCCTGATGGAAAGAACCTATATCAGGATCGGCAACGACGATTATGAAAAATTATATGGCTCGTATGGTTTGACAACGTTGAAAGACAATCATGTGAAAGTTAGCGGTGATACCATACATTTTTGTTTTACAGGCAAAAAAGGTATTGAGCATAAAGTTTCATTGCGAAACCGGAAGCTGGCTGTAATGATTCAAAAGTGCAGGGATATTCCGGGTAAGGAGCTATTTCAATATTATGATGAGAATGGGGATCGTAAGCCAATTGATTCGGGTATGGTCAATCGCTATATCAAAGAAGCTACCGGAGGCGATTTCACAGCCAAGGATTTCAGAACCTGGGCTGGCACCTTAAATATTATCCGGGCTTTTAAGACCATTGGAGAAGCCGAATCGGATACCGAAGTTAAAAAAAACGTAGTTGCTGCCCTTGACGAGGTAAGTAAAAAACTAGGAAACACCCGTACTGTTTGCAAAAAAT
>DASTMJ010000042.1:0-28593 GCA_035714205.1 Flavisolibacter sp. | reverse complement strand
AAACGGGAAAAACTCCGGCTCACTTAAATTTTTACCATTGATGTTGGTGCCTATCTCCAACCCGGGCATTTTTAGTTCTGTGATACACCGTTCCATTTCTTTTATGGCCAGGTCCACATCCTGCAGGGGAACTGTCCCCAGCCCTATAAAACAATCAGGATGATCCTGAACCGTTTGTGCAATGTGGTCATTCAAGAAGCGGGAGGTTTCCAAAGCATCTTTGGGTTGTGCCCAATAGTTGAACAGAACAGGAATAGTGGAAAGAACCTGCGTAGTAACACTTGCATGGTGACATTCTTCTTTGCGGGTAATTGCATCAAAAGTATTTTTATCAACCTGCCTGAATAATTTATCGCCTTTCATCATGCAGGCCTTACAATTACGCTCTTCCAGGTGAATAAATTCTCCGTAGCCAAACCTTTGGGTCCAGTTTGGCATTTTCTCCGGCATGATGTGGGTATGAATATCGATTTTCATGAATTATAAATAAGCCTGCGATGAATGGATGAAAATATTTAATTGGTTATTGGCGGGATGCCGTAGTTAAACAATACAATGAAATTGAATTCAAATTACCTGGCAGGAAAGTTAATGGTTACCCTGTGAAGAATCTTTATGTACTATTTTATTTTCTCACGGGTGGTTCCATCACCGTTCCGCATTTTTTGCAGGTTCTCAATTCAACATTGGAATAAAACCGTTCCATGATGGGAGGTAACTGTGCAACGATGTCTTTTACAAATACCGATTCTTCATATAATTTATTGCCGCAATTTTCGCAGAACCACATAAACGCATCTTTTTCATCTTCTGCTTCTTCTCTTACTTTCTCAATGACCAGGCCCACGGTGTTGGCAGGCCTTTGTGGTGAATGTGGCGTTTGCGGGGGTAATAAAAACATGTCACCTTCATTGATGGGTATATCCCTGGGTACACCATTATCTATGATCTTTAAAACTATATTTCCTTCTACCTGGTAATAAAGTTCTTCGCTTTCATTATAGTGATAATCTTTACGGGAATTGGGGCCACCAACAACCATTACAATAAAGTTTTCGGCATCCTTATAAACACATTGGTTACCTACAGGTGGTTTCAAAAGGTCGCGATGTTCGTTAATCCAGGTTTTAAGGTTAAAAGGAGCAGCAATCATATTTATAATTTTTGAGTTGGTGTTCAGCAAGGTCATAAAAATACTAAACCTTTATTCAGCAACAAGAGGATTTGAAAAGCCTGGATTTACATTTGTAACAGAAGCAAACGAAAGAGGTTAAATTTGACCATATGAATTTGTCACTGGAAGGAAAAAATGCCATTATATGTGGAAGCAGCCAGGGAATTGGATATGCCATTGCAGAAGAACTGGCAATGATGGGTACTAATTGCACGCTATTGGCCAGGAATGAAGAGAACCTGCGTATTGCTGTATCGCAATTGGATACATCACTCAGGCAAACGCATAGTTATTATGCAATTGATTTTAATAACCAGGAAGCAATAAAAAAACTGATCACAGAGATCACAGCAAAACAAACCATTCATGTGCTGATCAATAATTCCGGTGGTCCCGCTGCCGGTCCTATAGTGGATGCAACGCCTGATCAGTTTTTGCAGGCTTTCAACCAACACCTCATTATAAATCATATTTTGGTACAGGCTGTCATGGAAGGAATGAAAAAAGAGGGTTTTGGCAGGATTGTTAATGTTATTTCTACCTCGGTAAAAATTCCATTAAAAAACCTTGGAGTTTCCAACACTATACGTGGTGCTGTTGCTTCGTGGGCTAAAACCATGGCTAATGAATTAGGACAGTTTGGAATTACAGTGAACAATGTATTGCCCGGGTTTACCACGACGGACCGTTTAAGCTCTTTAATTGAGAATACAGCCAAAAAAGGAAACGTGTTGGTGGAAGTTGTTGAAAAAAATATGAAAGAGGAAGTACCGGCCAAGCGGTTTGGTGAAGCTTCTGAAATTGCAGCCGTAGCCGCTTTCCTTTCTTCGCCGGCGGCCGCTTATGTAAATGGAACCAGCATACCCGTAGATGGTGGAAGAACGGGGTCAATATAAATTACATGGAAGTAGCGATAAACAATACAAAACCGGTATCGAGACTGGATCTTTCCATACCGTATCACCTGGAGAATTATGTTGGTGGAAACTTGATTGGTCCGTTGAGCGGGAAGTTTATCGATAATATCAATCCTGCAACCGGAGATGTGTATGCGCAAATTCCTGATAGCAATGAAAAAGATGTGGAGGTTGCCGTACATGCTGCAAGGGATGCATTTCCTCAATGGTCGGTAACACCCGTGGAAGAACGCTTTAAAATCCTCAACAGGGTTGCAGATTTGATTGATGAGTACCTGCATGAACTTGCCCTGGCTGAAACAACAGATAATGGAAAGCCGTTATGGTTAAGTAAGCGGGTAGATATCCCCAGAGCATCTGCTAATTTCCGTTTTTTTGCCACCGGCATTATGCATTTTGCCGCCGAAAGCCATACCATGGAAGACAAGGCTATCAATTATACGCTTCGTCAACCTATTGGTATTGTAGGCTGTATTTCACCATGGAATTTGCCCCTTTATTTATTTACCTGGAAAATTGCACCTGCATTGGCAGCCGGTAATTGTGTTATTGCCAAACCATCCGAGGTAACACCACTAACTGCGTTTTTATTGGCGAGAATATGCAAAGAGGCCGGGTTGCCCGCTGGTGTGCTTAACATCATTCACGGAACAGGCGCAACTACTGGCGAAGCCATTATAAAACATCCGGAAATAAAAGCTATTTCTTTTACCGGCAGTACCAGGGCCGGCGCAAGGATAGCTTCTGTGGCTGCTCCTATGTTTAAAAAACTATCGCTTGAATTAGGTGGTAAAAATCCCAACATCATTTTTGAAGATTGCGATTGGAAAAAAATGATGAAGAATACCATCCAGTCATCCTTTTCAAACCAGGGTCAGATTTGTTTATGTGGTTCCCGAATATTGGTTGAAGAAACGATTTATGAAAAATTCAAAACTGAATTTGTTGAACAGGTAAAAAAATTAAAAGTAGGTGACCCGCTTGACGAGGCCACTAAACAGGGAGCTATTGTAAGTCGCCAGCATTTTGAAAAAGTTATGGGTTGTATAGAAAATGCCAGGTCGGAGGGTGGAAAGATACTGGCAGGGGGACATGCGGTAAAACCAGATGGACGCTGTGCTGATGGTTTTTTTATTGAACCAACGGTAATAGAAGATCTGGGCCCGGCATGTAGTACTAATATGGAGGAGATTTTTGGACCTGTTGTAACGCTGCAAAAATTTAAATCAGAAGACGAGGCAATAAACCTGGCTAATGCATGTGACTATGGGTTGTCAGCCACTATATGGACACAGGATATTTCAAAAGCCAACCGTATAGCGGCCAAAGTGCAGGCCGGGATTATCTGGATCAATTGTTGGCTGCTTCGGGATTTACGTACACCATTTGGTGGCGTAAAAAACAGTGGTGTGGGAAGAGAAGGTGGATGGGAAGCTTTGCGTTTTTTTACCGAGGCAAAAAATGTTTGTATTGAAATATAAACAGGATAAAGTTTTTATGATTGTAAGCATCTGGTCAGATTATCAGAACTATAAAAAACAGTTCCCTTTTTATGAATGAAATTATTAGTACAGATAGCGCAGCAAAGCCCCTCGGTTCTTATCCTCATGCAAGAAGGTTAGGAAATCTTCTCTTTCTTTCGGGTATAGGATCAAGAAGTGCCATCGACAACAAAATTCCAGGTTTGGTTCAGGATGAAAACGGGAACATTGTATCTTATGATATTGAGGCCGAATGTCATTCTGTTTTTGCCAATGTAAAAGCTGTGCTGGAAGCAAGTGGCAGCAGTTGGGGAAAGATCATAGATGTGACCGTTTTTTTAACCAACATGAAAACCGATTTTCCAGTATATAATAGAGTTTATGGCGAGTACTTTCGGGATGTGCAGGCTTGCCGCACCACGGTGGAAGTAAAAAGCCTTCCAACGCCTATCGCCATTGAATTAAAAGTGATCGCCTCCATCGATTAATTCTAAGCCAGAAACTATTAATGAGCGTTACATTCCCGATCCAAAACTATAAAATGAATTATTCCAATACTCTTGAATTTGCACAACAACAGGATGCTGTTGATCCTCTGAAACATTTCCGTACCAGGTTTTATATTCCAAAACATCAGGACAGAGACTGCATTTATTTTACCGGCAATTCCCTTGGGTTGCAACCAAAATCGGTAAAAGAATACATAAACCAGGAATTGGAAGACTGGGCTAAACTGGGAGTGGAAGGACATTTTAATGCAAAAAATCCATGGGTAAATTATCATGAACAATTCGCAGAACCTATTGCCAAACTTGTGGGAGCAAAGCCTGCTGAAGTTGTAGTAATGAACCAGCTTACTGTAAACCTGCATTTACTTCTTACCACATTTTATCAACCCACAAAACAGCGTTATAAAATTATTTGCGAGGCCAAAGCTTTCCCATCTGATCAATATGCACTGGAAAGCCAGGTTAAATTGCATGGACTGGATCCAAAAGAAACTATTATTGAAATTCGGCCTTCTGAAGGCCAACAAACGCTGAGCCTTGAAACAATACAATCAGTTATAGAGGAAAATAGTACATCAACAGCATTGGTTTTATTGGGAGGTGTGAATTATTATACCGGCCAGGTGCTTGATATCAGCGCTATTACCCAGGCTGCACATAATGCCGGTGCATATGCTGGTTTTGACCTGGCACATGCGGCAGGAAATATAAAATTACAGTTGCATGATTGGGATGTTGATTTTGCATGTTGGTGTAGTTATAAATATTTGAATTCAGGTCCTGGTGGTGTGGCAGGGGTATATATACATGAAAAACATGCAACCAACACGGCTTTGCCCCGTATGGCCGGTTGGTGGGGAACCAATAAAATGAACCGGTTTCAAATGTTGCCTCAATTCGATCCCATTCCAACAGCGGAAGGTTGGCAGTTGAGTAATGCTCCTGTCTTATCGATGGCTGCACACAAAGCTGCGCTCGATATTTTTGATGAAGCCGGTATGAATGCACTGGTTGAAAAAACTGAAAAGCTAACCGGTTTTCTATTTTACATACTTAACCAGATCAATTCAGATCAGGATGAACCCGTGATTGAAATTCTAACACCGGCAGAAGCACATGGTTGCCAGGTTTCCATGTTCATGTTAAAAAAGGGAAGGGAAATATATGCCGCCTTAATGGAAAAAGGTGTGGTGGCAGATTGGCGTGAACCCAATGTTATTCGTATTGCACCTGTTCCGCTTTACAATACATTTGAGGATGTATGGAACTTTGGAAATATAATTAAAGAAATAGCGGGATAAAATTTTCCACAATACCCATAGCATCGTCAGAAAATCAAAGAAAAAAAGAGAAGAGTTTTATGAAAAAAGAGGTTACCATTATTGGGGCAGGACTTGTAGGTTCCCTTCTATCTCTTTACCTGGGTAAAAAGGGTTACCAGGTTTCTATGTATGAACGCCGTGGCGATATGCGGAAAGAAGAAGTTGAAGCCGGCCGTTCTATTAATCTTGCGCTAAGCGATCGTGGTATCAAGGCACTTAAAGAAGTAGGCATTGCTGATGATATTCTGGAAATAGCCATTCCCATGCACGGTCGCCAAATTCATAACATGGATGGATCAGATGCGTTTCAACCCTACGGCAAAGAAGGGCAATACATTCATTCTGTTTCGCGACGGGATTTGAATTGTAAACTGATGGACCTGGCAGAAAAGCAGGGAATAAAAATTTATTTCAACGAAAAATGTTCCGGCATTAACTGGAAGTCAAATGAAGTTTTATTTGAAAGCGGCACTATAAAATCAGATCTTATTTTTGGAGCAGATGGCGCTTATTCCGCAACACGACTGGCTCACATGTTGCAGCATTCCAAGTTTGATTATCAGCAATACTATATTGATTGTGGGTATAAGGAATTAAGCATACCGGCAGGGCCGGGCAGCAGTTTTTTATTAGAGAAAAATGCACTGCACATCTGGCCACGCAAAGATTATATGCTGATTGCATTGCCCAATGCCGATGGCAGTTTTACGGGAACGTTGTTTTTTCCATTTGAAGGTGAGTATTCTTTTGAAAGATTACAATCAGAGAAAGAAGTGTTCCATTTTTTTAATACCACTTTTCCGGATGTTGTTGACCTGGTGCCGGACCTTACTAAACAGTTCTTTAATAATCCGACAGCCTCGCTGGTTACCGTTAAATGTTTTCCCTGGATACGGGATGACCGTTTTTGTTTGATTGGCGATGCAGCCCATGCAATCGTTCCCTTTTTCGGGCAGGGCATGAACGCTGGTTTTGAAGACTGTTCAGTACTTGCTGAACTGATGGATCAATACCATGATGACTGGGAAACTATTTTGCAACAATTCCAGTTGTTGCGCAAACCCGATGCGGATGCTATTGCAGACATGGCGGTAAATAATTTTATCGAAATGAGAGCTAAAACTGCCGATCCCAAATTTTTATTGCAGAAAAAAATTGAAGCAAAACTACATGAACACTACCCGGCTAAATGGATACCGGCTTACTCGCAGGTAACTTTTAGTCCGCACATACGGTATAGTGATGCTCTAAAAAACAGTGAAAAGCAGGAAAAGATCATGCAGCAGATCATGCAACTGCCCGGTATTGAGGAAAACTGGAACACCGCGGAAGTAGAGCAACTAATTTTAAATAAACTGGAACAATAAAGGCCGTTTCGTAAAATTTTCAAAACGCTGAATGACTATTTAATCTGTTTTCGTTCTCTATCTTCGCCACATGACCCGAGAGCAACTTGTTGAGCAGGTATTTTTAAAAAAATCGTATTTACTTGTCGGATTAGATACGGACCTCGATAAAATACCAAAACACCTGCAATCACACCCCGATGCACTGTTTGAATTTAACCGGCAGATCATTGATGCTACCCTGGATCATTGTGTGGGTTATAAGATCAATACTGCATTTTACGAAGCTGAAGGTTTGAAAGGCTGGGAGGTAATGCAAAAAACCGTCAACTATATCCCTGCCACGCATTTCAAAATTGCGGATGCAAAAAGGGGAGATATCGGTAACACTTCCAGCCAGTATGCAAGGGCTTTTTTTGAAACCTTGAATTTTGATGCCATTACGGTTGCACCATACATGGGTGAGGACAGTATTAAACCATTCCTTGAATACCGGGATAAATGGACCATCGTGTTGGGACTTACTTCCAATTCCGGTGCAAAAGATTTTGAATTGCAACAAATCATTCATGCAACTACAGCCGGAATTGAATCTGCAGAGCTGGCGCTGGACGTTGCTTCCTATAAAACAGAATATCTCTACGAAAATGTTTTAAGAACCGTTTCAGGATGGGGTACAAAAGACAACCTGATGTTTGTTGTAGGTGCTACCCGGGCGGAACAGTTCCTGAATATACGCACTATCACACCTGATCATTTTTACCTGGTGCCGGGAGTTGGAGCACAGGGAGGAAGCCTCAAAGAAATTTCAGAAAAAACAATGACCAAAGATTGTGGTCTTTTAGTGAATGCCAGCCGTGCTGTTATTTATGCTTCCGGTGGTGAGGATTTTGCTGAAGCAGCCGGAAAAGTTGCCAAAGAATATGCAAATGAGATGAAGCAATATCTTCCGGTGTAATTTTTGGTGCCCGGCTTTTTAATTCCAATATAGCGTTGGTTGCGTCGCACACTTGTACATTCTGAACGCTATTTGGCCTTTAACAGCTCTATACTTTACAAGTAATAAACATTTTTTGCCAACTTTTTGGGATAATTTCTTTTCCAACAGTTGCATTCTCTTCTTATTTTCCGTTTTTCAAAAATTCCAAAAACACACATGAGAAAGTTGATCTTATTGTTTGGGATGTTTGCCCTTATTGCATCTGCACAGGCACAAACTCCTGCACCTGAAGCAAACTATGAATTGGCTTCGCGTTTTTCTCCAAAAAAATTAGAAAAGCTGGTGTTCAGCACTTCTGTTGATCCGCACTGGTTAAAAAAATCGGATAGGTTCTGGTATACTTTCGAAACTCCTAATGGTAAAAACTGGTACATTGTTGATCCTGCTAAAGCTGAAAAGCGGCTGATGTTTGATAATGAAAAGCTGGCGGCTAAATTAACCGCGGTAGTCAAAGATCCTATGGATGCACAGCACCTCAATATTGACAGCCTTCGTTTTGTGAAAGATGAGAACTGGATTCAATTTGAAGTAAAAAGCACTGAAGAAATTGAGAAAAAAGATTCTGTGGCTAAAAAAGGCGAAAAACCTGTGAAGGAAAAAAAGGTCTTCTATTTTGAATATAACCTAAACACCGGCGAACTGGTGGAACTGCCCGATTTTAAAAAACCAAAAAGAAATCCACGCTGGGCTTCTGTTTCACCTGATGGACAAACCATTCTTTTTGTTCGCAACTTTAATTTATACTGGATGGATAAGGCCAACTACGAAAAAGCCCTACAAAAAGAAGATGACAGTACCATAGTAGAACATAAGATCACATCCGATGGAGTTGAATATTTCAGCTACGGATCTGATAGTTTTTTTGGTGGTGGTGAAACCAATGTTGACAAAGAAAAAAACAAAGACAAACGTAAGCCTTCCTTTGTTTTCTGGTCACCGGATTCAAAGCATTTTGCCATGGCGCGAAATGATGTGAGAAAAGTAAAAGAATTATGGGTAGTTAATAGCGTAGCCGATCCCCGTCCTACCCTGGAGACATACAAATATTGGATGCCCGGCGAAAAAGATGCACCAATATCCAATGTGTTATTATTCAATAATGAAACCAAAACGTTTAAAGAACTGAATGTAAAACAATACAAAGACCAGGATATCAGTATCTGGTCGGCCCGGCAGGCAGTTAATACAAGGGATGATGATTACAGGCCGTTGCGTTGGCTGGGCACTAATGATAAATTTTATTTTAACCGTACCAGCCGTGATCTGAAAAAAATTGATCTGTGCACGGTAGATATTAATACAGGCGAGGTAAAATCATTAATACCAGAGCGGTTAAACACCTATATAGAAACAAGAAGACCCGGCCTGGTCAACGATGGTTCAGAATTGATTCACTGGAGTGAAAGAGATGGATGGGCTCATTTTTATTTATACGATGGAAAGGGTAACCTTAAAAACCAAATTACATCCGGTTCTTTCCATTGCGAGGACATTGTTGGTATTGATGAAAAAAGACGGGTATTATACTTTACTGCCAACGGACGTGAGCCAAAAGAAGATCCGTATTATGAACACCTTTATCGTGTAAATTTTGATGGAAGCGGCCTTCGTTTATTAAACCCGGGTGATTTTGAGAACAATATCAGCATGAATGATTCGGAACTGTTTTTTGTAAATAATTATTCAAGGGTTAATACAGTTCCTAAAGCTGGTTTGTATACTGCGGAAGGAAGAAAAATAATGGACCTGGAAACAGCAGATTTTTCATCTTTATTTGCAGCCGGTTATAAGTTTCCAGAAACATTCAAGGTAAAAGCTGATGATGGCATAACAGATCTGTATGGTGTGATGTACAAACCATTTGATTTTGATTCAACAAAAAAATATCCCATCATTGAATATGTTTACCCGGGCCCTCAAACCGAAGCGGTAAACACATTCTGGAGTAAGGGGATGGATAGAATGGACAGGCTGGCACAACTTGGATTTATTGTGGTGACTGTGGGTAACCGCGGAGGCCACCCCGGCCGCAGCAAATGGTATCATAATTTTGGTTATGGAAATCTAAGAGATTATGGTTTGGCAGATAAAAAAGCAGCCGTTGAACAACTGGCCTACCGTCATAAATTTATTGATATCAACAGAGTCGGAATTCATGGTCACTCTGGTGGCGGATTTATGAGCACGGCAGCAATACTTGTATATCCCGATTTTTTTAAAGTAGCTGTGTCTAATGCAGGCAACCACGACAACTCCATCTATAACCGGTGGTGGAGTGAGAAACACCATGGTGTGAAAGAAATTATTGGGGAAAAAGGTGACACAACATTTGCGTACAGCATTGAAAAAAATCCGGACCTGGCAAAAAACCTCAAAGGTCATTTAATGCTTACACATGGTGATATTGATAACAATGTTCATCCTGCCAACACCATACGTATGGTGAATGCATTGATCAAAGCCAATAAGCGGTTTGAATTGGTGATGCTCCCCGGGCAACGTCATGGTTATGGAAATATGAGTGAATACTGGTTTTGGCGAATGGCTGATTATTTCAGTGAACATTTGCTCGGTAATAAAGATCAGCCTGTAGATATAATTGAAATGACCAAAGAAATTCCGCAGACCGGTTCAGGTAAATAACCGGAGGATTGGATGGTGTTGAAGATAATTGCTAACCTGCATCATTTAACATTTGAAAATGGATCGTAGAAAATTTATACGTAATTCTTCCCTGCTTACCATAGGTAGTACGTTAACCGGAACCGCCAAGGCAGGTAGCAGGCAGGAAGAAATGAAAAAAGAAGCATTGTTGGTTGCTTTTCTTACAGACATTCATGTAAAACCCGATGCAATTGCCGAGGCAGGGATGGCCAAAGCCTTCAGGCATGTAAATGGGTTATCAAAAAAACCCCATTTTATTATCAATGGTGGCGATGCCATTATGGATGCAATGGCAGCAGATAAAACAAAAACCCGCGAACAATGGGATGTGTGGCAGCGCATTTTAGAGGCAGAAAACCGTTTGCCTGTATATCATGTTATTGGCAACCACGATGCATGGGGCTGGCAGGTAAAAGATGAGTCGGTTAAAAACGATCCATTATACAATAAAGCATGGGCGGTGAAAGAACATAAAATGCCTGGCCGTTTTTATTCGTTTGTTCAAAAGAACTGGAAGTTTATAATACTGGATAGTGCACAGGAGAACAATGGCGGGTATATTGCCCGGCTGGATGATGAACAATATAACTGGCTGGAACAGGAATTACAAAATACCTCGCCTGATCAGCATATTTGTATTGCCTCGCACATTCCACTGGTATCGTTTTGTGCAGCCATGTTTTTTGATGATCATTTGCCGAATGGCGACTGGAAACTATCCAGGGCTTTGTTGCATGTTGATGCAAGGAAATTGATACAGTTATTCACCAGACATAAAAACATACGAACATGCCTGAGCGGGCATATTCATTTGCAGGACGAAGTTCAATATAAAGGGGTTCACTATTTCTGTAACGGGGCCATCAGCGGGAACTGGTGGAAAGGTGCATTCAAAGGTTTTGATCCGGCTTACGCACTTTTTAAATTTCATGCGAATGGGAAGGTTGAGCGGGAAATGGTAACCTATAATTAGCCTGTTTCCTATAATAATTTTATCAACTTTCTTTTAACGAAACCTGTGCAATTTTAGCTGAGGGACTGCGTTAGATTTATGATTATGAATTTGATTCGCATATCCTTTCTGTCGTTGTTATTGTTGCCTATGTTGGCGTTTGGTCCTGTGGCACATGGTCTTAAAGATCCTGAAACAACATTAAACAAAACAACACTTTTAAAACTGGTGAATGAGGCTCGTAAAAAAGGATGTAAATGCGGCGATACATATTATAAACCAGCACCGGCCTTGAGCTGGAATGAACAATTGGCAAAGGCGGCACAGGCTCATAGTAATGATATGTTCACCAAAAAATATTTCAGCCATACATCACCAAATGGAGACAGGGCGGGGGAGCGAATTGAAAAAGCCGGTTATCACTGGCTGGCCTATGGTGAGAATATTGGTCTTGGTTTTAAAGACGAAAAAGAAGTAGTAGCCGGGTGGCTTCAAAGCCCCGGCCATTGCAAGAACATCATGAATAAAGATTACAAGGAAATGGGTATAGCCAGGGTTGATAAATACTGGACCCAAACATTTGGAGCGAAATAAAAAATTGAGCTATGAAAAACTATAAGTCTTCTGCAGGAGACTTATTTTTTGAAACTACATTTTCTTTTTTTCAATTTTATAATGATTGGGCAGGTATAAAGGCAGGGCCGCAGAACCATACCATTGAAAGAGTTCCACATCAAAAACCTTTGCATATATGGCCGGGTCGGATTGTAATAAAACCTGGGCCTCCTCAATTGTTTTTACGTCCAGTATAAAAATTCCTCTGTAGGCTTTTTCGTTTTTCCTTAACGGCCCAGATACAATTAACTTCCCATCATCTGCAAATTTCTGTATGGCCGTCATATGACCCTTAAATAGACTGTCTGAAACCTGATTATTGTCAATTTTGGCGGTACCTGTTTTTAATATCACCAGCACGTAAGGTTTCATTCCGTAATCGTCGCCCCCGAGGGAGTCGGCCATAGCCTTGTCATAAACGGGATTATCGGTTTGTGCATTTATATGCAGGCTGCACAAGGGCAGTAAGAAGCCGAGTAATAATTGTTTCACTATTGAGTATTTGAATGAGATTAAAAATTTCTGAATGAGATCGTTTACAATTAAGTTACTAAAAATTAGAAGGCATACAAAATATTAATGAAGCGGGTAATCATTTACCTGATCTTGACAGCTTTAAACGATTACCATTACTTTTGCGGGGCGTTTGCAGGGTCAGTCTTATGGTTTCAGTTCTGGAAGCAATAATGCAATAAATAAACCTGAAACCATTGCTTGCTGAAAAATGTTACCTCAGTACAAGTGAGTGAACAAGGAACGCTCAATAGTATTTCAAAAGCTAAGTGCATAATAAATATCTATGGCAACAGATCAATTCCAGTCCCCCGACTATTATTTAGTAGATGAATTATTGACCGATGAACATAAACTGATCCGCGAATCCGTGCGGAATTATGTGAAAAAAGAAATTTCTCCCATTATTGAAGATTTTGCCCAGCGGGCCGAATTTCCTGAACAGATTGTAAAGCAACTGGGCGACCTTGGCTGTTTTGGTCCGACAGTACCGGTAGAGTATGGCGGTGGCGGGTTGGATTATATCAGCTATGGGTTAATGATGCAGGAGCTGGAGCGTGGCGACAGTGGGGTTCGTTCTACAGCCTCGGTGCAAGGATCGCTGGTTATGTTTCCTATATATGCGTATGGCAGCGAAGAGCAACGTAAAAAATATCTGCCAAAGCTAGGTAGTGGTGAATGGCTGGGTTGCTTTGGATTAACCGAACCGGATCATGGCAGCAATCCTGCCGGCATGCTGACCAATTTTAAAGATGCAGGTGATCATGTCATACTCAATGGAAGTAAAATGTGGATCTCCAACGCACCGTTTGCACAAGTGGCTGTAGTATGGGCAAAGGATGAAGCAGGTGATATAAGAGGTTTAGTGGTTGAAAGAGGCATGGAAGGTTTTTCAACACCTACCACACATGGTAAATGGAGCCTGAGAGCTTCTGCAACCGGTGAATTGGTTTTTGATAATGTAAAAGTGCCGAAAGAAAATATTTTCCCGAATGTAAAAGGATTAAAGGGACCATTGGGTTGTCTTACAAAAGCCCGTTATGGAATTGCCTGGGGTGCTTTGGGTGCAGCTATGGATTGTTATGATACAGCCCTAAGGTATAGTAAAGAAAGAATACAATTTGACAGGCCGATAGGTGGATTTCAGTTACAACAAAAAAAGCTGGCTGAAATGATCACTGAAATAACAAAAGCCCAGCTGCTTGTGTGGCGTTTAGGGGTATTGATGAACGAAGGAAGAGCAACACCACAACAGGTGTCTATGGCAAAAAGAAACTCCTGTGAGATTGCCACCAATATTGCCCGGGATGCCCGGCAGATGCTGGGCGGTATGGGTATTACCGGGGAGTATAGCATTATGCGCCACATGATGAACCTGGAAAGTGTTATCACATACGAAGGAACACATGATGTGCATTTGCTGATAACGGGAATGGATGTAACCGGGTTGAATGCGTTTAAGTGAGCTGTGACCCGAATTGAATTGACGGGTAGTAAGAAAAATAGTTGCAGGAACGAACACTTGTTTGATGTACTTGCCGGATTTCTTATTATTTGGTTGTGCTCATATGTTATAATTATTTGAGAACCGGGAGACCTTTGTCAGGCTTCCTGTTTTTATTTCATATTCCAGGCGAATGAAAATCTTTCTCATAGGCTTTATGGGTTGTGGTAAAACACATTGGGGGCAGGAGCTAAGTAAAAAGCTTTCCATTCCTTTTTTTGACCTGGATGAAAAAATTGAAGAACATGCGGGCACTTCTATTACTACCATCTTTGCCGAAAAGGGTGAAGAATATTTTCGCATGCTGGAAAAAGAAGTATTGTATTTTATAACAGAAAGTCATGAGACCTTTGTAATGGCCACCGGCGGTGGTACTCCCTGTTTTTATAACAATATTGATTATTTGAAGAAAAATGGCATCGTGGTCTGGTTTAACTGTTCTATTGATTGTTTGTACAAACGTCTTAGTACTGAAAAAGGCAAACGGCCACTGGTAGCTTCCATCCCGGATAATCAACTAAAGGCATACATTGTAAAAAAATTTTCTAACCGTAAGATCTTTTACCAGCAGGCTAATGTCATTATCAATGAAGAGGATATTGACCTTGAAAAACTGGTGAGCCGGATCTTTCACGAATAAAAACCTATGCAAAAATTATTTTTAAGTATCGGTGCCATATTGGGCGGGCTGGCAGTAGCCTTGGGAGCTTTTGGGGCGCATGGATTAAAAAAGATCGTTAGTCCGGAAACAGTTGCCACTTACCAAACGGGTGTGCAATATCAAATGTACCATGCATTGGCGCTTTTGATCATTGGTGTTTTGTCTGAAAGATATATGAGCAGCTTTGTCAACTATGCCGGGCTCTTCTTCCTGGCGGGTATTGTTTGTTTTTCCGGTTCATTATACCTTATTGTTTCTATGCAGGCAATGAACAAGGTCATCCCGGGTGCTATCGGAATCATTACCCCTATTGGCGGACTTTTCTTTATCATTGGCTGGATCTTGCTCCTGGCAGGGATTATCAAAAAATAATGTTTATTTTGGATTCAACGGGCTCCCGGCCCGCATTTCATTGCTCATATTACTATCTTTGATTCCATGGCTAACAAGCTAAAAAAATCCAATACGCCTAAAGCTGCAGAAAAACCGGAAAAGACCGAAAAAGCAGAAAAAACCACTTCAACTGCACCTGCCAAATTTAAAGCTGATAAGGAAGAAAAAGTTGACCTGAAAAAACTGGCCAAAGATGAACGTACCTGGAAGATCATTGGTACCGTATCTCTCCTGATTTCTATTTTTCTTTTTATTGCGTTTGTCTCCTATTTTTTTACATGGAAAGAAGACCAGGATGAACTATCAAAACCATCTTTCCTGATAAATGATGAAACAAAAGTTTCAAATCTCCTGGGCAGACTGGGGGCTTATATGTCGGATTTTTTTATTTACCGTGGTTTTGGTATCGCATCCATGCTGTTCTGTACCTTCTTTTTTGTAGTCGGTATCAATTTGCTGGTGAACAGGAAAGTATTTTCAATCTGGCGCAATCTTAAATACGTTACAATAGGTTTGCTGATCGTTTCGGTTACTTTTGGTTTCCTGTTTTCAAATGCCGCCTTTCCATTTGGGGGAAGGGTTGGTGATATGATAGCTGGGTGGCTTACCAATTTCCTTGGAAGTTTAGGCACAGCTGCCTTGTTACTGGTTGTTGGAATTTCCTATCTTATCTGGCAATTCAATCCCACCTTTAACGTCCCTATTCGTGTACCAAAAACGGAAGGACTGGAAGCTGATGAAATTGATCTTGAATCGAAGGAAGATTCGTTTAAACCAGCTGTTACCAGTATCAACGACTTATATGCCGCTGAGTCAACCGAACCGGTTGTAAAAACAAATACATTAAAGGGTGATGGTGGAATGATCATTAATGGTTCGGGTAGCCTGGAAGCTGAAAGTGGTTTTAACCTTGTGGTAAAAGAAGAGCCTGCAGAAAAGCCTGAAGAGTTAACTATAAATGAACCGGTAGTTGAAAAGGAAATTGTAGATGATATACTTCATAAACACGACCAGGATATAGAAGAAACAGAAGAAGTACCGGAACCACCTAAAAGAACAGTGAAACAGGAACCTGGAGAAAACCTGGAACTGGAAATAAAAACAGCCGAAGAGAAAATTGCAGATGAGGATGAGGAAGGCAAAGACTATAGTGATTTGCCGCCTTACGAACCTACACTGGACCTCAGGGATTATAAATATCCAAAGGTTGACCTGCTGGAAACCCACGGCAGTGAAAAGATCGTTCAGGACCCTGCCGAACTGGAGGCCAACAAAAACCAGATCCTCAACACACTTAAGAACTACGATATTACCATACAAAAGATCAGCGCTACGGTTGGACCAACGGTTACACTGTACGAAATTGTTCCGGCTGCAGGTGTTCGTATCTCCCGGATCAAAAACCTGGAAGATGATATTGCATTAAGCCTGGCCGCATTGGGCATCCGTATCATTGCGCCAATTCCAGGTAAGGGAACCATTGGTATTGAAGTGCCCAACCACAATAAGAAAGTGGTGAGCATGAAAACCTTGTTGTCGTCGGAGAAATTCACGCATAATAATTTTAGTCTTCCCATAGCTATTGGTAAAAAGATCGATAACGAGAATTTTATTGTTGATCTTGCTTCTATGCCGCACTTGCTTATGGCTGGTGCAACAGGGCAGGGTAAATCGGTAGGACTAAACGCCATACTGGTTTCCCTGTTATACAAAAAACACCCTTCTCAATTAAAATTTGTACTCATCGACCCTAAAAAAGTGGAACTCAGTGTGTACCGTCATATTGAAAAACACTTTCTGGCCAAGTTACCGGGAGAAGAGGATGCAATTATTACGGATACCAAAAAAGTGATACACACGCTCAATGCCCTTTGTATTGAGATGGATAACCGGTACGATCTGCTAAAAGAAGCCGGAGCCCGTAATATTAAAGAATATAATGAGAAGTTTATTAAACGCAGGCTGAACCCTCAAAAAGGACATCAGTATCTTCCATTCATCGTATTGGTGGTGGATGAGTTTGCTGATCTCATCATGACTGCGGGTAAAGAAGTGGAAATGCCCATTGCCCGTTTGGCCCAGCTGGCCCGTGCCGTAGGTATACACCTGATCATTGCCACACAGAGACCTTCGGTTAATATCATTACCGGTACCATTAAGGCGAACTTCCCGGCCCGTATTGCTTTCAAGGTATCCTCGAAAATAGACTCCCGCACTATTTTAGATGCGGGTGGCGCAGAACAGCTCATCGGTAAAGGTGATATGCTGATCTCGTACAACGGGGAACTAACCCGGTTGCAATGTGCTTTTGTGGATACACCGGAAGTGGAAAAGATTGTTGATTTTATATCTGACCAGAGAGGATACCCACAGGCATTTATGCTGCCCGAGTATGTAGATGAAAAAGAACTGGAAGGCAAGGATTTTGATGCTTCTGATAAAGATCCCTTGTTTGAAGATGCTGCCAAATTAATTGTGCAGAATCAAATTGGTTCAACTTCCCTGTTGCAGCGCCGAATGAAGTTGGGTTATAACAGGGCCGGACGTTTGATGGACCAACTGGAAGCTGCCGGAGTGGTAGGTCCCAACCAGGGCAGTAAAGCTAGAGAAGTGTTAATTAAAACAGAATCGGAATTGCTGGAATACCTGGATAATTTAAGTTAGTGTTAAGATGCAGGGCAACATTAATCCCGGTATGTCGATTGCATTCTAAACAAGGCAAAACGATATATTTGCCCCGATTCATTAATAAAACAAGATCCAAATGAAGAAACTTTTTACTTTATTGAGCATGGTATCAATTGTGTGGTCGGCGCAGGCACAAACCGGCAAGAACCCTACGCAAAACGATCCTGCAGCCAAAAAAATTCTTGACGCAGTCAGTACAAAATTCAAAACCTATACATCGCCGCAGGCCAGTTTTACCTATACTGTAGAAAATGCACAGGGTAAAGTGCTTTCAACTAAAAAGGGAGCTGTTACCATGAAAGGTAACCGTTACAAAGTGCTGCTTGATGGAATGGAGATTTATTCCGATGGGAAAACCACCTGGAATTACGACAAAAGTGCAAACGAAGTAACGGTTGACAATGCCAATACTTCAGCCAGCGCCATGACGCCTCAAAAATTGTTTACCAATTTTTATGACAGGGATTTCTATTACAAACAGAACGGTACTAAAAAACAGGCTGGTAAAACACTTACAGAAATTGAGCTTACACCAATCGATAAAACCCGTCCATTCCACAAAATTTATGTGTGGATCGATAAGGCTACCAATACTATTTACAGTGCCAGGTTCCTTGAAAAAACGGGAGGACGTTACAGCTACACCATCAATTCGCTGAAAGGAACCGCCAGCATTACTGATTCTTATTTCATTTTCGATAAATCAAAATATCCCGGTGTTGAAGTTGTAGATCTCCGGTAACTTATTCCCTTTGAAAAGAAACAGTCCCGTCTTTTGACGGGATTTTTTTATACGCCGGCTGAAGTAAAACTATGGAGGCTTGGGTTGTGTCACTCCCTTGTACGTTTGGTATCACTATTCATCAAACAACTCATATTAAAGTTTTCGTGTTTCTTTTTACTTCTGCTTATTGAACGTTCATGCCAGTTAAAAAACAATTGAAACGTCTTTAACACAATTGACGAATGCGTATTAAATACTTTTCCTGTTTAATCAAAATTTAATCAATCCAGGTATGAAAAGAAGCATATTAATTGTATTAGCGTCCCTGTTTGTTTTTAGTTCGTGTACCAAAAGTATTGAGGGAGAAGGTCCTGTAGTAACTGAGTTCAGAACTCTAACCGGTTTTACGGGAGTTGACCTTCGTTGTTCTGCCGATATTATTTATAAACAAGCATCAGAATTTAAAGTGGAGGTCAGTGGCCAGCAAAATATTCTAAACGTAATGATCACCGAAGTAGTGAATGGCAACCTGGTTGTGCGCATCAAAGATGATAAACGGGTCAAAACCAACGAAACGTTGAGGGTGGTTGTTTCTTCGCCAGATATAAGCTATATCAATAACAGTGGCTCTGGCGATATTAAATCGTCGGAAAAAATTACCTCCACTACACTTAAACTAAACATAAGTGCTTCCGGTGATATTGTTCTAAATGAATTAGAAGCGGCAACCCTTGATGCAACTATCAGCGGAAGCGGTAATGTTAACGTGTTGGCAGGTGTGGTAGAACTGGAGAAACTGAACATCAGCGGTAGTGGTAATATGGAACTGGCTAACCTCAGGACAACTATAGCCAATACTACAACAAGCGGTTCCGGTTATACAAAAATTTACGTGGTAGATGAACTGGTTTGCACCATTTCCGGCAGCGGTTCTGTATATTATAAAGGTGCACCCTCTGTTGTCAAAAACATTTCTGGTTCCGGTAATGTAGTGCCGGTTTAATTTTATGACCAATCTTCCAGACTTCTTAAAAACAGAATGCTTCTACCCATATTCTTTTTTAATTTCAATTTATGAAATCAGAAAAAGAAAAAATGTTGCACGGTGCATTGTATGATCCACAGGACCAGCAGCTTTCTGAAGAAAGGTTAAAAACAAGGTTGCTTTTAAAAAAGCTAAATGATACAAGAGAAGACCAGGCAGAAGAGCGAAATCGTATACTAAAAGAATTGTTACCGGGTGCAGGGGTAGGTTTATGGATACAGCCACCTTTTTATTGCGATTATGGATTCAACATTAAAACAGGTGAGAAGGTTTTCTTTAATTTTAATTGCGTAGTGCTTGATGTGAGCCTGGTTACCATTGGTAACAGGTCTATGTTCGGTCCGAATGTTCAATTGTATACCGCTACACATCCCATGGATCATGTACAAAGAGCATCCGGGTTAGAATTTGCAAAGCCTATTAACATTGGAGACGATGTTTGGATTGGCGGCAGTGCCGTGATTTGTCCGGGAGTAAGCATCGGCGACAGAAGTGTAATTGGAGCCGGTAGTGTTGTTACCAAAGATTTACCGGCTGATGTTTTTGCAGCAGGTAATCCATGCAGGGTAATCAGGAGTTTGTTGAAACAGTAACAGCAAAGAATCAAACTAAACGAAAATTAATTTATATTCATAAAGGATAAAAATGACCTCTCTGCAACGAACTGATTCTTTCAATCCAGGTTTTATTGAACTTGTTAAAGCCCTTGATGCTGAATTGGCAGAAAGAGATGGGGGCGACCATTCATTTTATGCGCAGTTCAATAAGATCGATAAGATCAGGAATGTGGTTGTTGCATTTGACGACAATGAAGCAGTGGCTTGCGGTGCCATTAAAGAATGGCAACCTGGTATATTGGAAGTGAAGCGGATGTATACGAAACCTCAATACAGGGGAAAAGGTATTGCCGGGAAAATTTTGTCTGCATTGGAAAAATGGGCAGTTGAATTATCCTGCCACACATGTGTGTTGGAAACAGGTAAAAAACAACCCGAAGCCATTGCACTGTATAAAAAAAATGGTTACAAAATCATTCCCAACTACGGGCAATACAAAGGAGTTGACAATAGTGTTTGCTTCGAAAAAAAGGTATTCAATAAAGCTACAACCCTATGATATATGCACTGTCGTTATTCCGGAAATGCAAGTGAGCCGAAAAGACAAGTTTTAGGTCAACTGTTTTATTAAAAAAAACCGCACATGAAGATCAATACAGATATCGATATTTTTCCTGCCCAACAGGAGACAGCCAGCGGATATAAACAGCATTTTGGAGGATTCATTGATGCGATTCTGGCCATTATTTTATTTTTCGTTTTATCATATGTCATACCTGCATTTATTCTTGTACACCTGCAGAAACCTATGCTGCCTGAAATACTTATACTGCTTGTATTTGCATTCTACCGCTTAACGTCACTTTTAATATTCAATTCTACAATTGGTATGCGTCTCACCCAGATAAAATTGTTGAATGGCGAACTAAAACCATTGTCTGCAGGGGAGAAAGTTTGTGCTGCTTTTTTTGTTTTGATTAATGGAGTGGACTATTACGATCGCAAAGGTTAAAAGCACTTTAAATGAAATCATGGAAAGCTTTGTAGAAATGTTTTCATACTGGTTAAAACTTACCTTACCGTTCATTCACTTCATAGGTCAATTGATCCTTTTTTGACGGTGGTTTTCTTTTGCTGGTCATTATTTTCCATTTGTATTTAAAAAATATTTCAGAATGGAGATAAATTATAAAGTGGATGCAATACCCACAGCTGAACAGGTAATTGAACTATATGAAAACTCTGGTTTGCCAAGACCAACAAATGACAGGGAACGTATCCAAAAAATGTTTGAAAACTCGAACCTGGTTATAACGGCATGGGACAATGACTTACTGGTTGGTGTTGCACGATCTATTACAGATTGGGTGTGGAGTTGTTACCTTGCAGATCTTTCCGTGAGAACGGGTTATAAAAAGGCAGGCATTGGTAAAAAACTTATTAACCTTACAAAAGAAAAGGTAGGAGACCAATCCATGGTACTTTTGTTATCTGTTCCCACAGCTATGGACTATTATCCCAAAGTGGGATTTACGAAACAGGAAAGCAGTTTTATTATCAACCGAAACAAATAACCAGGTCCGCGTTTATTTTCATGCATAGACCGAGCTGGGTTTTCAAAAAAACTTATATAGTTTTAATACTTTCCAGTCGATGTATGAACATTACCGCAACTATAAAAAACAGCCACCAATCAAACGAGGTTATTGTTTCAACCAATGAATATAAAAAGACCATCCCTATTCCGGCAAAAGAACAGGGGGGCGGTTCTGCTGTTAATGGAGGAGAGTTACTTTTTCTTGCACTGGCAACCTGTTTTTGTAATGATATATACAGGGAAGCTGCTCAAAGACAGATCACAATCCAATCCGTAGAAGTACAGGTATCCGGGCAATTTGGAAAAGAAGGCGAGCCAGCTTCGGGAATTCAGTATGAAGTAAAGATTCAATCTTCCGCTTCATCAAAAGAAATTGAAGATCTCATTAAGTATGTTGATTCGATAGCCGAGATACACAATACCTTACGTAAAGGCGTAACCGTTTCTTTAAAACCAAAGGACTGAACGTACTTTCAAATTTTACTTCAGGATTGCCAGGCTTTTATTAATAATGCCGATGCACTCGTCAATTTGCCCTTTAGTAATTACCAGTGGAGGCGCTAAACGTATTTTATCACCATGCGTTGGCTTGGCCAACAAACCATTCCCTTTTAATTCCAGGCAAAGATCCCAGGCAGCTTCATTGTTAGGATGCTCAATTACGATAGCGTTCAAAAGACCTTTACCTCTCACCAGTTTAATATATGGAGAACCCAGTTTCTTTAATTCAGTTCTGAAGTATTGTCCCATTTCTTCCGCACGTTCGGCCAATGCTTCTTCCTTTAATACATCCAGTGAAGCCATGGCCACTTTACATGCTAAGGGGTTGCCTCCATATGTAGAACCATGTTCACCGGGCTTTATTGTAAGCATGATTTCATCATTTGATAAAACAGCACTTACCGGTAATGTACCACCGCTTAAGGCTTTCCCCAAAATCAATATATCCGGGTGTACATCTTCATGATCACAAGCCAACATTTTTCCTGTACGGGCTAAACCTGTTTGTATTTCATCGGCAATAAAAAGAACATTGGCTTTTTTACAGAGTTCGTAGGCTTTGTTTAAATAACCTTCATCGGGAACTACCACGCCGGCTTCACCCTGAATAGGCTCTACTAAAAAACCGGTAACGGTGGCATCCATCAAAGCATTTTGTAAAGCGTCCAGATCATTATAGGGGATGGCAATAAATCCCGGCGTATACGGGCCAAAGTTGTTTTTGGCAGTTGGGTCGGTACTAAACGAGATGACTGTGGATGTACGACCATGGAAATTGCCTTCGCAAACAATGATCTTTGCCTGTTGATCGGCAATCCCTTTTACAAGATAACCCCAATGCCTTGCCAGCTTTATAGCTGTTTCCACGGCTTCCACACCGGTGTTCATAGGCAATACTTTATTGTAACCAAAATAGCTGGTGATATATTGCGCATACTCACCCAATACGTCGCTGTGAAAAGCACGGCTGGTCAGGGTTAATTTTTGAGCCTGCTCAGTCAAAGCCGATATGATCTTTGGATGACAATGACCCTGGTTGACCGCAGAGTAACCACTCAGGAAATCATAATAACGTTTACCCTCCACATCCCATACAAAAACACCTTCTCCTTTATTGAGTACAACAGGTAGTGGGTGATAGTTATGTGCCCCGTATTGTTCTTCAAGTTCTAAATATCGTTGTGTAGCTGAAACTATTGATGCTGTTTGCATACAATCCATTTAATTAATCAAAAAATAAGGAAATCAGTGCAGCGTTAGACAGAACAACCTTAGTGGTTGAGAAGATCAAGATTTAAAGCTAAAATGGAAGTGCTGACTTTCATATTATAGCGCAAAAGTAATCTTTGTTTAGCAATAGTAACCAAATTTACATAGCAATCTAACTTCATATATTTATTCCAGAATTTATTTTTTGCTTTAAATATTCCAACATGACATATACCGCTCCCGAACAAACCCGGATTGGACATGTTCATTTAAAAGTTTCCAATATAGAAAGGTCGCTTGGATTTTACCGCGATCTTTTAGGATTTAAGGTTACGCAATGGTATGGAGGCAGTGCTGTTTTTCTTTCTGCAGGTGCTTACCATCATCATATTGGTTTAAATACCTGGCAGAGCAAAGACGCAAAGCCGGCACCTGTAAGGTCTGCAGGTTTGTACCATCTTGCCATTCTCTACCCCACACAAAAAGACCTGGCTCTGATTGCTAAACGTTTGATTGATTCAGAATATCCATTGACGGGAGCCTCTGATCACGGTGTTTCAAAAGCGCTTTATTTAAACGATCCTGATGGCAATGGTGTGGAATTGTATTGGGATTATCCAAAAGAAGAATGGCCTCTTGATGCGGATGGAAACCTTCAAATGGTCACTGAAGCGCTGGATTTGTCCCAACTGTTGATGCAACTGGAAGAAAATTACTCACCCGAATAAATAACACCCGTTGTTGGTGTTTCATACAATTCAATTTTACTAAGTAAAGGCAGCATAGGGTTGATCTGCTTCCAGATCCAGACGGTGATATTTTCTGCCGTGGGGTTTTCCAGGCCTTTGATGTCATTTATGAGTTTATGATCCAGTTGATCAATAACAGGTGCCAATGCATCTTTCAGTTCTTTAAAGTCCATGATCCAGCCCAGGTGTGGATCTAATTCTCCTTTAATAAATACACGAAGGCGGTAGGTATGGCCATGCATATTTTTGCATTTATGACCATCGGGAACATTGGGCAAAAAGTGAGCGGAATCAAACGAAAATTCTTTGTAGATCTCCATGCGGTTCATTCTGGCCGCAAAAGTAAGTTAACCGCAGAAAACGCTATTATATAGATTTCACAAAATAGTGCGGCGGAAAGTTCAATTGGGGTTGAATGGATTTATCAAAAATACCATATACAGTAGAACCACTTCCACTCATAGAAGCATAAATAGCACCTGTTTCATAGAGCTGTTCTTTTATTTTTTTAGTCTCCGGATGAAGTTTAAAAACACCATTTTCAAAATCGTTATGTAAAACATCTTTCCATTGCGACACAGGCAAGTTGACTAATAGCTCAGGAGAAGTTCTATCGTTATTGGGAGTAATTTTCGAGAAAGCCTCTGCCGTTGAAATATGGATTTTCGGGTTTACCAGTATCAACCGATACCCCGAAATATTTACAGAAACAGGTTTTAACTGTTCTCCGCGACCGGTAGCAAAACAGGGTGTGTTTAAGATAAAAAACGGGCAATCGCTACCTAATTGCAGTGCAAAACGCATCAATTGCTCGTTGCTAAGGCCCAGATTGTATTTTTCGTTCAACAGCATTAATGTAAATGCTGCATCGGCGCTACCACCACCCAAACCGGCACCTGAAGGAATAACTTTGTGTAAATGCATTTGTATAGGGGGTAGGTGTGGAAACTCTTTTTTTAGCAAAAGAAACGCCTTTACACAAATATTGTCCTGGTGTGAAGTCCCAATATTCAAGCCGCTCGTTGAAAATTGGATGGATTCTTTTATTGATGAATCAGCAGTAATGATCTCTAATCCATCCTGCAATGGAACGGGGTAAAAAACGGTCTCAAGGTTATGAAAGCCATCTGCTCTTTTCTGAAGAATATGTAATCCTAAATTGATCTTGCAATTGGGAAAAATGATCACAAGCAGGAAAGTTTAAATTGATCAAACTGCAAAGTGAACTAAAAATAAATCAATGATTTTTCTTACGGTTATTGATCTCATCCCTGATGGCAATGGCCCGGATATAATCTTCCTGTTCCAGTACATCGTTCAGCAAGGTATTCAGTTCTTCCAGCGACATAGATTTAAGATCACCTTTGCTGCCCGGCTCTTCTTCTGGTGATGAAATGGAAGGTGTTTTTTTCTTTTTCGTAGTTGATCCCGGGTCTTCCATTAATATACCGGCACTTTCAAGAATATGCTCATAAGTATATACAGGGCAACCAAAACGAACTGCCAGTGCCAATGCATCGGAGGTACGGGAGTCAATCTCTATGGTGTCATTGTCTGAAGAACAAACCAGCTTGGAATAAAAGATGCCTTCCTGGAGGTCGGAGATAATGATCTCATGAAGCTCGATATTAAAAGCTGTCATAAAATTTTTCATCAGGTCGTGGGTGAGGGGGCGGCTGGGCTGCATTTTTTCCAGCGCAACAGCTATCGCCTGAGCTTCAAAGCCACCGATTACAATGGGTAACCTGCGTAACCCGTTTACTTCTCCCAAAACTACCGCATACGAATGGGTTTGCGTTATGCTGTGTGAAAGAGCCACAATTTCCAATTCGATTTTCTTCATACCTATAAAACAACGTTTTAGCCTAAGGCCTGCAAACCTACATATTTTAAGCGAGAAAAAAGGACGAACTAAACGGCGACAGGTGAATCGTAAAGGCTGAATTTGGGGTTGATTTCTTTAACACCCTGATCCTGGTTACCATAAAGAGAAATTCCTTTTTGGAGCCTGGCTTTCAACGGGATAAGACTGAAAGGCAGACTTTCGCCCATTCACTTTTGACCAACTTTTTATTGTCCTTTTATTTTTTTGATAGCGGCCGTAAGCTTTGGTACTACTTCAAAAGCATCCCCCACAATTCCATAATCGGCAGCTTTGAAGAACGGGGCTTCCGCGTCTTTATTGATCACTACTATAACCTTACTTCGGTTTACTCCAGCCAGGTGTTGAATAGCACCGCTAATACCAATAGCAATATATAAGTTAGGTGCAATAGCAATCCCGGTTTGGCCAACGTGTTCATTATGCGGTCTCCAGTGTGCGTCTGCTACGGGACGGCTACAGGCCAAGGCCGCACCTAATGTATCGGCCAGTTCTTCCACCATACCCCAGTTTTCAGGTCCTTTTAAACCGCGGCCTGCGCTTACAACAACATCGGCTTCCGTTAAAGAAACTTTACCCGATGTTTTAGAAGTATCGATGGTTTTTAATTTGGGAGTGTCAACAGAAGCATTGAAGGCAACCACTTCAGCTGTTCCTTCTGCCTGCGTAATAGTGTAGGCATTTACATTCAGTGAAATAACTTTTATATCACTTGTGATGGATACGGTGGCAAACGCTTTTCCTGAAAAGACATTTTTGCGAACAGAAAACCCATTCGAAGTGTCGGGTAGGGCTGTTGCACCTGCAGCCAGGCCAGCTTTCAAACGAACGGCTACCCTTGGTGCAAGCGATTTACCGCTGGAATTGTTTGAAAATACAATCACTTTTGCTCCCGTTTGTTCAGCCACCTGTGCAATTAGTTTTGTATACACCTGGGAGTCGAATTGTTTTAAGTTTTCGTTTTGCACCTGGTGTACTTTTTTAATTCCATGCTGTCCAAGGGCAGCAAGATCTTCGTTTACAGTACCTAAAAGCACTGCTTCAGCAGTTGTGCCCGTTTGCTCTGCTATTTTAGCTCCATAACTTAAAGCTTCGTGGGAAGCTTTTTTAATATGCCCGTCAATATGATCTACAAATATTAAAACGCTCATTTGGTTGAATTGAAGATTTGAAAATTCGCAAATTTGAGATGATTCAAACTTTCATTGTTTGTTCAGTTTTTTGTTGAACGTACAAGTGAGTGACACAACAGGTGCTCATAGCAGCACTTCTGCCGGTTAACATCATCACATTATTTAAAGAACTGTTTTTAATAAAAACTTTTACCCTGGTCTGCGCATCAAATAGCTCTTGCTTCTTCATGCAGCAATCGAACCAGTTCGTCAACATTATCAGGTGAAACTAATTTTACGCCTGCCTTAGCCGGGGGTAATTCAAACGCGGTAAAGCTTGCAACAGCATAAGCTTGTATTGGTTCAACCACCTTCAATGGTTTGGTACGGGCAGCCATGATGCCCCGCATATTGGGGATGCGGGCTTCGGCCATACCTTTCTGGCAACTGAGTACTACGGGTAGTGGCGATTCAATTGTTTCCTCACCGCCTTCGATCTCTCTTTTTATGGTGGCGGTTGAGCCACTTAGCTGGAAGCTTGTGGCATTGGCTACATAAGGCAGATCCAGCAATTCGGCCAGCATTCCGCCAACAGAACCGCCATTATAATCAATTGTTTCTTTACCTGTAAAAATGATATCGTAACCACCGGCTTTGGCAACTTCAGCAAGTTGTGAAGCCACACCATAACTTTCCAGCGGTTGCATATTAATACGTATGGCTTCATCACCACCAAGTGCAAGCGCTTTTCTAATGATGGGTTCAGCATCTGCTCCCCCCACATTTACCAAATGAATAACTGTTGATGCATCAGCTTCTTTTAATTCAATGGCCCGAACCAATGCATACCATTCATCATACGGATTGATGATCCATTGTACACCGGCTTCAGCGAATTTCGTGTTGTTATCCGTGAAAGCTATTTTTGCCGTGGTGTCTGGCGTTTTACTTATACAGACAAGAATTTTCATATTGGCTAAATTAATATAAAATTTATTTAGTTGCTTATGCAACTATTGGCTTTTGCAAATATAAGGCGCAAAGATACCTGAAACACATTCTGAAAAATGATGAACAGGATTGAAAAATTAAAAGAACTACTGCTTACTCAACCTAATGATAGTTTTCTGCAGCATGCACTGGCTCTGGAGCATATAAAATTTGGCCAGGATGAGGAGGCCAGGAGGTTGTTTGAAGAATTATTGGCAAAGGACGAAGATCATGTTGGCAGTTATTATCATCTGGCAAAATTGCTGGAGCGTACCGATGCCCGTGAAGAAGCCATACAATGGTATAAAAAAGGAATGCTGAAGGCAAAAGAAACCGGTGACCAGCATGCCTATAATGAACTACAGGCGGCTTATGAAGATTTAATGTATTAATTATAATTACTAAAAAATAATTTGTTCTTAAAAAATGTGTTGAATTTATGTAGCCGGCAACAGTAATATAATCGGGGTCTGTTGCGTCGCACACTT
>DASTMJ010000041.1:0-2472 GCA_035714205.1 Flavisolibacter sp. | reverse complement strand
ATTGGTGTTTCTGTTCAATAGATTCAATAGAATCCTGCATCTTCTCATCCAAACGGAATTCTTCGTGGTTGATAAGAAAATGTATAGCGGTATAATCACTTATTTCTGGCATCAGCAATTTTAAATCCTCAATTGAGGCGGTTGCCAATGCTTTATTATCAATAAAATCTCTTGTAGGAATTTTGTATTGGTTGGAGATAGTGAGCTCAATAGCTTTTTTTAACTGGGAAATACCTTTTCCTTTTCTCGGATTAACAGCTACTATGGGAACACCGAGTTCTCTTTCAAGCTCATTCAGATCGATTTTTATACCCTTATGCTTTGCCAGGTCAGTCATGGTAAGGGCAACCACCACAGGTTTTTTTAAGTCAATGATCTGGGTACAAAAAAGTAAATTTCGCTTTAGGTTGTTAGCATCAACAACTACTATAAATAGATCTGCTTTTATATCCTGGTCCTGGTTTAACAAAACCCTGTAACTAACCCATTCATCCAGTCTTTTTGGATATAAACTGTAAGTGCCGGGTAAATCTATCAGGTTAGCTTTAGTTTCATCCGGAAGAGTGATCATGCCCGAACTCTTATCAACTGTGACACCAGGGAAGTTTCCCACTTTTTGATTTAAACCGGTCAGGGAGTTGAATAAGGAGCTTTTCCCACTATTAGGATTTCCAACAAGCGCAATATTTAGCTTCTTTTTGCTCATCTATAGCGGCGCAAAGGTACTTGTGCAGACTCCGGCGGGTTTACGAGATTGGAAGTTTTGCAAAAGCTTAAGTAAAAATAACTCCATGAAAATCAGTTTTATAATTAATACAGCAGATACATCAATACTTTTGTTCTTTCATCTAAATCTATAATTGCGATGTACAGGCTTCTCATTTTAATTTTTATCCTAACGGGCTTTTCAGGGTATGCTCAAAAGCTAAATAAAGAAGATAAAACCTTGTTGGCTAATCTTCAGACTCATGTGGTTTTTCTTTCTGATGATAAGCTTCAGGGAAGACGAGCCGGAACGATAGGAGAAAAACTGGCTGCCGAGTATATCTCAGGACATTTTCAAAGGATGGGTCTAAAGCCCCTTGGAACTCAGGATTACTTTCAAAGTTTCACTATAAATGATGGTCGCCAGGTAAATCAATCCAGTTTTTTGATCATTAATGAAAACCATCTTTCAATTAATAAAGATTATTTCCCATTAGCATTTAGTGCAAACTCAAGTTTGGAAGCAGTTCCTTCTTTAGCACTTAGTGAACCCCAGATGCCCTGGTTTTGGGATCTTAAAGAACTTCTTGAAGAAAATAAATCTAATCCCCACTTTGATTTGTCAGAAGCGGTAATGAATAAAGCAGTTGAAATGAAAGACAGGGGCGCCACTGCAGTTTTTGTATACAATTCTTCTTCGCTCAATGATAACTTAAGTTTCGATAGCAAGGCAAAAGTTACTCCACTCCCAATACCAGTTATTTATTTAACTAAAGACGCTGTATCAAAGTTTCTTTCTGATGACGAAGCAGTATTGGATATCAAATTGAAAATCGACATAGGTCCAAAGACCAGGGAAGCAAATAATGTTATAGGCTATATTGACAACGGTGCAAAATCTACAGTGGTCATAGGTGCTCATTTTGACCATTTGGGTTTTGGTGAAGATGGCAATTCAATGATTAGGGATGGAAGTAAACAGGTGCATAATGGCGCTGATGATAACTCCAGTGGTACGGCTGCATTAATAGAGCTTGCCAGGATATTGAAAGGTTCTAAAAACAAAAACAGCAATTATCTGTTTATTGCCTTTTCAGGAGAAGAGTTGGGATTGTTTGGTTCAAAATATTTTGTAGAGAATCCGACTATTGATTTATCCAATGTCAGTTTTATGATAAATATGGATATGATCGGGCGATTAAATGATGCATCCAAAACTGTAACAGTTGGTGGATATGGTACTACTCCTACATGGGGAGAGCTTTATGGATTAACAGGTAAGAAAAAATTATATGCCGGCAACCTGCTCTTCAAATTTGATTCTAGTGGAACAGGGCCAAGTGATCATACTTCTTTCTATCGTAAAGATATTCCGGTGCTGTTCTATTTTACCGGTCTTCATACAGATTATCACAAACCCACAGATGATCATGATAAGATCAATTATATGGGGCAGATGCAAATTGTAAAACACATTCACAATCTTGTTGAAGCTGCAGGTAAAAGCAATGAAAAATTAGCCTTTACAAAAACCCGCGAAGCGCAAACCACCACGTCAGCTCGCTTTTCTGTTTCACTGGGTATCATGCCTGATTATACATTTTCCGGTCAGGGTGTCAGGGTGGATGGTGTAAGTGATAATAAACCTGCAAAAAAAGCCGGCATGCAAGCCGGGGATATTATTGTTTCCCTGGGAGATTATCGGGTCTATTCAGTAGAGTCTTACATGAAGGCACTTAGTAAATTCAAGAAAGGAGATAAAACAAC
>DASTMJ010000040.1:0-2345 GCA_035714205.1 Flavisolibacter sp. | reverse complement strand
CGGCAATTCTTTTCCTTCAAAATATTCCAGCATAGCCCCGCCACCAGTAGAAACATAACTTACTTTATCAGCAAAGCCAAACTGGTTAACAGCTGCCACGCTATCGCCCCCGCCCACTAAACTGTAAGCGCCCTTTTGTGTAGCATCAGCTACAGCCTGGGCCACACATTTGGTACCGTGTTGAAACTTCTCCATTTCAAAGACACCCATTGGACCATTCCATAGAATGGTTTTTGAATCATGAATGACCTTTGTAAAAGTATCACAGGACAAAGCACCAATATCTAACCCCATCCACCCATCAGGTATTGTATTGCTTAAGGCAGATGAAATGTCCGCGTCTTCAGCAAACTTGTCTGCTATAATGGAATCGGCAGGCAAATGAATACAAACACCTTTTTGTTCTGCTTTCTTTAATAATTCCTTAGCTGTATCTATACGATCTTCTTCCACCAGAGATTTTCCTACATTTCCCCCCATGGCTTTAAAGAATGTATAAGCCATGCCACCACCAATAATAATATCGGAAGCTCTTTCCAGAAGGTTTTCAATGATCATAATTTTATCAGAGACTTTGGCCCCTCCTATTATTGCAGTAAATGGCTTTTCTGCATTGTGAAGTACCTTCTCGGCACTTGATACTTCTCCTTCCATTACAAGGCCAAACATTTTATTTTCAGGAGCAAAATATTTTGCTATGATAGCAGTTGATGCATGGGCCCTATGAGCTGTTCCAAATGCATCATTTATATACACATCGCCCAGCAGTGATAATTTTTCTGCAAATGCTTCATCTCCTTTTTCTTCCTGCTTATAAAACCTAAGGTTTTCCAGCAGCAAAACTTCACCGGGTTGCAAAGCCTTTGCTTTTTGTACTGCATCTTCTCCAATACAGTCATTGGCAAACTGAACTTTTACGCCTAATAATTCCCCTACATGGTTAACAAGGTGTTTCAAAGAATATTTTTCAGAAGGACCCTCTTTTGGGCGGCCCAGGTGTGACATTAGAATAACACTTCCTCCATCTTTCAGAATTTTTTTGATGGTTGGTACAGTGGCCTTAATCCTTGTGTCGTCTGTAATGTTGAAATTTTCATCTAAAGGCACATTAAAGTCTACACGTATCAGTGCTTTTTTCCCGGAGAAATTAAAATCCTGAAATTTACTCATGGTTCTTTGGTTTTGGAATATGCTTAAAGGTAAATGCAAATTGAATGGCAAACCCGTTCTATGTAAAATGTGAAGACAAAAAAAGGCCGAACAATTGTTCGGCCCGGATTATCAATTATTTTATTTTTTGATCAACTTGGCAAAATAATGAACCGTACGTACCAACTGGGATACATAACTCATTTCATTATCATACCAGCTAACGGTACGAACCAGCTGGGTATCACCAACAGTTTGCACTTTGGTTTGAGTAGCATCGAACAAACTTCCATAAGCAATACCAATGATATCGCTACTTACAATCTCGTCTTCAGTATATCCAAAGCTTTCATTAGCTGCAGCTTTCATTGCAGCATTTACCTCTTCTGTTGTTGTTTTTTTACCTAACACAACTGTAAGTTCTGTTAATGATCCTGTCAAGGTTGGTACCCGCTGAGCCGTACCATCCAATTTACCCTTGAGACTGGGTAATACAAGGCCAATAGCTTTTGCTGCACCGGTGCTGTTTGGAACAATATTTTGCGCAGCGGCACGGGCACGACGAAGATCTCCTTTAGGATGTGGCGCATCCTGCGTATTCTGATCGTTGGTATATGCGTGAACTGTGGTCATTAAACCGGCAACAATACCGTAAGTGTCTTCCAATACCTTAGCCATGGGTGCAAGGCAGTTGGTGGTACATGATGCGCAGCTGATGATTGTTTCAGAGCCATCCAGTATGTCGTGGTTTACATTAAATACGATAGTCTTCAGATCACCTGTTGCAGGAGCAGAGATCACTACTTTTTTGGCACCTGCAGTAATGTGTGCCTCGGCTTTTGCTTTATCGGTAAAGAAGCCTGTACATTCCAATACAACATCTACCTGGTGCTGTGCCCATGGAATTTGAGCCGGATCTTTTTGGGCATATATTTTTATTTCGTCACCGTTAACAACAATTGAATTGTCGGTTGCTTTTACTTCCTGGTTAAAACGTCCTTGTGCGGAATCGTATTTTAAAAGGTGAGCCAGCACCTTGGGACTTGTTAGATCGTTGATGGCTACAACATCAATTCCTTCCATATCATGGATCTGGCGGAAAACCAGTCGGCCAATTCTACCGAAACCATTTATGGCAACTTTTACAGTACTCATAATATAAATTAATTTAAATGCGGGGCGAAGTTACAATAATG
>DASTMJ010000039.1:0-4003 GCA_035714205.1 Flavisolibacter sp. | reverse complement strand
AATTAAACACTTGTATGAGAAAGATAATTGCAGCAATTAATATGACCATTGACGGATTTTGCGACCATACAGCAGGAATTCCGGACGAAGAAATTCATCATCATTACGCCGACCTGTTAGATAAGGCTGGCGTTGTTTTATATGGAAGGATAACCTATCAGCTTATGCAATTCTGGCAAACGCTATTGAAAAATCCTTCTGGCGAAAAATCGATGGACGACTTTGCTAAAGCAATAGACAAGGTTCCAAAAATTGTTTTTTCGAATACGCTGAAAAATACAGATTGGAACAGTGCGAAACTTGCAGATCAACCTATTGAAGAAACGGTGAAAGAATTAAAGCAGGAACCAGGCAGGGATATTCTTATTGGCAGCCGGAGTTTAATTCTACAGCTAATGAAATTGAATATGATAGATGAATACCAACTTTGTGTTCACCCCGTTATTGAGGGAAAAGGTTTGCCATTATTTGAAAATGTAAACCACAGGACCATTCTTAAACTAATGAACACTAAAACTTTCAGTGGTGGTGCCGTAATCCTTTATTACCAGCCAAACAAAGAATAAAAACAAGTTGTTCTTTAAAGAACAACTATTTATTCATGCATCAGCCGAATGGTGGTACGCATTTCTTCCAGTTCCTGGAGTGCCTTTTGCTTTTTTTGCAATTTAGCGGTCAGCTTATCAATCTTCTTTTCCTGCTTTTTTGTATTGTCCCTTGCATCGCTGGCATCTTCTGCATCATTGTATGCCTTTTTTGCTTTCTTTTTTGCAGTTTTTGCATCTCCCAGGTCTCCATTGGTAGCTTTATAGGCCTGGTCGCTGCTTTGTTGTGCGGTGCCTTCTGCATCAGTCCTGGCCTTCTCGGCCTTAGACACATATCCAGGTAAATTATTTTGTGCAATGGTTAGTTCTGCAGTTAATTCAGCAATTTCATTACTCACCTTAACCAATTCACTGTTCAGTTTTATTGTATCGGAACCGGATTTATATTTTTGAGAGGCAGCTGGCAACGAAGCCATTAAACAAATAGCGGCTAACAGGAATAGTACATTTCTTTTCATATAAATTTTTATTAAGGGTGATAGACAAACCCTTGCTTGTAGCTTTTGACCTTAAGAAGTAATAAAGGAGGGAAAATAAGCTGCTATACAAGAACCAATTATCATGCCCCGTATGAAGGGAATGATAATAAAACGGTGTTGGAGCTGTTAATTAATGGAATACCATGCAAGTGGCTTTTTCTCTTTCACTGCGAGTCACCGGCAGGTTTACGCCATTTGTTGGGTGTTGTTCTTGCTGGCCTTATGCGGAGGCCAGCCAACAATCTCCTGTAAAGACTTTTATATAAATTCAGTTGCTGGTGCAGCTATTTTACAAAAGCCAAAGGAAACAACAAAAACGGCCTAAAATAAACAATCTGTTCGGGCCAATTTCCTGGAATATAATCTTTAAAATTCACTACATAGGAACATCGTAGCTGAAAGATGTATTACCATTTGCAACAGGTTCTCCCGTTCCTGTTAAAGATAAAGCACCATTTTGATCATACTTCCGGATATAAGAAACCTGCAATTTTTCTTTGCTATCCAGTATGGAAAATTTCTTTTGAAGAATGACCCGGTTCTGAAATGCCGGATAATCGACAAGATTACGCCATGCAAAAACCGTGTCCCAAAGCACCTGGGTTGTTCCGTTGCCTGTGATTTTTGCAATCGTTAACTCTAACTGCCCTTTTGCATTGTTATAGAAACTGCCACTATAATCTTTTTCCGCATAGACGGTGTATGTCACGGTTTTTTCAACAGGCAGTTCGGGAACTACCTCATCTTTCTGACAGCTAATCAATAAAATACTGGCAAGACCAACGAATGAAAATGTAAAACGCATATGAACTTGTATTAAAATTTTTGAAATAAATTATATGTAATAAATAGTGGAAGGCGTCGCTAAGGTCTTTGTTGTAGTGTTAATTGTTATAAAATATCTATCAATAGACCTATTAATCGATGAACAGATCGTTATCTGACAGCAAGTTTCCCGGATACAAATGCAGACAGTCCTCAAGCTAATAAACCAATTGGTTTTTACAAAAGCAACTAATACTGCGACTAATAGTGTGTTTATAAAATTGTGGCTGGAGTTACTATACTGATTGTTTATCAGATCTGCCGGCAGCTATCGTTAAGGTTTTATAAGGGTGATTTGTACGTCTTTGCTGTTTATGGATACGTTCCTGTATTGAACCGTAAGCAGAATGGTTTGGAGTTTTTTTGCTGGTGCGGCATGTTTTTGATGCTGCCTACTTTTATCATATGGAACAACTACGCCTAACACCTGTGGTTGCGCAATTAGTTTTACACCTTTGTTCGTCCTGGCTTTATACGGAGGCCAGCCAACAATCCATGTAAAGGCTTTTATATAAATTCAGTTGCTGGTGCAGCTATCTTACAAAAGGAAAGGAAACACCAACGTTGACCACATCAAAAAAACTATTTGTTCTGCTGCTGTACTGAATTGCATATAATTAATCGCCTATTCTTTTATCTTGTAACCCAAAACCAAAACTGATGCAGGAAAAGTTCGTGTCACAAGAACCAAAAGAAGAAAAAGGGTTTAAGAGATCACTTAGCTTGCTGGATGCAACCATGATTGTTGCCGGGTCCATGATAGGTTCCGGAATTTTTATTGTGAGCGCCGATATTACGAGGAATGTTGGAAGTGCCGGCTGGCTGATCATGGTCTGGCTCATTACCGGTTTCATGACCATTACCGCCGCCTTGAGTTATGGTGAACTGAGTGGTATGTACCCCAAGGCGGGCGGTCAATATGTGTATTTGAAAGAAGCCTACAATCCCCTGGTTGGTTTTTTATATGGCTGGAGCTTTTTTGCTGTTATACAAACAGCCACCATTGCTGCTGTAGGTGTGGCTTTCGCCAAGTTTACAGCATATCTTATTCCCGGTGTAAGCGAGGATCTTGTAGCGATCGATCTTGGTTTCAGGCAAATTTCGCCTGCACAGTTACTGTCTATTGTCATTATTATCCTGCTCACCTATATCAACAGTAAGGGTGTAAAAAATGGCAAGCTGATTCAGACCAGTTTTACACTAACAAAATTGGTTTCTCTTTTGGGTTTGATATTGTTTGGTTTAATCCTGGCCAAAGGTGATGTTTGGAACCAAAACTGGACCGATGCATGGAATTTACAGAAACTGGTTCCGGGAGAAGGTTTTGCAGCATATACTACGGCAGCCGCTTTGGGTGCCATTGCAGCTGCCATGGTGGGATCGATATTCAGCAGTGATGCCTGGAATAATGTAACCTTCATTGCAGGAGAAATTAAAAATCCGCAAAGGAATATTGGTTTGAGCTTATTTTTCGGAACCCTGCTGGTCACTATAATCTATGTTACTGCAAACATCATGTATACGGCAGTATTGCCACTGGCAGAAATTGCTGGTGCCGATAAAGACAGGGTTGCTGTAGTAGCTTCCAATGCCATTTTTGGAAACACAGGTACTATCATTATTGCCCTTATGATTATGGTCTCCACTTTTGGCTGTAACAACGGGTTGATACTGGCAGGCGCCAGGGTATATTATACCATGGCAAAAGATAAGTTATTTTTTCAACAGGCCGGCTCACTCAACCAATATGGTGTTCCGCAAACAGCCTTGTGGGTTCAATGCATTGTAGCCTGTCTCTGGAGCTTAAGTGGTAATTATGGCCAGTTGCTGGATATGATCTCTTTTGTAGTTGTGGTATTTTATATTCTTACCATAGCGGGCATTTTTATCCTGCGTAAAAAAAGACCTGAAATTCCACGGCCTTACAAGGCTTTTGGTTATCCTGTAATACCGGTTCTTTATATTTTAATGGGCCTCTTGTTTTGTGTTTTACTTATCATTTATAAGCCACAATTTACCTGGCCCGGTTTGTTGATTGTGTTAGCAGGAATACCGGTTTATTTTATTGCATTGGCTCGCAGGAAATAAAACAAG
>DASTMJ010000038.1:0-1636 GCA_035714205.1 Flavisolibacter sp. | reverse complement strand
GATGTGCTCGTGTCCCTTTTCGTCAACGCGGTAAGTTCGCGCCAAACCGGAAACGATAAAATTATCGTGGGTGGCCCCTTCATTCTCCTGTAAAATATATTGGTGTTTACGCAGTTTTTTGTAGTTAAACAACGATTTTATTATCTCCACCTCTTCGCTTGTAAGGTGAACATGACGTCTCGCAATATTAGAAAGTAAAAGATCCCACATGAAGGATAAGATACTTCATCTTATCCAAAAAATAAAAAGGCAGGATCGCGGGTACGAGTAATCCCTCGGCCTCCGAAGTGAACGTCGCCGTTCAGAGCGATTGCCTCACATGTCGCTCATCTTTATCGGTTAGGTCGGGTGGCCTAAAATGAAAAAACACTGACCCTATGGGGCCAGTGTTTTAGGTTTGCTACCGATTGAAGAATCAATCAATAACCATTTCTGGTCTTGTAACCGTAATTATTTCCAAAGCTGTTAAAAGTCTTATTCTCTCTTGGCTTCGCTTCATTGACCTTTAATTTGCGGCCGCTGAAGTCTTTTGAATCAAGTGAATTGATTGCCTGATTTGCCGAAGAGGTATCCGACATTTCAATAAATGCAAAACCCCTCGATTCTCCGGTGTATTGGTCCTTAATCATCTTCACGGATTTGACCTCTCCAAATTGGGCAAAAAGTGCCCTCAATTCATTCTCAACCGCCTGGCGGCTGAGATTTCCTACATAAATGTTCATTTGTATAATAAAATTAGATTCCTGAAGTGGCTAGTTGCTTGCCGAAATGCAATTAAACAGGACGGGGAAAATAAAAATCCACTTCGATATAGCTATAACTCAGCAGGGAATAGCAAAGTTCATGGATCAGTAAAAAGATGATCTTTCTCGCGGAATTTCAAACCGGGGCTTCTTTATCAGGAATAATTGATAATATTGAATTGACCGCCGGAAGAGTATTATCCGTCTGGAGGATCCTCGATCGCCATTCAGCACGAAAACCGGGAAATCACAAGTTCAACCTTGTTCATTGCCTTCATGCGGCTAAGAACACACCTATCCGTTAGAAAAGTATCACTGAACCGGGTACTCAGCAGTGCTTGCGGTCTCAAAACATTTACAGCGTATCTATAATGACTTGAAGTTCTTTTGCCGTTCTCCCCAGCTTAAGCTGAAGGTTCATGAGCATTTCCATTTTTCTCGTCCGGTCAAAGGCAAGTTCATCATTGGTTATCTGGGAGAATTTTAACTTAAATTTTGCTTTTTGAGCTTCCCATTTCGAATCCAATTCAGCAGCTAATTTTGGCGATAGCATATTTTCCATTTATAGTTCGTACAGATCAAAATCATAAGCTGGCAATCATTTACCCGGACTCCTGCAAACACTTACTTCGTCTACACAATTGTTGATAAAGAAAAATTGATGCAGCCGTGATTTTGAACATAGTAAGATACGTATATAATAGCAGAATCACTTGTTAAATACATTTAATGTTTGTTGTCAATGCGACATTTTTTTTACGCTATACGTTATGGATCTGAGTAGTTAGAAATTTAGTGCTAGAAGTCTAGAAGTGGAGTAGTAAACTCTGCTGACCCGAAATCCTCAACTTCCATTATAAAAGTATGAATTGTCCTTTATTTTAGGTAAATTG
>DASTMJ010000037.1:0-1716 GCA_035714205.1 Flavisolibacter sp. | reverse complement strand
TAGTATAAAACCGGTTTTTTTTGAGTATCCATGAAAATAAACTTCAAAAAAATGGCTTGATTTGTACAGCCTATTCTGGCGTGGCACAATAATTTAAAGTAAAATCGTAGTTCTTTTCAATTTTTTTATCATAAGGTAAGTAGCCTGTTTTGTACCCTTTGGAATGATACGGTTGCTTTGGGTTGCTTACCTTCTTTTTACATTATGCCTGGCCGTTTCTATGGCCGTCAGGCAAAGCCAACTCTGAGATGTCTATCTGATCAAGATAAGGATGTAACAGCTCTGTATCATCAAAAGCATTGATCATTATTACCTTTCTGTGTATTATATCGCAAATGATCTCAACATAAAATGTATAAAACTGGAAAAGCTGCATTACAACCCTATGCCCTTTACACTCCATTAAAAAGATGCCACAACCATGTAAAAGTTTTAACTGTGTTTCCCTGTTTAATTTTCTAAAACTCCTCAACATCTTTCGCACTTTAACTGTCATTCATGCAAACTTTATACCTCTGTAGCCGTAAATAATTCTTATGCAGGGATATACAGGTAATGAAAAATCAAATAAAGAAGAGTCGTTCTTTGGTGGACTGAACCCGGCAATTATGAGATCTGTATTTTTGCTGGCATTGGTGTTGCATAAAATAGGATGAGCTGGATGATATTTTGCTCAAAAAAAGATAATAAGTAAGGTCATGAAAAAAATTAGTTTAATTGGTCTGTTAGCAGCCGTAGTGTTGCTTTGTAACCATTGTGCCCGAAACCCCGTAACAGGAAAAAGTCAATTAGCATTAATTTCAGAAGAACAGGAAATTGCAATGGGCAGGGAGGCTGACCCCCAGATTGTTGCCCAATTTGGACTGTATGAGGATTCAGCCTTGCAGCGTTTTATCAGAGAAAAAGGGCAGCAAATGGCAGCCATTTCTCACCGCCCCAATATTCAGTATACATTTCGTGTAGTTAATTCAGAGGTAGTAAATGCGTTTGCAGTGCCGGGCGGTTATGTGTATTTCACCCGAGGCATCATGGCTTATTTTAATAACGAGGCTGAGTTTGCAGGTGTTTTGGGGCATGAGATCGGTCATATCACTGCCCGTCATACCGTATCGCAACAAAGCAAGGCTGTTTTAAGCCAGGTAGGGTTAATAGGAGCTATGATCATTAATCCGCAGATCGCCCAGTTTGGCGAACTTGCTTCGCAGGGTCTTGGCTTATTACTATTAAAGTATGGCCGGGATGCCGAACGCCAGTCGGACGAATTAGGAGTTGAGTACTCAACCAAAATTGGATATGATGCTCACCAAATGGCTAATTTTTTTACAACGCTCCAGCGCCAGGGACAACAATCCGGCTCAGCAGAATTACCAACTTTTCTATCAACACACCCCGATCCGGGAGAAAGAAATATAACAGTAGGTAAGCTTGCAACAGAGTGGCAACAAAAATTAAACGTGACGAATGCCAAGATCAACAGGGATACTTACCTCAGAAGAATTGAAGGCATTATATATGGGGAAGATCCACGTGAAGGTTACCTGGAAAGCGGCATATTCTATCATCCCGTTTTAAAGTTTCAATTTCCGGTACCGGCCAACTGGAACTATCAAAATACACCTCAAAGTGTTCAGATGGCATCTAAAGATGGTAAAGCACTTTTGATGTTGACGCTTGGCCGGGGAAACAGTTTGCAGGAAGCTGCAAATGCCATGGTTC
>DASTMJ010000036.1:0-1518 GCA_035714205.1 Flavisolibacter sp. | reverse complement strand
CACAATAACTTGTTTGAGGAAGTAGCCAAATTCAGGGCAGCAAGAAGGATGTGGGCTAAGATCATGATGGAATTAGGCGCCACCGATCCAAAAGCCATGATGTTGCGTTTTCACACGCAAACGGGTGGCAGCACCTTAACGGCTCAACAACCTCTCAACAATATTTCAAGAGTAACGGTGCAAACGCTGGCAGCCGTTTTAGGTGGCACACAGTCTTTACATACAAACGGTTATGATGAAGCGCTGAGCTTACCTACCGAAGAAGCAGCAAGAATTGCTTTACGAACACAACAGGTAGTGGCATTTGAAAGTGGCGCACCCGATACGGTTGATCCTTTGGCGGGATCTTATTATGTTGAATCTTTAACAGCTGCAGTGGAAGAAAAAGCATGGCAACTGGTACATAAAATAGATGCAATGGGTGGCAGTGTACCTGCCATTGAAGAAGGTTTTATTCAAAATGAAATTGCACGCAGTGCCTACGACTACCAACGTAATATTGAGACAGGGGAAAAAATTATAGTAGGTGTCAACAAATTTGGTATAAAGGATGAGGCATCAATTCCTGTTTTTAGAATTGATGACAGCATTCGTGAACACCAGGTGGAAAAATTAAAGGCATTGAAAGAACGAAGGAATGCTCTGAACGTCAAAAATTGCCTGGAGACTATTCGCCAAAAAGCTGTTGCCAATGAAAACCTTATGCCGGCTGTAGTTGAAGCTGTTGAAAGCAATTGTACACTCGGTGAGATTGCAGACGAATTGAGGAGTGTTTTTGGTGAGTACAAATAAAATGTTTGTTCAAAATAAAAGCCCTTTAAAAAAGGGCTTTATAGTTTTTATAGGCGATTTAATTTTTTGCTTTTGAAATGGCTTCTACAGAATCGCGGTGCATTTTTAATACCGGCAACGTTTTAGTAGCCCAGTCTTTCAGTTGTGCGTCGGTTCCGCTGCTTGCCTGTTTTTCAAATTTGCTGATGTCTTTTTTGTGATCATCTTTCATCATGCTGATATAATGCGAATCAAAAGATTTGCCTTTCATTTTACCCATGGCTTCAATATGTTTTCTTTTATCTGCCGGCAAACTGTCTGGTATCATTATGCCTCTACCCGTGACCAGGGTCTTTAATTCATTATTGGCCTGGCTGTGATCACGAACCATCATAGCACCAAAATTTTTAACCCTTTGGCTGCCGCCGTTTTGCTGCGCCAGGTTGCCTGCCTCTACTTCCATCATACTCCCCATAGCTGCTTCCATAACAAATAGCGAATCTTCCCTGCTTAAAGGTGTAGTATTAACAGGCGTAGTCTGCATTGCGTTGGTCGTATCTGTCGTAGTTGTGGATAATGTATCATCTGAAACATCTGAACCATAATTGGTATTGTCGCTACAAGACCACACGGCTGCAGCCAATAAAATGGTTGCAAATGGTATGCTGAACTTTTTCATAAAAAAATATTGTAACCAATACCAATAAAATTCTATGCCAGTAGTGTTTATAGGCGATTAAGACGCTC
>DASTMJ010000035.1:0-4978 GCA_035714205.1 Flavisolibacter sp. | reverse complement strand
AAGCGCAGCAACCATAGACGGAGCCTGTGGTTCAGGAGCTTTGATACCTAGTTTTAACCCGGCCTCCTCTATAGCTTTGGAGGTATTATTTCCAAATGCGCCGATCACGGTGCCGTTTTGTTTGTATTTGGGCAGATTATCAAACAAACTTTTTACGCCGCTTGGGGTAAAAAAACAAATTACATCGTATTCTGTTTCTGAAAGAATCGATTTTACATCGGTACTTGCCGTACGGTACATAAAGGCTAGTGAAAAATCGCAACCGTTGGATTTAAGCCATCCTGTTATTTCACTATCCTGCTGGTTTTCGGAACATACATACAAAAACTTTTCATTGTTTTTGTGTTTATTGATCACATCAAAAAGGCTTTTATTAGTACCATCGGCACCATAAAACACTTTGCGTTTGCGATACAAAATAAATTTTTGCAGGTACAATGCTACCGCCTCAGTAATGCAGAAGTATTTAGTATCCTGGGATACACTGATCTTCATTTCCTCGCAAACCCTGAAAAAATGGTCAATTGCATTACGGCTGGTAAATATTACAGCTGTATGGGTTTGAATATCAATCTTTTGTTTGCGAAAATCTTTTGCAGGAATAGCCTCAAGCTTTATGAAAGGATAAAAGTCCAGCTCTACATCATACTTCCTACCCAACTCGAAATATGGCGATTTCTCGCTTTCGGGTCTCGGTTGAGTTATCAGTACTTTTTTTTTGTTTCTGACCGATTTAACGGCCTTAACCCCTTGTTTTACCATGGTGCGGTTCGGCTAACGTTGTGCAAATTTAAGATGTTTAACTAATAAATCTAAACAACAGTTTGTTAATCAATAATAGCGGAGCTATTTCGAAGGCACAAAGATAGATCATAAAATGGAAAAAACTAATCCGTATAAGCTTGTGAATAGATATATAAGAAAGAAAATAACGATAGGTAAAAAGGCCAACTACCAGGCTGATACCAAAAGTTACCGCCACCCGGCTAACGGTTCCGGAGGCTAATGCCAGCATAATAAGGAAGGGTAAAATTGTAATGCTTACCATTTTGTTCGTTGTAAAAACGATAAATATATACGCGTCGGTTGCTTCGCTTACCTGTAAAGCCCAGCCCATAAATTTCAGCAATAAAAACTTTACCCCGTAAATAGCCAGCAAACCTGCTATACTATATAAATAAAGCATCCAAAAATCGAATTGGGTCGCCAGCTTAAAATACTGTAACAACAACGCTATAAACATTCCGGTGCTGAAAAGAAAAAACAGGTTTAAAAGAAGAGATGGCAAGGGACTTTGAATGAGCTGATCTTTTATTTGCCGCTGCCGTATGCTGGTGCGGAAATACACCTTGAACAAATCCTGCAAGTACCGGTTAAAGCTGTTCCTGATAATGGCAAAAAATATCAACAGGCCGATTATTCCATAAAAAATGGCCTCTTTCCCCACCCATTTGCGTTCACTAAAGGTATAGCGGGCCGGGTTGGTGAAGTGGAAATAGGGGTGATTGACAAACAGGGATGAATCTGTTTTCCAGTACTGCTGTATGGCTACAGCAATGGTATCTCTCCTGTTGTTGGGTAGTATTTCTATAGCCTGAACGGTGTCAGGTTGAAGGACGATTGGTTGAACTTTCCTGACTGGAGTTGTAGCCGGCAGGGGCACCGCGGCTGTATCTGCTATTACAGTATCCTGGGTTTGGGCCACAACTGCTAACTGGCCAAGTATCAAGCAAACTGACAGTACAAATTTCAACATTGGCTGCAAAAATATCTTTTCAAATACATGTTATCAGAAATAACTGGCAAAACCCAAATGCACTTTTGACTGCCTGAGGTTAAATTCTGTATCGTTCCTTTTTCCCAACGCCCATGCCAGGTTTATAATACCAGCTTTGGTTTCGAATGAAAGGCCCAAGCCGGTACCCAAATAGGTATGATCGGGATTCTCTTCCTGCAAATGTTTTCCATACCCGCCATCCAAAAACACAAAAAAGGCAGAATTAAGTCCAACCAGGTAACGATATTCCAAAGTTCCCACAACATATTTTGACACAAACTGGCTTTCTTCATCAAAACCCCGCATCAATTTATAACCGCCTATCTGAAACAACTCGTTACGGAAATAATTAGCACTCTGATAAATACCAGCGTTCAGCCCCAGTTTAAAAGTACTTTGAGACCCGGCAGGTATATAGTGTGCGGCAGAAGTAGTGACCCTAAACTGGTATACTTTATTTTTTACGGTATCGTATAAAGTTTCAAAATTGAACGAAGGATCATTTGGATCTTTTAGTTCTGTCACCTGGTTATTCTTTTTGATTTTTTTGGTACCTGCTGCAGATGTAACAGTAAACTCAGTACCTTTTTTGGGGTTAAACCGATAGTCAGTGCTATTAAAATTATAGCTAACCCCAAGATTCAAAGAACTGACATCTGCTTCCCGCGGTAGTTTTTTTGTTTGTATTACCTGGGCTGTATTTACGCCGTTCACTATCGTTTGTCTTCTTTGAAGAAAAACGGAGCCTGTTTTTTTATCACTCATGCGGTAAATTGTTCCCAGGTTCATGTTCAGGTTCAAAAATGTGCTATCGCGCCGGTACATATCTAATGAAAAATTTAACCCGAAGGCAGATTTCAGGACATATGGCTGTTCAAATAAAAGGTTAAGCCGGGGAGAACCTTTTTGCAGTTGCTGCCAGAGCAAACCAATGGTTTCACCGGATCCTAAAGCATTACGCAGCAATATGTTAGCATCTACTGTAAGCAATAATTTTTTATTGCCCGTTAACTGGTCGCTGTTGGGTAAAAACCCGATTAATGCATTAACCTGGCTGCTTTTTTTAGGTTGCAGGTATAGATTTAAAACAGAGCCGGTGCCTAATAAACTAAGATCTGATGATCGTTCCTCCTGCAGGTAACTAATCTCTTTTAATTTTTTGGAGATGCCGGCCAGCCTGGTTTTGTTATAAATGCTGCCGTTTTCGATATTAAGGTAACGCTGCAAAAAAGTTGAACTTACCCTGGCATCTCCAAAAACCCGGATGCTGTCAATTTTATAAAGCGGCCCTTCCTGGATGCGGAGGCTTGCAACTACTTCATTGCCATTGATGGCAATGCTGTCGAGATATACCTTTCCAAAAGGATGACCATTATCTTCCAGGTAATCCAGTATTTTTTTCTGCCATGCCTGGAGACTATTAAATTCCGCACCACTGCTAAATGTTTTACTGTTCCACCGGATGGCTTCTAAAAGAGCCTGGTTTTGCGGATGGGTGTTAATGCGGGCCCATTTATATTGTTCTCCAAGGAAAATAAAAGCGGTGGCACCTGCCGAGTCAAGCTGTAAACTATCAAGCGATGCCGCAATAAAACCCTTTGCCTGTAACATGAAGGGCAATTTAGCCAGGTAAAAACCAGCTTCGTCTTTTGAAGTAAAAGATTGTTGCAAACCCGCTTTCTGCCGCCATTGGGCAGTATCGGTATCAAGACTTTTATAATGCACCGGATATGACTGGCCCGATACACACCAATGTGTTAAAAACAAAATTGCTGAAAGCAGGTGTTTTAGTTTTGTCATAGAATGATCTACTGCAGCGGCTTAGCGAAGGTGCAGTATAAAAAAACAATAACGAAATTGGCGGGAATTTATTTGCATATCCCTTTTTGTAAACAGGCGTGCACCTATTGCAATTTTCATTTCAGCACCTCACAACGGTATAAAAAAGAGCTGGTGGAGGCTTTGGCTCTGGAAATAGCCCTTGAAGAAAATTACATACAGGGTGATGTGGTGGATACAGTTTATTTTGGCGGCGGAACACCCAGCATTTTATCCATAGAGGAGTGTCAATTGTTGATTAATACGATCCACAATCATTTTACTCTTTCTGCCGGGGCGGAAATTACGCTTGAAGCCAACCCCGACGATATTTCAAAAGAAAAACTCCAGGGCTGGAAAAATGCAGGGATCAACCGCCTTAGTATTGGGGTACAATCGTTTTTTGAAGAAGACCTGCGGTGGATGAACCGTGCGCATGATGCCCAACAGGCTATCAATGGTTTAAAACTAGCCCTGGAGGCCTTTGAAAATATCACTATGGACCTGATTTATGGGTCGCCAGTTTTAAGCGATGATATGTGGAGAAAAAATGTGGAAACCGCAACATCCCTGGGTGTACCACATCTTTCCTGTTATGCATTGACCGTGGAAGAAAAAACGCCTTTGTTCAAATCAATACAGTTGCATAAGACCATTGACGTGGACAGCGACAGGCAGGCCAGGCAATTTTTAATGCTGATGCAGTGGCTGAAAGAAAAAGGGTATGAGCATTACGAGGTATCAAACTTTGCAAAACCGGGTTTTCGCAGCCGTCATAATTCATCGTACTGGAAAGGCATCAAATATTTAGGTCTTGGGCCTTCAGCACATTCTTATAATGGTTTGGAAAGAAGATGGAACATCGCAAATAACCAGATTTATATGAAAGGCGTGAATGAGGGTTTGCCAAACCGGGAAACAGAATTGCTTTCGGTTAAAGACCGTTTGAATGAAACGATTATGATCTCTTTACGAACGATGGAAGGACTGGACCTTGATGAAATAGAAAAAAATTTTGGGTTCACTGAACGGGAAAGAATATTCCAGGGGATACAAAAGTTTGCTGAAAATGATCTTGTGCGGCTGGCTCATTCGAAACTTCAACTTACAAATAAAGGAATGCTGAGAGCGGACGGTATTGCTTCAGATTTGTTTTGCTAAACGGGATGCTTTTTCCCAGGCATATTCCATACACTATCTATTTAGTTTCCGTAGCCCAAGGTCCCTGTAAAGTCCCTATAAGGTCCCTATAAGGACTCTATAATGTGCACCATGTTTTGTTCCTTCCCGAAAAATAAACAGAGGTTTTTTTTACAATTCTTAAGGTAGCTTGTTTTTTTGGGAAAGTGAAATAAAATCACAGGTTGTTTTACTCAGAGAGGT
>DASTMJ010000034.1:0-6021 GCA_035714205.1 Flavisolibacter sp. | reverse complement strand
GGATTCCATCCAGGATATAGATAAGCGGGCAAGGATAAGTGCCGTGTATAATATACTTGCTTTTTCTCTTTTGTTTCCCACCATTTGGATTTTGCCAAGATTGTTACCGAGCCTTCACCCTGGCAGAGAGGGAAACCCGGCTTTAAATACCAATGATGTTGATGCAGGAATGAGAATTGTTTTTTACCCGGCTATTATTGGCTGGACATTGCTGGGACTTTGGATTACAACTATAAAGATCAGAATTGCATTACTGGTGGAGCGAAAACTGATTAATGATTCAATATGAAAAATATTACCTGTTCAATGCTTGCGATGTTTTGTATGGTAGCTGTGCAGGCACAGAATATTTCCCAGCAAAAACCGGCGACCGATGCTATAATGAGGAGTAATGGAAGAATTTATGTAGTGGTGGCTGTAATGCTGATTATTTTGGCCGGCCTCATTTTATATCTTTTTAGAATTGATAAAAAAGTTAGTGGGATTGAAAGGGAACTTGGTGGAGGATGATGAGTGAAGGGGACTCAAATAAAATTATCATCAATGAAAAAAATTCATATTCTTTTATTGTTGTGCGTTGCCATTGCCATTTCTGTGCTCATTAGTTTTATGGGCACACTTACCACTTATGATACTGTACAAACAGCACGAGAGCAGCCGGGAAAATTTATACACCTGGTTGCCCGCCTGGACCATACAAAGCCGGTAGAGTATGACGCGGTACATAATCCTAATTATTTAAGTTTTACCGCGATTGACTCTCTTGGTGAAGCTGTAAAAGTGGTTTATAGAAATGCAAAACCGGATAACCTGGAAATTAGCGACCGACTGGTTTTGAAAGGAGCTATAAAAGACGATTATTTTGACTGCAGGGAGATCTTAATGAAATGCCCTTCAAAATATAAGGATGATAATAAAGCGGTAGAAAAACGCTTACCCCATGCCGGCACTACCAACAGGAAAATAAATCATTTGCCGGGCAATAAAAAAGTATAAAATGGATTACATAGGAGAAAGTTTATTGCCCGGTAAGCTGGGCAATTTTTTTATCATATTGTCATTAATTTCTTCTTTAATGGCAACGATCAGTTTTTTCTTAAGCATAAAAAAACCTTTTGAAAATGAAAAAAGCAAATGGCTAAGGGTTGCCCGTATTTCCTTTTTTATTGAAGTGGTTTCTGTGTTGGCAATTTTTTGCATTTTATTTTATATCATCAGCAATCACCTGTTTGAATACAAATATGCCTGGCAGCATAGCAGCCTTTCGCTGGAAGCCAAATACTTATTTGCTTGTTTTTGGGAAGGGCAGGAGGGAAGTTTTTTATTATGGAGTGTGTGGCATTGTGTAATAGGATTGATACTTATAAAAAAAGCAAGATCCTGGGAAGCCCCGGTTATGGCGGTGTTAAGCCTAGCGCAGTTTTGCCTGGCTACGATGATTGCCGGCATTCATATGTTGGGGATTAAAGCAGGTTCTAATCCATTTGTGTTATTGCGAAATGAAATGGATGCCCCGGTATTTTTAAAACCAGATTACCTTTCTTACATAAAAGACGGAAATGATCTCAATCCTTTGCTGCAAAATTATTGGATGATCATACACCCGCCTGTTTTATTCCTGGGTTTTGCATCTGCTATTATTCCTTTTGCCTATGCTGTTGCAGGCCTGTACACCAAGCGATACAAAGAATGGGTAAAACCTGCCTTGCCATGGGCGTTGTTTTCTGCTGCCGTGCTGGGGGGCGGCCTTATGATGGGCGCCATGTGGGCTTATGAATCATTAACATTCGGGGGATACTGGGCATGGGACCCTGTAGAAAATGCTTCATTGGTTCCATGGCTTATTTTGGTTTCGGGGATTCATACAATGCTCATTTATCAACACACCCGTCGTTCGTTGCGTTCAACATTTTTGTTTATCATCTTTTCATTTCTCTTAATCTTATATTCTACCTTTTTAACCCGCAGCGGAATATTGGGCGATTCATCCGTTCATGCATTTACAGACCTGGGTATGAATTTTCAACTATTGTTTTTCCTATTATTGTTTGTACTGCCTTCGATATTTCTTTTGGCGTATCATTTTAGAAGCATACCACATATTGCAAAAGAGGAAGGCACATCTTCCCGTGAATTCTGGATGTTTATTGGATCGTTAATTCTACTACTGTCAGCCGTATCTATCATTATAATGACTTCAATACCTGTAGTAAATAAGATTGCCGGATTTTTTGCAGGGGAGGACAAAACCTTGTTTAAGCCCCTGGCAACTGGCGAAAATGCGGAGCACAGTTATAACCAGATACAGATTTTTGCAGCCATCAGTATTGGAATACTAACCGGGTTTACCCAATACCTTAAGTATAAAAAAACAGGGGTGAACTATTTTTTTAAAAAAGCGGGGCGGCCTATACTGGTTTCTCTTTTAATTGGCGTCATTCTTCTTTTTTTTGGCAATATTCATTATGACAAACAGGGTATTGGTTTTCTTATTCTTATCTGCGCAGCTATTACAAGCAGTGTATATGCCATCATTGGTAATTTATCTTATATAGGGATTGGTTTAAAAAGCAATTTAAAATCATCAGGAGCATCTGTAGCCCATGCAGGTTTTGGATTACTATTGTTGGGTATTCTTATTTCGGCATCAAAAAAAGAAATTCTCTCTATTAACTCAAGCGGCCTGGCTGTTCCAATGGGTGAAGGCAGTACAGAAAAACCTGGTGAAAATTTAACGCTGTTAAAGGGAGCCAGGACAAGTATGGATGATTATTGGGTTACGTATAAAACCGACTCCGCTCATCCCCAAAAAAGACTGTGGTATTATAAAATACTATTTGAGAATAAAAATGGGATAGAAAAATTTACACTTACTCCCAATGCGTTTGTTAATTACAAAGGAGTAGAAGGGCTGATGTCAAACCCGGATGCCAAACATTACTGGAACCGGGATATATTTTCTTACATCACATCTCTGCCCGACCCTGCCATTAATAATGACACAAGCCAATACGAGGTAAAACAACTAAAAACAGGGGATACCATTTTATACAACGATGGTTTGTTTATACTGGAAAACCTGGTTACAAAAACCAATTTGAAAATGGCAGGGCTTGAGGCGGGAGACACAGCTTCTGTTGCCACTATAAAAATTATTTCAAAAACAAAGGAAGCTTATAGTGCGGAACCCATTGTTATAAGGCGAAACAATCAATCTTACCTGTTGCCTGATACAGTAAACGAAGTAAAGCTGATTTTTCAATTGAGAGAGGCCACCGGGGAAATGATAAGGCTGGGCATTAAGCCATCTAATCCTAAAATAGAATATGTAACCCTGAAAGTTTTAAAATTCCCTTTTATTAATTTGTTATGGATGGGTGCTGTCATTACCATTTTTGGTTTTCTTATGAGTATGGTGAGACGAATTAAGCTTACATACCAAGGGTGAAGGGGTTGATATTTTTGTTGAGTATATAGGCAATTATATCCCGCATTTCAGCGTAGCTGTTGGGTTTAGCTAGCAGTTCCACATTAAACTTTTGGCAATATTCCTGATCTGCCGGGTTTTTGGATGTGGAATAGAGTATTACCGGAATGGTATGAAGATGTTCCTGATTTTTTATTTCAGCCCGCGTTTCCTTTCCATCCTTCAAAGGCATATTAATGTCCAACACAATAAGTCAGGGACAAGGTTGACGCCCATCTTTGCATTGTTTCAGGTAGTCCAGAGCCTCCTGGCCATTGTGTGCTTCCTGAATGCTGTAGGTAAATGCATAAATGCTTAAAAATTCTTTAGTTAGCAGTAGATCGTCGGGGTCATCATCTGCCCACAATATCATTTGGTCATAGAATTACAATAAAAAACAATCTAATGCAAAACCGTTTATAAACAAAGTATATATGAAAAGCCTTGGGTTAACACTTAGGTTTTTGAAGTTTATTGTCTTCATCAAACGATAGTCATTGGGAGGAGATACAATGGGTTATTCCTATCAGTAGAAAACCAACCAGGCGAAATGATGGCAAAGGCTTGCCAGGTTATTGTGTTAAAACAGATCATTGCAGTTCCATAAATAACTCATGTGCATTGCTTTATTTGCAATGCATACGGCCCCTGTTTCTACAGGGGCCTTTTGAGAGGCTACGTTCTGCCAAAATAATGAGACCCCAACTCCCTTAGAAAGTAGCACAAAACAATTCCCTGCTTTAGATAAACAGTTTTACCATTCATCACGTAAAACATTCAATTAATATAGTTGGCAGGGATAAAGACGAAAGGATTCGTATGTTTAATAAGGATAATTCATTGAACTGCAGGAATTCATTTATTGATATTATTCTGTATTACATTTTAAACCTAACTGTATGAGTGTTATTACAAGCCTGAATTTATTTCCGATACCAAGACCTGTTTTTAATGGTCCCGGATTTTTGCTGGCCCTGGCAGCACTCTTGTTTTTCGGCTCAGAGGGGCTGGCACAAAATGAAGGCATTAGCGGCAGGCTTACAGACGAAAAAGGGATGATGATCAGGTATGCCAATGTAAGTTTGTTAACTACAGCCGACAGTACGCTGGCTGCTGCAGCCGTTACGGATTCAACGGGACGGTTCAGATTTGCGGCTCCGCCGGCAGGTAGTTATTTTTTGCGGTTTACAGCTATTGGTTTTGCAGAACACAAAAGCACAACAATTGAAAGTACCGGGCCTGCATTTAACAAGGACCTGGGGGCAGTTGTATTAAAACAGGATTTAAAAGCACTGGAAGATGTGACGGTAACTGCTCTCAGGCCCACCATAACCCAATTACCTGACCGCATGGTAGTGAGTGTGGAAGGTACTGCCATGGCAGCCGGCAACACGGCTTATGCCGTTTTATCAAAAGCGCCAGGTGTATTTATTGATGCAGAAGGCAATATTCAACTGAATGGGAGAAGTGGAGTAACGGTGATGCTTAATGGTAAACTAACTTATTTGTCGGCACGGGACCTTCGTACATTGCTTGAAGCCATGTCTGCCGAACAGCTAAAAAACATTGAAATCATTACCAACCCATCTGCCAAATATGATGCAGAGGGGACATCGGGTATTTTAAATATCAATCTTAAAAAAAATGCGTTGCAGGGCATCAATGGAAGCATTTACAGCAGCTACAATTATAATTTTCATAAACAACATGGAGCCAGCGCCGGTGGCAACATCAATTACAGAAGGGGGCCGTGGAATTCTTTTCTAAACGTTGATTTTGTAAGACGTGTTGGCGGGCGGGAAGCCAGTTTTACGAGGGTATTTTTTGGGGACAATAAAACCACTTATTTTGACCAGCAGGCCCGTGGAAATTTTGAGGTGCAGGGTCCACCTTCTGTTCGGCTGGGTTCTGATTATTCGTTTAATGAACACCACAGCATTGGTTTTATGGCGGCGTTAAACCGGAACAGCGGTCAATCCGATTTTTTGACGGAGACCTATATTGGTAATAGTCCGAAAACTCCCTACCAGTTTATTGATGCGGATAATTACAGCCGGAATACATTTACCAGTTATACTACCAACCTGCATTATACAGGTAAGTTTGATACAACAGGAACGCAATTGTCGGCAGACCTGGATTATGTAAAAATTACCAACAGGGGTTCTGCAGATTTTTATAATTATTTCACCGACCTGACCACTACTGAAAAAACAACCGATATTCTTTATACCCATACACCCAATGGGTATGATGTGTATTCAGGAAAAATTGATCTGACCCTGGTTTTACATAAGGACCACAAAATGGAAACCGGTTTTAAGGGAAGCCAGGTGATATCGGATAACGATTCCAGGTTTTATTTCAACAATAACTCGCTGGTGCCGGATCCGCAGCGAAGCAATCATTTTGCCTATGATGAAACGATTGTTGCCGGGTATATTAACTGGATTGGAAAATTGAGTGAACATTTTTCTGTGCAAACGGGTTTAAGAGGCGAGCAAACCCGCTCTACCGGGAACTTAATTACCACCGGAGAGGTAAACAAACGAAAC
>DASTMJ010000033.1:0-3044 GCA_035714205.1 Flavisolibacter sp. | reverse complement strand
CATTTCCGAAGAACTCCATTTTTTTTCTGTTGGTCTCTGATTTAAGAATGTATAAACCCCGTAACCGCTTACCCGCATTATTTACATACTTAACAAATACACGATAGCCAATAAGAAAAAAGTCATTTCCAAAAATGCTTGGGAACCCTTTGGGTCTTAAATTTTTCGTTTGAACCATTGCTACGGCAACAAATGCCCATTGGTCTTTGAACGTGTCCAGTTCCAAACAAGGAGGGATGAGATTTTTAATATCATTTTTTGGAACGGCAAATGTGAAAACAAGTGAACGCTCAAAAAAAGCTTCAACAGCAAAAAGATGATTTTTTAAAGCCGGCAACATACTATGACTGATAAACTGATTTTTGATTAATATGAAATTCGTTGTAGTATATAACAAGGAGAAGCAGAAACGCAAATAAAGCATTTGCGTTTCCCCATAACAACAGGTCAGGTACAAGGAAAATCTCCAAAATGTTCATTGTCCCAATAACAACTATTTGTGTTAAGGCATTAAGTCGTGTCCAGGTACCACTCAGGATCCAAATTGCCATTCCGGTTTCTGAAATTCCAATTAATGTCGTTATCAGCCGGGCATGATCGTCACCCAAAATCATTGCTACAATATCCTGATGTCTTGGTACAAGGTTCAGAACCTTGCAAACCAGTCCGTTAATGAGCCAAACTGTTGCAATCAGGCTGGTTAGAATTTGATGTTTTCTTCTCTTTGTCATAATAGGGACTGTAGCATTAGAATAGCCGAGAACGTGAACGGGCTTTAAGCAGTATGGATATTTGAAAAACTGCTGTTTCACCTTTGTTCTATAGCAAAATAGTTATTCTTCTGTTCAAATATGTTCACCTGCCCATATTGTTATAAGCAGATGTTAACATCGGCTCTAATTTATCTACGCGGTTGTTGGTGTTCCTTTTAGCTTTTGTGCCTGGCTGCCCCAACAACTGAAATTAGGAATTAATCCATCACTTGGGTAGGTCATCCAAAATTTTCTATACCATTAAGATATAACATGGCTGAAGACCAATAATACTCCTGCGGCCACTGGCATACACCTGCCCGAACCGGGTTTGGATGCATATACTGAACCCGGGTTGATCTGCACCGGTATGATAAAACAAAACCGGTATCCGCGCCAGGAAAAGAATTGTCGGTGCGGCTTGTGCATAAGGCAAGGAAGAACATAAACATTGGAGTAAAAAAAGCACCTGGTGCGTTCGTGCCATTGACCTTGTTCTCTATCCAGGTAAATTTTTGATATTCCTATTGAGAGTGATTCATTTATCAATGTCTCCCAACCAATCCTTTCACACTTTCACGTAAGGCCTTTGAGTCGTAACCAATTCCATTTCGAAAAACCAATTCTACATTCTTTATGTCGTCTATGTTCTGGTCGGGTTTTCCGGAAACAATCAGAAGGTCAGCAATTTTACCCAGGTCAATGCTGCCTAATGTATTTTCTATTTTCAAAAATTTTGCCCCGTCAATGGATGCCATTTTTATTACTTCCAAAGGAGTCCAACCTGCTTTCACCATGGTTACCATTGAGTTTTGGTTTTGAAATCCGGGTAGCAATCCACAGTCAGAAGCATCCGCACCCAGGACAACACGGCCACCACTTTTTATAAATAGTTTTTCAAGCGGTCTTAATTGTTTATCATTCTCTTCTTTTCGCATAAAAAAAGGCGGTTTTTTCAGGTATCCTTCAACTCGTTTTCTTTCATCAGTACTCAAATATTCCAGCATGGCAGGGTTTCTATAATCGCTGTCTGAAATTGGAGTGATCGTTAATGCAATATTTTTTGCAATCAAATGTTTGATCAGCTCTTTTACTTCTTTTTGTTGCGGTGTAATATTCCAGGCTGTATCCCACCGAAGTTTTACATCATATGAGCATGAACCGAAACTATGTTCAATATTGTCAATCCCAAGATTTGCGGCTTCCATACAAGACATTTTCCCTAAATGCCCGGTTACCATCAAGCCTCTTGCATGTGCTTCATCAATCACACCTCTTAGCGCCTCAGTACTGATATCAGAATATACTTTGAAAGATGTGCAACCCTTCTCAGCCCAAAAAGCCGTTGCTTTGCGACCTTCTTCATAATTTGAAACGATGAAATCTCCTAAAAACCCTGCCGATACATCATTAAACATCGGGCCGGTAACAAACATTCCCGGTCCAACTAAAAAGCCACTATCAATTTGTCTTTTTAAATTAAGGTCATACATCGGGTTTTCGGCACCAGCGGTACGCAATGTGGTGACCCCCGCAGCAAGATATAATTTCGGAAAGCTTACCGGGTGAAATTGCCAAACTCCCGCACCGTTATTGTACATCATATGTTCGTGTAGCATCACCAGCCCCGGTAAAATTGTTTTCCCCGTTAAATCTATAACCCTGGCATTTTTGGGCGCCGACAACTTTCCCGTTTTGTCAATGCCAATTATTTTTCCGTTTGAAATCAGTAAGGAATATCCTTCTAAAACAATTCCTTTTACAACATCAACAACCCGTGCATTTTGAAGAATAATTTCAGTTTGATCATAAATGACAAACTTAGATTTGGATTGTGTGTAACCGGGTAGAGAGCTTAATAAAAAAAGAAATAGCAGTAATATTAACCGGGTCATTTTTTTATTATTTAGAATGATGATTTTTTGCATGACGCACAACTGTAAAGCATTGGAATTTGTGGCGTAATAGAATTCGGTCGCCCGGGAACCAATGCTGATTAAAGATATAATGTTGATTGTAAATTCAAAAGCTTAGCTAATCACGTCAAGCCTGCCCCGAAGTTGATTTGAATAAAATGCCTGTCATGTTGTTTGAGGCAATCATTTTTCTTTTCCGACGGGTCTCCCACACATGCTTTTCAATCTTAGAACTTTTTGCAGGGGACTCGTCGTACTACTTTAATCATTCCTTCTTTTGATGTGTGAACCGGGCTGAAAAACGAAGCAGACAGACCTTGGAGCAGTGCATGATTCCAACGAGTCCCCTGCCTGAACTCACTAAAGCATCAGATGC
>DASTMJ010000032.1:0-21231 GCA_035714205.1 Flavisolibacter sp. | reverse complement strand
AAAGCACAAAACAGGCGGGTGGAATTTGTAAAACTGTAAACCACTTAACAAAATCATATGAACCAGATGAGTACAACCGTCACAACCAAAACCAAATGCAGCCAAAACAGCTGTGCCGGTTGTGCTTCATGTAACAGTATAACAAGGTTGTTACATAGTTTACCAGCCGAAGAGAAAAATAATACGGCCTTATATGGCGCCGAAGCACACAACTATTATTATTATTTAATGCAACTCTATAGCCAGATGGTTTCGGGAGTTTTGGAAGCTGTGTGATCATGAAAAACAGTGTCATTTGTATCCTGGCTGTTTTCCTTTGTTCAAAACCATTTGCGCAAAGCATAACACCAAACCTTGTGTTTGCAACATTTTCAAATGAAGTTGTAAAGCCTGCGAAATTCATTTCTCTTCATCCCGCAACAAAAGAAGTTTCTGCAAAATATTTGAACGCCTATATCAAAAGAAAAGAAAGTGTAAAAGCTGTTTTGGGATATACAAAGAAAAAAAGAGCGGTGGGAGTGCACTATTTCCCTGGGGTTTCCGGCGAAAAAGTTTTGATCATTGGTGGAATGCACGGTTCTGAATTATCATCCGTTGAACTGGCCAAAACAATCATTCAACACCTGGAGAAAGGTGTGTATCCTTATTATGATGTATTGATCATTCCAGAACTCTTCCCTGATAATGTTGCTTTTGCACAATCGGTAGTAAAAACAAAAAATACGGTCAATGCAGGACGATATACTACCCGATCAGGCGTTGATCCCAATCGGCAGATGCCTACACCCGGTAAACCATTTAATGAAACAAACCCTATAGATGCGAATGGCCGGTTGATAGAAATGGAGAACCAGTATTTGTTACAATTGATACAAGAACACAAACCTTCTCATATTATAAATCTTCATGCCATCCGTGATGTTTCAAAAGCCGGAATTTATGCAGATCCCCGCACGGACTGTAAGGGCGTTGCCCTGGGTTTTGAGCCAGACAGTGTCATTGCAGTTTCTATTGCAATGGATATTTATAAGAAAGGTGGATGCGTAACCGGGAATAATCTTTCTTCAAACCCAACCGCTCTATATTATAAAGATCCCCTGATAGCACCAGCCGGCACTCTTCAAAAAAGAAATCTTCACGGATCACTATTACCGGGTAACAGGGGAAATGGAGTATCGCTGGGTACATGGGCCAGCACTTCCGTTTGTGAAAACGATATGGTTACCCGCAATGCCAGCAGTTTGATCACAATTGAATTCCCAGGTTATAACTCTTCCAACGCCTGCGATGATAGTATACAAAAAAGGGAATGCCTGCTGAATATCCGGTTATATAGTGCAGCCATCATAAATTTTTTATGCTGCCGCGAAATTGAACAAGCGGGGTTTGTTAAAACAGATCAGATCACCAGGCTAACATCACCGTCTACAGGATGTCCAACACAGGTCAATATCAATCCCTCAGCCAGCTCTTTTTCGGTCAATACCTCGTTATAGGAATGCCATACTTTACCGCTTGTGCATTTGGCCACACAATTACCGCATCGTCCGGCTTCGCAGCTGTAGGGTAAATTGATGCCTTGTTTTTTGGCAGCACTCAAAATAGTATCAGGGTATTGCACCGGAAAAGCGTATTGCTTTTTTCCTATTGTAATTTGAGTGGTATGCCTGGCAGTATCGGGAGGCAGCAAAGGCACTCGCCTACCAGCACCCGTTAAAAAATTTTCTTTTTTGATTTGTTCTTTTTTAATACCCATCTCCTGCAGGGTATAGGTACACAATCGCATATAGGCCTCCGGACCGCAGATATAATAAAGAATAGAACCTACCTCTGAAATGCTGAATCGTTCAATAAGATCAAATAATAAAGTTCTGTGCAAACGGGCCTTGCTTAAATCTCTGGCATTACTAAATAAAAATTCCACATGAAACCGTTCAGGAAACCTGGCACTTAACTCCAGCAGATCCCTGTAAAAAATAGTTTTTTCTTTTGATGCATTGCTGTAGATCAAAACAATGGAAATATGAGCATGAGCAACTAACGCGGTTTTGATTAATGATAAAATGGGTGTAATACCACTGCCGGCAGCAAAAAAGAAGAGCTGCCGGATGTTGTCAATATCAGCAGGTAAAATAAAAAAGCCGCCGGCACCTGTGGTGGTAAACACATCACCTGGTTTTGTCTTGTCTATTAATAGCCTGGAGAAAAAACCATTGGCCATTCTTTTTACACCAATAGCAAGTGGTTCGTTTATCAAGGGTGATGATGTAATAGAATAGGAACGCCGCACTTCTTCACCATGATGGATAATTACAAGTGTAAGATATTGACCGGCTTTATAATAAATGCCGTGCCCATCTTCAAAAACATATGTTTTAAAATCAGGTGCCTCTTCCCGGATTTCTTTCACCCGGATGATTTTATATAATTCATTTTCCTGCACCCCTTAAATATCTGTAATCTTTTGAGATCACCTTTCATCAAATGCCAGGCTTCCAACCAGAATTAACAGGAGTGCAACGCATTGCCTGTTTTTTTCTTCTTAACTTGGAAATGATGAAAAAGGCGATCGCCATATTCTTCCTCTTTGTCTTTGCATCTGCCACAACAGAATTCGGGCAACTTTTAAAATTACCCGTTCTTGTTCAGCATTTTTATACGCACCAGCAACAGGAATCCATGTCACTTACGGGTTTCATAGCTGAACATTATATTGGCTATCATGAAGATGAGGACAGAAACAAGGATATGGAATTACCATTTAAAACCACCATTTCCGGACCTTCTATTACGGCTCATATTCAGGTTGCCAGGATAGAGGTAAACCTTCCAGAAGTCCGTTCCCCGGAATTGAACACTCCACTAAAAAAGGAAAAACTTCCCACACAATTATTGCCTGGTATCTTCCATCCTCCCCGCACTGTGTAAATCCCTGAGTGCTATTTATTTTTTAATTTTTTAAACACAGTGTTATGAATGCATCACAAATTCACCTGGCACTTACACATGTGCCCGTGATCCTGTCTTTTGTAGGATTGGTTATTTTAGTCATATCGTTCTTTAAAAAAAATGAGACCACAACACGTATAGCTTTTTATATACTACTGGCTGCAGGTTTATTTGCCATCCCCGTTTATGCGACTGGAGAAGGCACAGAAGAAGTTGTAGAAAAACTTCCGGGAGTATCAGAAGCAATTATTGAAAAGCATGAGGATATTGCTGCCATATCAATGATCATCATATTACTGGGCGGCACTATTGCTCTTGCAGGATTGCTTCTCAGGAAGTTTCCCGTTGTTTCGAAGATGATAAAGTTTGCCAGCCTGTTTATTGCGCTGGCTTCTGCTGTTGCCATGGCTCAAACAGCTCACCTGGGCGGCCAGATAAGACATTCCGAAATCAGGAGTGGTTTTCTTACACAAAATGATTCAGCCCCGGAAGACGGCACACAAAATTCCGGGACTAATGAAGAAGATGACGATTGATCCAAAAAAAAGAGGGCTCCTGCCCTCTTTTTACATTAATTCACCTTCCAGGTCATAATCATAGGCCCTGGTGATCTTTACCTGGTAAAAATTTCCGGGTTGTATTTTTTTATCTGTTTGAATAATAACTTCATTATCTACTTCCACGCTGTCAAATTCTGTACGTCCCAAATATCGGCCGGCTTCCTTTTTGTCAACCAATACTTTTAAGGTTTGGCCAACCTTTTCCTGGTTTTTTTCATAACTGATCTCCTGCTGTACTGCCATAATATCCTCAGCTCTCCTTTGTTTTTCTTCTGCAGGAATGTCATCAATTAAATCGTATGCCGAGGTATTCTCTTCATGTGAGTACGTAAAGATGCCCACCCTGTCAAATCGTTTGCGTTCTAAAAAACCTTTTAATTCTTCAACATCATCCAGGGTTTCACCAGGAAAACCGGTAATGAGAGTAGTTCTCAGGCAAATGCCCGGAACTGTTTCACGGATATTTTGAACCAGGTCCTCCATTTCGGCCCTGGTTATCTGGCGGCGCATGGCTTTAAGCATATTGTCGGCAGCATGCTGCAAAGGCATATCCAGGTACTTACAGATATTTTCCCTATCACGCATTACATCCAGTATATCCATGGGAAATTTATGCGGGTAGGCGTAATGCAGGCGGATCCATTCTATACCTTGTACATCACTCAATCTTTTTAAAAGATCAGAAAGCATACGTTTTTTGTAAAGATCAAGACCATAATAGGTAAGCTCTTGTGCAATCAGCATGATTTCTTTTACGCCGCGTTTGGCGAGGCTTTCAGCTTCTTTTACAAGATCTTCAATTGACCGGCTCAGGTGTTGCCCACGCATTAAAGGGATGGCACAAAAAGCACAGGTGCGGTTGCATCCTTCGGAGATTTTTAAATAGGCATAGTGCTGGGGGGTGGCCAGGAGGCGTTCGCCCAGGAGTTCTGCTTTGTAATCGGCTTCAAATTTCTTAAGGATCAGGGGCAATTCCATAGTACCAAACCAGGCATCCACTTCCGGTATACTTTGCTCCAGGTCTTCCCTGTATCTCTGGCTTAAACAACCGGTAACATAAACTTTATCGAGCTTACCTTTTTGCTTCAGGTTTACCTGGTCTAAAATGGTATTGATGCTTTCTTCTTTGGCCTTATCTATGAACCCACAGGTATTCACAATAACGATGTTGTGATCTTTTTTCCCGCTTTCATGTACCACGTCAATTTCGTTAGCCTTGAGCTGGCCACTCAAAACTTCGCTGTCCACCATATTTTTACTACAGCCCAGTGTAATAATATTGACCTTGTCTTTGCGGAGAGTTTTTGCTTTCATGCGAGGCGCAAAGGTAGCCAGAAAGAATCTTTGACCCTGTTTAGAATTTGGTAAATAGGTATTTTTGAATGGATTGATATTTCAGACAGGATAAACCCTTTAACTATGGATTTCAGCAAATTGTTTAAAGATTTTTTCGACAGTGAGAAAATAGGCGGGTTGATTTTATTAGGGTGCACCATCATATCCCTTTTTATAGCCAACAGCAGTTTTGGAGAAACCTACAATCAATTCTGGCATTCTTATGCCGATCTTTCCTTTTCTTCTTTAAACCTGAAATACTCCATTGAACATTGGATCAATGATGGCCTGATGACCATTTTCTTTTTGCTGGTGGGACTGGAAATAGAAAGGGAATTGTACAAGGGTGAACTGACCAGCTTAAAAAATGCTTTGTTGCCCATAGGTGCCGCGGTTGGTGGAATGGTAGTGCCGGCAGGTATCTATTTCCTGGTAAACCTTCAATCGGGCAATACAGCCGGTTTTGGAATACCAATGGCAACTGATATTGCCTTTGCCCTGGGAATGCTGGCTTTGGCCGGCAGCCGGGTTCCCTTTTCATTAAAGATCTTCCTGACCGCTTTAGCTATCATAGATGACCTGGGAGCTATCACTATTATTGCCATCTTTTACAACACCGGCATATCCTGGGCCTTCCTGGTCAGCGCTATGGGAATATTCTTTATTCTAATGATTATGAATAAATTAGGAGTTAAGAACTTAATTTTTTATTTAGTTCCAGGAGTGGTCATGTGGTACTGTATGTTACAGTCGGGAGTTCATGCTACAATTACAGGTGTGCTGCTTGCTTTTGCTATTCCTTTTCATGATAATGACAGGAAAAATCCATCCTATCACCTGCAACATTTTTTACACAGACCTGTGGCATTTATCATTTTACCCATATTTGCCCTGGCCAACACCGGTATTCATCTCTCCGGCGAATGGATGAAGGAATTGTTATCGTCAAACAGTTTGGGTATTATGGCCGGGCTGGTACTGGGCAAACCGCTGGGGATTCTTTTATTCTCCTGGGTTCTGTTAAAAACAAAGCTTACCAGCCTCCCTCAAAATGTGAATTGGAAACATATGTTGGGAGCAGGCATCCTGGCTGGAATTGGCTTTACCATGTCCATCTTTATATCTAACCTGGCCTTTACTGATAGCGGGGTTATCCAGAACTCAAAAATTGCAGTTTTAATAGCTTCGTTAGTAGCTACCTGTGTAGGATTGGTAATTTTATTTACTTCACCTAAAATAAAAGAGTAAAGCTGTTATTTATTGATACTGAATAAACTATCTACAAATTCATTTCTGTCAAAAATAAGCAGGTCTTCCATTTTTTCGCCAACACCTATAAATTTCACCGGTATTTTAAACTGGTTGGCAATGGCTAGTACAACCCCACCCTTGGCGGTACCATCCAGTTTGGTTATGGCCAGGGCAGTAACATCAGTTGCAGCCGTAAAATGTTTAGCCTGCTCCAGGGCATTTTGACCCGTGGAACCATCCAGCACCAGCAACACTTCGTGGGGAGCACCCGGAATAACTTTTTGAATGCTTCTTTTGATCTTACTCAGCTCGTCCATTAAATGAGCTTTATTATGAAGCCGCCCCGCCGTATCAATTAAAACTACATCAGTATTCCGGGCAAGAGCACTTTGCACGGCATCAAATGCTACAGCTGCCGGGTCAGATCCCATAGCTTGTTTTACAATGGGCACCCCGGTGCGTTCGGACCAGATGGTTAACTGGTCAACGGCCGCCGCCCTGAAGGTATCAGCGGCACCTAATAAAACCGTTTTGCCGGCTTTTTTAAAATTATAAGCCAGCTTACCTATGGTTGTAGTTTTACCTACACCATTCACTCCAACTACCAGAATTACATATGGTTTATGCGGAATGTCAGAAGTAAAATCATAAGAAACACCCTGAACAAGCATTTCTTTTATTTCTTCTTGAAGTATCTGGTTTAATTCGCTGGTATTTAAGTATTTATCTCTTGCAACACGTTGTTCAATCCGGTCAATGATGGCCACTGTGGTTTCAATACCAACATCTGCTGTCACCAGGGCCTCCTCCAGTTCATCCAGCACTTCTTCATCTACTGTGCTCTTCCCGGCAATGGCTTTAGACACCTTGGAAAAGAAGTTTTCTTTTGTCTTCTGCAGACCCTCATCCAGGCTTTCTTTTTCTTTTTTGCCGAATAGTTTATTAAAAAATCCCATGTTTGATTTCAGGTTAAGGCGCAAAAATAAGTTGATAGTTTGACTTGCTGCATAGAATTACCGGTCGATAAAAGGATTGCGACGCAACGGTGTTGAGCAGGGATATACAGCTGGTATTATAAATAACAAAAGCCGTCATAAAAAATGACAGCTTTCGGAAAATTTATTAACCCTGGACTTATTTCTGTGCTAAAAAATCCTTCACTTTATCTTTATGCACAATAGCCTCTTTAAAGGTGTAAGCACCTGTTTTAGGGCTACGTACAGCTTTGATCACTTTTGACCAGTTTTTAGCCTCGGCTGCTGCCCTGGCATCTTTGGATTTTATCGCCGTTTTTGCTGCTTTTGCCATGATGATTTATTTTGAGAATTTGATGATCAGCAGGTGACTGGAAACAGGTTGGCACCTTTCCCGGGCACAATGCCAAATTATTTGATTTCTTTATGAACAGTCACCTTTTTAAGGTTTGGATTGAATTTCTTCAACTCCAAACGCTCAGGATTGTTCTTTTTGTTTTTTTCTGTGATATAACGGCTGGTACCAGGTACATCTGTTGTTTTTTGCTCAGTGCACTCCAGAATAACCTGTACACGGTTTCCTTTCTTTGCCATTGTTAATTAGTATTAAATGTGTTGACCTTGAGCTCTTAGCTCTTTTACAACGTTAAACAATCCTTTTTTGTTGATCGTACGGATGCCGTCAGCTGTAAGCTTTAACGTGATCCATTTGTTCTCTTCAGCTAAAAAGAACTTCTTTGTCTGCAAATTGGGCAGAAAACGACGTTTGGTCTTAATGTTTGAGTGAGAAACAGTATGACCTCCTATTGGCGTTTTACCCGTAACCTGACATACTCGTGCCATGACTTGGAAATTTTTTGGAGTGCGAAGGTAAGGGAAATTGAGCAACTGCAGAAAGTACAGGACAGAAATTTTCAGGGTTTTGAAAATATTAGCAATAATTTTCAGGAGCCTTATCATTCACTTCCAGTATCTGGTCCAGGCCGATATGAATGCCGGTATCTGTTTCGATCATATCCCGGTGCGAAACGGTGCTCATATCAACAATATGGCATCTGAGCACAGAAACGGCCCCGTCAAGCATACGAAACTTAATGGTGCATGGGCGTTTCAGGTCCATTTGCTCTTCCAGGTATTCTTTAAACCGATCCATTTTTATAATTTTTAAGCCGGTGAATGGCAGGTATTTCGTATCACTTGTTCAACCCCCTCTCCTGCAGTAGTGCTATTCTTCTCAAATACATTGCCATGCCTTTCTTCTTTTGAAGGTAAATCAAATTAAAGTAGCTTCGTGCCGCTTTTTTAATGTCAATTGAGAATGGTTAATTGTCAATTGGTTAAAGAGGCGCCTTGAATTACCAATTGACAATTAAAAATCTGAAATCAAATGGCATACGATGTAGTCGTTATTGGTTCGGGTCCCGGCGGTTATGTGGCCGCCATCCGTGCCGCACAGTTAGGCTTTAAAACAGCAGTTATTGAAAGAGAAAGCCTTGGAGGTATTTGTTTGAACTGGGGTTGTATTCCTACCAAAGCCCTTTTAAAAAGTGCCCAGGTTTATGAATATATCAAACATGCAAAAGACTTTGGAATTGAAGCCACAGGCCAGCACAACTTTGAAGCAGTGATCAAAAGAAGCAGGGGTGTTGCCGATAAGATGAGTAAAGGGGTAGCCTTTTTAATGCGCAAGAATAAAATTGATGTGATCAGCGGTTTCGGTAAAGTGGCAGCAAAAGGAAAAGTTGAAGTAACGGCTCCCGATAACAGCAAGCAAACCATTGAAGCTAAACATATCATTATCGCTACCGGTGGCCGAAGCCGCCAGTTGCCTTCTATGCCAATAGACGGCAAAAAGATTATCGGCTACCGCGAAGCCATGTCCCTTCCGCAACAACCCAAATCTATGATTGTTGTGGGAAGTGGAGCTATTGGTGTTGAATTTGGCTATTTCTACAACAGCATGGGCACCAAGGTTACCATAGTTGAATTTATGCCAAGGGTAGTTCCGGTAGAAGATGAAGAGATTTCAAAAGAACTGGAAAAGAATTTTAAAAAACAAGGTATTGAAATCATGACCTCTTCCGAGGTAACAAAAGTGGATACGTCGGGTAATGGTGTAAAAGCAACGGTGAAAACAGCCAATGGCGAAGTAACACTGGAAGCCGATGTATTATTGAGTGCTGTGGGTGTTTCTGCCAACATAGAAAATATCGGGTTGGAAAGCCTGGGTATAAAAACAGAAAAAGGCCTGGTTACAGTTGATAAATTTTACCAGACAAGCACCCCGGGTATTTATGCCATTGGTGATTGTGTTCCCGGGCAGGCTCTTGCCCACGTTGCCTCTAAAGAGGCCATTATTTGTGTGGAGAATATTGCCTTTGGTGAAAAGAAATTCAAACACCAGCCCGAACCTCTTGATTATGGTAATGTACCGGGTTGTACCTATTGCTCGCCGGAAATTGCATCTGTTGGATTTACAGAAAAGAAAGCAAAAGAAGCCGGCTATGAAATTAAGGTGGGCAAATTTCCATTGAGTGCATCTGGTAAAGCTTCTGCGGCAGGGCACGGAGAAGGTTTTGTAAAAGTGATCTTTGACGCCAAATATGGTGAATGGCTGGGCACACATATGATCGGGTATAATGTAACAGAACTGATTGCGGAAACAGTTGTGGCCCGCAAGCTGGAAACCACTTACCATGAAGTGCTGAATAGCATTCATCCGCATCCCACCATCAGTGAAAGTATTAAAGATGCCATTGAAGTGGCTTATGGTGAAGCCATACACTTATAATTCAGGAAAACAAAAAATAAAAAAGAGGAAATGGGGTCACCATTTCCTCTTTTTCATTACAGGGATAAAACGAGTCCTTAATTAGCAAATACTTTTTTCAGGATATCGGAAGTCCGGGCCAAAGGATCTTTACGGATCTTTTGTTCTTCTAATCCTACCTGGTGAAAGACACCGGCTAATGCTTTTTCGGTTACATAAGCAACAAGATCGGTATTTACTTTATCACTGCTGAATTGATTATACGTTGTAAAAACCGTATTCCAGTATTTGGTAGCATTTACTTTTTGCAGCGAGTTTTCAATGATGGGCCTGAACTTTTCGGTAAGAGATGCTGTTGTTTTATCTTTTAAATAAGTAGTAGCAGCAAAATCACCACCTCTTAAAATACCCAGGCCATCTCCTATCGACATACCTTTAATGGCATTAATAAAAATAGGTGCAATCTCCGTAGCTGCGTCTTCAGCTGCACGGTTCATAGATAAAATGGCATTATCAACCTGCTTACCCATTCCCAGGCCACGCAATTTGTTTTCAACCTTTTTTGCTTCTTCCGGCATCAAAATCTTGATGGCTGCATCTTTAAAAAACCCGTCAACAGTGGCAAGTTTTTGCGATGCGTTGTTAGAACCTACATTCAAAGCTTCTTTCAAGCCGCTTATAATTTCATCATTACTTAATCCCGGCTTCCCTCCTGTATTGATCAATTTACCAAGCCCGGTTTTACCCGTTGAATCTTTTTTCAATAATCCTTTAAATTGAGCCTGGGATAAAAGCACTATAAATAAGGAAGCAAACAGCAGTAACGTTCTTTTCATAGAAATTGTTTAGATACCGAATATAGCAGGAATGGTTTTAAAACCAGGTTAAATACTGCTTATTTAAAACAGGAAAATCCCTGCGTAGATTTACGTAAGCTAATTCAAAACTTAAAAAGCGCTCCAATTCATTCCTCTTATTGTTGTTTCACAATATTTATATGCAATTTTGAAAGGAAGTAGTTTATATGCAAATCTCTATCTGGGAAAAGGAAACATTTTTTGCCCCGCAGGATGTGATCATCATTGGAAGTGGTTTTGTTGGCTTATGGTCGGCCCTCTATTTAAAAAAGAAATACCCGGGATTAAAGATCACCATCCTGGAACGGGGAATGGTACCAACGGGAGCCAGCAGCCGTAATGCAGGTTTTGCATGCTTTGGCAGTTTGAGCGAAGTGGTTCACGACGCACAGGCCATGGGGGCCGATAAAATGTTGCAGTTGGTTGAAATGCGTTATAAGGGACTGGAACGCATTCAAAAATATTTTAAAAGCAGCGTTATCGATTTTGACCTGACCGGTGGCTACGAGTTGTATGATACATCTGGTGCAATTGCATCTTCGCAACTTGAGGAGAATATCGCTTATATAAATACCTTATTCAAAAACATAACCGGCACAAAAAAAACCTACAGGCTGGCCGATGAAAAAATAAATGAATTTGGTTTTGAAAACACCCGCCACCTTGTAAAAAATAACCTGGAAGGTTACCTGCATTCCGGCAAACTGCTCCAGGCATTGTTACAAAAAGTACAATCCCTGGGTGTACAGGTTTTTAATTCCATGGAAATAAAAAGTTTCCAGCCGTCAAATGGTATGATAACCCTGGCTACCAACCACCCGTTCAGGTTTACCACCCGCAAACTTTTATTGTGCACCAATGCCTTTACAAAAAACCTGGTGCCGGATATGGATATTGTTCCTGCAAGGGGACAAGTTCTCCTCACCTCTCCTATTCCAGGGCTTTCATGGAAAGGAACGTTTCATTCCGATGAAGGATTTTATTATTTCCGCAATGTAGGTAACAGGGTATTATTGGGCGGTGCCAGGAATAAAGCTTTTCATGAAGAGGAAACAACCGAAATGCATACTTCTGATTTTATACAACAACAACTTGAAAATTATCTTTCCAACATCATCCTGCCTGCTTACAAAGATCAATACACGGTTGAACAACGATGGGCTGGCATTATGGCTATGGGCAGTGAAAAACTTCCTATAATAAAACAACTGGAAGAAAATGTTTATTGTGCCGTACGTATGAGCGGTATGGGAGTAGCACTGGCGCCTGTTGTGGGACGGCAAATTGCTCAAATGATGAACGAATGATTATAGCTTGATAAACTTCTGCAACAATTTTCCGTTTGCTTTTGTTCCATGCAGGTAATACAGGCCGGGTTTTAACCTTTGCACATCTATCTTTTGAATTTTAGAGTTTACCCGGAAAGTTATTATTACCGCGCCATTGCTGTTAAGAATATGGATCGTTTTTCCCACCCAGGTTTCGTCCAGGTTAATGGTGAGATCTGATTGAGCTGGATTAGGGTAGATCGTTACCTGTGCAGGTAATTCAACAGCTTCAGGCAATGGTTCTTTCCAGGGCTGCCATAAACCTTTACTGGCAAGAATGGAATGCCGCGGACCTTCCTGTATAAATAATATGCGCATTCTTTCTTTCTGTCCTTCGGTAAACAGGTTCATACATGCATCGGCTGTGTAGTCCATAAAATTCATGTACATATCACCGGTAGTTCCGTTGCTGCACGAACTCCTGAAGCCTGTTGGACAACCAGGCGTAAAATTTCCTTGTTTGGGAGTGTCGTCTACAAGATCATCCCCGCAATACTGGTCGCCCCAGATATGTTTTAACCCAAGCCAGTGACCCACTTCATGAACTGTTGTTCTGCCAAGATTATAATTTCCTGATTTAACCGACCCAAATACGGAAGTTGAAATGACCACGCCATCTTTTGTCACATCTCCACCCGGTGAAGAAGAATAACCAATTACTGACTGCAGGTTTCCTACCCAGATATTCAAATAAAAACGGCTGTCCCAGGCATTACTGCCACCCTCAGAAGAGAACTTAATTTGATCATCCGTTTTCCAATAGGTTACATAGGTATGTTTTCTTACAATACCTGTGGTGGGTCTGCCTTCTTCATCTGCAGTAGCCAACACAAATTCAATCTGTACATCTGCCGCCACGTTTTTAAATGGATCCGGTGTGTTTAACGTATCGTTGTTTAGTCGCCTGAAGTCGCGGTTTAAAGCCGCTAATTGGTTAAATACCTGCGCATCAGGAATATTTTCAGAAGCGGTATTGTAAAGGATATGAACCACCACGGGAATCTTGATCACTCCTGTCACCGAACTGCCTTCGTCGCCGTTTAAGCGGGTGGTTATTTTTTGCCTTTGAATAAAACTTTCAATGTCTGCCTGTTTTTTGGAAATACCTGCATCAGATGCCAGTTGCGCATCTAAATAAGCTTGTGTCGCACATTCACGTTGTGCCTTAGCCATAAATGAAATAAAAAAGCAGAGACCTAATATGATCGTCCTCATAGTTCCAGGGTATTTGCAGCTCTGCACAGGTCTATGGAAAAACTAATCTTTTACCGGATCTTGGAACAACGTGGATGATGGATTGATAATGAAATTCCCAGGATTTGGAAGAAAATTGTCGGCAGATTAAACGTTTGGGAGATCTTTTGTAGGATACAGAGGAAGGATGTCCAAATATAGACGTCAATCACCAAATAAACAAAGAAAACCCACCCTTTTGTTTAACAATTACCTTTTTTTGCAACACTTATTTTTGTTTGATGAAAAAACTGTACCAGCTACCTGTATTTATAGCATTTTTAATTCTTACCGCCTGTAATAGTAATGATTCCAATGGAGATACAGATGCCCCGGCCCGTACCACACCTGTATTATCGTATAGCGTTACAGCCGTTTTACCGCATGATACCAGTTATTTTACAGAAGGCCTTGAGTTTTATAAAGGTAGCCTCCTGGAAAGTACAGGTAATTACGAAAAATCAAAACTGGTACAAACCGATGTTCAAACCGGGAAAGTTTTAAAAGAAATAAACCTGGATGATAAATTTTTTGGGGAAGGACTGACCGTTTTGAACGACACCCTATATCAACTAACCTACAAAGAGAATGTAGTTCATGTTTATACAGCGGCTGATTTTAAAAAAATTAAGGAATTACCTCTCAACACACAAGGTTGGGGTTTAACCAATGATGGCAAAAATTTAATTGCCGGTGATGGCAGTAGCAACCTGTATTTTTACGAGCCCCAAACCTTCAGGCTGTTACGCACCCAATATATAACAGAGAATGGTGCACCCGCTGTAAATATTAATGAACTGGAATATGTGAACGGGTATGTTTACGCGAATCAATGGCAATACAATTATATTTTAAAGATCGACCCTTCAAGTGGTGAGGTTGTAGCTAAGATGGACGTTTCCGATATTGTGAATAAGGTAAAATCAAAAGATCCCCATGCCATGGAGCTAAACGGGATTGCGTACAATCCTGACACAAAGAAATTTTATATAACAGGCAAATACTGGCCCGAGATATACCAGATCGATTTCCCTTTTTAAGTTTTTGAAACAATATAGATCAGGGAGCTGGTTGCATCTTTATTAAAAAAGGCATTGATGTTGGAACGCAGCCCACTAAGGCCGGCGCCAAGCCACGAAGTTTTTCCTTTCCGGTACTTGCTGCTTAAAAGACTTATGTAAAACGCATCAAACCACATGGGTTTTTTGGCAATGATCTTTAAACCGTGTTGCTGCATCAGAACCTCCATCGACTTTGGAGTAAAATGGTATAAATGCCTCGGCACGTCATAGGCTGCCCAATAATTACCATAAATTCCTGCGTCTGCCGAAGCATAATTGGGCACAGCAATAAATATTTTTCCGTCCTGGTGTAAAAGCTCTCCCAGTTTCTGCACATAATCATGTAACGATTCCACATGCTCCAGCACATGCCATAGGGTTATGGCATCAAAACTACCTGGTTGCAATTGTTGTAAATGAGAAGCAGGCAGCAGATCGATGCCGAATATATGTTTGGCGCGACTGCGGGCACCTTCATCTGGTTCTATACCGGTTACGTTCCATTGTTTTTCCTGCATCTGCTTCAAAAAAGCGCCTACGCCTGCTCCAATATCCAGCAGGTTACCTTTTTCTTTTGTATAACGGATGATCAGTGAAGCTTTTTCTTGCAGCGTAAAGTTTCGTACTCTTTTATAAATTTTGTTGAGCAAACCCTTATCGGTGTTGGAATGCGAAATATAATCCGGGCTTTGATAATAAGGGCCGATAGCGGTTTCATCTGGAACATCCTGGGTAAAACGCAAACTGCAATTGCTGCATTGCCAGATAACAAATTCCTCTTTACTCACAGAATGATCCTTTACGGTTAACAGGGGATTGATGGATGTACTGCTGCAAACCGGGCAATGGGTATAATGCACTTTACTCATAAAGCCGCGAAAATAAACAAACGATACGATCAGGAATAAAATGCCCGGGCAGCTGCTTTTAGTCTTAAGCCGGAAGACAGGGGATTAAAGCCTCCCTTATATAATAAATAGAAAATGATTGCGAGAGTGACCAGGAATAAGATCCACCCTATGATCAATACATACGTTCTTTTTTTATCATCTTTCAATACTTGCTCATTGACCTGGTGCGAGGTCATCTCCTTATCGCCAACCAGCACATTATGGGCTACATTCTCCCTTATAACTCTTTGCGCACTCACAGGCTGAAGGCTATCCACTCCTATTTCTTCATCAATGATTATGGTACCATATTCATTCCTGAGAGTGGCCAAACCATTCCAGGTGAACGATTGTTTTTTCACCCTGTCTTTAAATCGTTTACCAAACATTTCCAGCTCTTCCCTTGTACGGTTTTTATCACCATCAGAAAAAGAAGCCAGGTAAGAAAGCTGGTGGTCGGGCAAGCTGTCATTATTATGCCAGTTCAAATGAAAGGAAGGTGGCAGCATGATCTTATCAACCACGTTGAACTCCGGTGATTGCTGAACAAGCTCAAATGTTCCCATGTGAGGAATGGAAATTCTGCGGTATTGCAACAGGTATTTTGTAAGTAAAGCCAGCACCCTTAATTCTTTTGAGCGAACGAAAATACAACTCCCCCCAGAAAATTAAAGCCATAAGTTGGATATTGATTCCAGCGCTGGTATTCTTTATTAAGAATATTATTGAACTGGGCCCATAATTTTACATGTTCAACTATTTTAAACTCAAGCCCACCGCTCAGGTCCATTGCACCCTGCAAATTTTTTCGGCCATCCTTTGTTAAGGACCAGGGACCATCAAAGGCATACAATCCAACCTTTGCATAAAGGTCCTTTAGCACCTGCACCTGCATGGTGGTATTCCACTCAAGCGGCACCAGGCCCCAGGCTTTATCATGTTCCTTTGTTTTAAACTGGTTGAAAGCAAGATTGGATATAACCGAAAACTTTTCTCCTACCGTATAACCCAGTTCGCCGCTAAAGTTCATGATCTTAAGTTCTGGCTCATTCAAAACGGCAAAAGACTTACCACTTTCAAAATCGTTTATAAACAAGGGTTGATTGGTTACCCTGTTATAAGCAATTTTTGCACTATAGCTAAAATGATCACCGGCCGAACCTTTTAAACCGGCATAACGTTCATCAATTCTTGAATTGTAAATTGTTTCCGGCGCCCACACCCAGGGATTCATACGGGCCATATACTGGTAACCTGAGCTTCTAAAGTGACCCAGCCATCCGGCTTGTATAGAAAAACGGTTATCACTGGTACTGGCTTCAACCATTACTGTAGGCAGCAGCTTAAATTCGCTGTTATCCCAGGAAGGTTTTACGCCGCCAACAATATAGGCATTGCCGGTTTTATACAACAGGGAAACGCCCAGTGACACAAAATCGTTTTTCACCTGCGATTTACCTTCGGGCTTAAACCGTGCTAAATTGGCTTCAATACCCACATTGGCTTCAAAGTCGGTACCGATGGTTTTTTTAAGAGGAAGATTTACATAACTGTTGTTTTCTGTATTACCCAGCTGGTCATTTAATACATCGATCCTCATTTCAGGTGAATAAGACAGGCCAAGTGATGTTCTGTTGATATTATGAAATCCAAGGCTACCTTTCCACCACTGGAATTTTACATAAATAGAATCTTCCGGGAACAACAAAGTGTTGGGTTCATAACCAAACTTGTTATATTTCTCCTGCTCCCCGCCAAAAGCCACATTCCATTCCAGGTTCTTAGCTGTTTGAAAAAATGCTTTCAGGTCAATATTGGTATGCATAACATCCTGCAGGTAAATTTTCCCTTTGGATGAATAGTGTTTGGCATAGGCATTCAGGCCCATGGTTTTTCCATCGCCAACAGAAAGCCCGGCCTGTATAAAAGGTGTTTTAAAACTTCCGTAACCAATCTTGGCATAACTGTCATTATCCCAGCGGCCGCCGGTATCAACGGCTAAAGCCAGTGGCTTTAGTGTTCCCGGCTGAAATACAAAAGAAAGATTTTGATTGGGAAGTGTATATTGTAAGCGTGGTCTTGTGGTGTCAGGAGTTGGAGGTGTTGCATTGATATTGATCTTGGCCGCCTCTTTTAAGGATGGCTTAAAAGTAGAAGTTACATTTACTTCTTTTTTACGGATGCTGTCCTGTGCAAAAGCTGAAATGCCTGTCAACAAAATTCCGGTTAATAAGATGGAAATTTTCATATTGTTACTTTGCTGATCTTCTGGTTAATATTAGATTTAAAATCCGGTAATCGTTAAAAACGGTTGACTAATCACCACTCACTTTACTGCTCTTCCCTTCTTCTTCTATTACTTTATCCAGCTTGGCCTGGGCTTCTGCTTTCAGTTCGGCATTCAGGGTATTATCAACTATACTCTGGAAGGTAGCCCTGGCATTGAAAAAATCTTTTTGTTTGAAATAAACATCACCCAAAAGGATATAGGCTTTTGTAACCCACCAATCATACGAACCGGATTTATTAATGACCTCAAAAGCTGCTTTTTCCGCATCCGGCAGCCTGCCTGTTAAAAACCAGCTATTGGCAATTTCATAACGGGCTTCAGCAGCCAGTGCAGCCTTATTTACTGAAACCACTTGTTTGAAGGAGTTAATGGCCACGTCGTATTCACCCCTGATCTGCGCCGATTTGCCAATAGCCATGTTGGCCAGTGATTTATCATCGGAACTGCTTCCTTTTTGCGCTATCAGGTCTTTTGCATTGGTAACGGCATCATTCCATTTTTTTTGCTGGTATTGGCTGCGCAATAAACCACGCATCGCTTCCAGCCGGTTCTCCTGGCTGGCTGTAATTTGTTTTAACTGGGCATAATAACGTTCGGCCTCAGCATAATTTTTTAATTCAAAAAAGTTGATACGTGCAGCTTGCAAAACAGCTCTTTCGGCAAACGTATTAGGCGCTCTTTCAGCCACTACCGCATAACTGCCCAGGGCATTGTTCCAGTCTTTGCGACCGTTATAAATTTCTGCACGGAAGTAATGTGCATTGGTAACATAGGTACCGTTTGAAAAACGTTGCAGGTAGGTGTTAAAGGAGTTCAAAGCTTCCACCAGTCTTCCGTTATCATATTGCAGTTGAGCCGCCTGGTAGGTTAATGAATCTTCAGTACTGACCGATATGGGTTTACCTGCCTGGCGGGCCGCATCGGCATAATCACCCGGCCGACCCTGTTCTATATAAATAGCTTTTATATTATCCAAGGCATTATCCGCTTCGGGTGAGTTGGGATAATTGGATAATAATAATTTGTATTGATCAATAGCAGCTGCATTGTTGTTCAGGTTATAATAGGCGATACCTGACTTTAAATAAGCCTGTGGTTTTAAACTATTGTTTCCCGTTGCATTGATGATGTTCTTTAAATAAGGAATGGCTTCCGAAAAACGTTCATCGGCCAGGTACGTGTTGGCTGCCTCCATATTGGCATCCCCCACCAGGCTTGACTGTGGAAACTTACGCACCAGGGTATTCAGTAAATTGATCTTCTCGGTTGAGTTATTGATACCCGCTATCATTGCTTTTTGAAAAGTGGCATAATCTTCTGCCGGCCAGGAATAGCGGATCACATTATCATACATGGTCCTTGCCTGCGCATAACTGCGGTTCATATAGTAAGCATCGGCTGTACGAACGTATGCATCCTGGGTAATAGCATCAGAGCTGAGTGAAACATTGGTAGCCAGGGGCTCAAAAAAACTTTTAGCTACCGGGTAATTCTCTTTCCGGTAATACGCATATCCCAGGTTATATTTTACACTCTTTTCATTGGCTTCACCCGACGCAGGGGCACCGGCATTCAAATACGCATGGTAATAACGGATGGCTTCATCAACCTGGTTATTACGGTAAGCCAACTCTCCTTTCCAGAAATTGATCCATGGAAGAACAGCACCATTGTTCGGATCTTTCAAAGCCCGGTCCAGTAAAGCCTCTGCTTCATCTAATTGCCCGTCATTGATCATCTCTGTGGCACGTCCATACAATATGCGTGGATATAAACGTTTAACAATAGACGTTGGATACTGGATTCCTTCCAACAGTGTCAACGCATCGCGGTAGTTGTTGGTGTTTGTTAAGGCTCCCACCAATAATTCAGTGGCTTCGGTTTTGTATTTCGAATCGGGATAATCATTTAAAAAAGTACGAAGGCCATTTAAAGCTTCGTCCTGGTAGCCCAGCTCATAAGAAAGCTTGGCATAATTAAAACGGGAGATCTCTCTTTGTGTGGGGTTGCTGTTATTGGATGAACTAAACAAAAATGCATTACGGGCATTGGCTCGCTGACCTGTTTTTAAATACGAATCGCCAAGCAGGTACATAGAGTGCTGGCTCAAGGAATCTTCTTTACCACTCAATTGTTTAAAGCCTTCAATGGCCTTGTCATAGTTAGCCGCCTGGTAGTAGGCATAAGAAAGTTCGTACAGGTCTTCCCGTCGTACTTTTTTTGAACGGGCCACAAAGTCTTCCAGCAATGGCGCAGCTTTGGCAAATTCTCTTTTTTCAAAATAAGCATGCCCCAGCAATTGTTTTAATTCAAGATCATAATATTGGGTTTTCCCTTGCTTGATCTTATTCTCAGCATATTTTATCGCATCATCTTTGCGGCCCTGCACATAATAGATCTGGGCAATATAATAAGGTACGATGGCTTCATAGGCCGGTTCGTTTTCCACTACCCGGAAACTTTCCAAAGCCTGGCCATAATTACGGTCCCTGAAAGCAATAAAGCCATAATAATAGTTAGCATCAATATAATTGGGATCAGCTTTCACCTGCCTGATTGCATCAAGCAAGGGTTTGGCTTTGGCAAATTGTTGCAGGGTAAAATAAGAATAGCCCTGGTGAAATTTAAGATCAGCAATTTCGCGGTTATTTAAATTTGCAATATTGGCTTGCTCGTACAGGTCAGCAGCTTCGGAAAAACGTTGCTGGCGAAAATAAGCCTCGGCCAGGTGAAAGCTCATCATCTGTGCCCTTGCATTGTTTTTTGTTACATCAATATATTCCAATGCATCCTGCTCAGCACGGCCTTCATTTTGTTTAAGAGCACTGACAACAGTATAGTAATTGATTTCCTGCGCCTCGATAGGCAGGTTGACCTTATCGCTTTCTCTTAACGACTGTTGCAGTTCTTTAAATAAGGGGTAGGCAAGACTATATTGTTCTTTTTGAAAATATTCTTTAGCCTCGTTGAATTTCTCATTAGGCTCTTTAAAGAAAGTAGTTTGTTGTGAAAAAGACACGGCGGAGACAAAGCAGAGAGACAGTGCTGTACAAATTTTCTTCATAGAACATCCTTTAACCGGTTGCGAAGATAACGTTCAAAGATTTGAAATTATTTTGAGCCTTTCCAAATAGCATTCCAAAGAACTACATAAATAAGGAAACTAATAATCTATTTAACAATTTAGAAGCAATATCAATTTTTGAATTTGTTTCCGTAAACTTGCGCCACAATTCAATTGATCCTGATGAAAAAATTATTCAGCACCGGTGTTTCAGACAATGCTTTATCCTTTGCATTATTGGTTTTGCGTATTGGTGCAGGTTCTTTAATGATGATTAATCATGGGCTTGATAAGCTCATGCACTTTGCACAAAAAGCACCAAGGTTTGCCGATCCATTTCATATTGGATCTACCACTTCACTTTCAATGGTTGTTTTTGCCGAATTCTTTTGTGCAGCTTTTATTATACTGGGATTATTTACAAGACTGGCCACCATCCCTCTCATTATAGCCATGTCGGTTGCATTGTTTTTTGCACATAAGGGAGAGTTTTTTGGTAAAGGCGAAAGCGCAGGTTTATTCCTGGTATGTTTTATTGCATTATTATTTACCGGCCCCGGTAAAGTAAGCTTAGATAGGTTTGTTGGAAAATAAAAATTAGTGGTAATTAGTCTTAGGATAGTCCTGGATGTCATATAAAATGTTCCGGGCTTCCGTTTCTTTTATATA